>JALHTW010000297.1 GCA_022866045.1 Candidatus Aminicenantota bacterium | reverse complement strand
CTGGCTGGCAGCCTTGCGCTGTCCAGAAAGATCTTCGGTTTATGTGTTTAGCAGTCTCCCCTTACGCCTTACACTTTACGCCTCACGATCAAGAGGTAACACTATGCCCTTTGCTCTATGCTTTTTTACGGACACGCGACACGGACACGGTCACGATCTTAACGGGAACGCACCCCAGAACAATTAAAAGGTGAGGGCGATTAGTGAATAGTGTAGACCTGACACTCAAGAACTGATCTTACGGTCGGTATTGATTTGGACCTGCATGGTGTTCTCCTGTTGTGATTGTGATTGGCTCAATACCGGTAGGTGGCAGCCAGTCCCGTCCGCCCCGGCATCCGCTCGGCCGGAATGACCAGGACCCGGCCGCCCATCTTCCCGACCAGCTCGCCCAGATCGTCGAGTAGGTCATCGACTTGCGGGTGGCTCAGATCAGCAACTTCGACCCGACCCGTGGAGCCGTCGAGCCGGCCGGCAATCTGGCGGTCGGACTCGATCAACAGCGTCGCGACCCGCCCGGCGGCGGCCGCCTGAGCAACCTGCGCCAGGTCGTCACTGCCAAGCCCATTGGACTTCGCCACTGCGAACTCGTCTGCCAGTGTAGCCAGCCGCGCCTGATACTGCGGCTCGACTACTTGCCAGGCGCGTTCCCGAAGTTCATCGATCGGCAGGGCATCGGGATTGATAGTGAGTCCCGTCTCCATCAGAAACGGGTTATGGCTGACCCGATGGAAAAGATGATGATGCTCCGGCAACGCCGCCAGGATCAACGGCAGGCTCGACGGCCGGGAATGGTGCTCGAGCACCGCGCGGTCGATGGCACGAAAGAAACGCTCCGCATCGATGTCTGCCTCGTCCTTCTTCCCGCCGTGGCCGTGGTGCATGGGCGTGCTCGCCGCGCCGATGCCGCCGTATGAGGCGACCGTCTGGTGCGGCTCGGTCAGCTCATCGCCCAGGGCCTCGGTGATCGTCCGCGGGACTCCCAGGGCCGGATCGATCTCGTCGAGCGCGTCGCGGTTCCCCTCGAAGAGTTGGATCTTGCGCAGGCTCAGCCCGAGAACCTGATAGCGACCGACCGATTGCAGAAAGCGTCGCAAGGGCTTGGTGTGAAAGCTGTCGGCCACGACGGCCAATTCGGCAACCGGCCGCTGAAGCCGGAACACTCGAAACAAGCCAGGCCCGCCCAGCACGGCCAATCCATCCAGCGTGTGGTTCCAGAAGTCATGATCGTGAGCGAGGGCTTCGAACGGTTCCAGAAGGAGCCGGGTCTCGACGGCCGGATACTCTTGCCGGAGCGATTTCTCCAGATCCTTGACAAGATTGCGAAACCGGATCGGGTCCTGCTGGTTCTCGGGACGGTGCCGATGGGTCGGCTGGTAAAGCGAGAGATACGGCGGCTGGTGAACCGATGCCAACTCGGCCAGTGATTCGATGGTGAGCAAAGTCCTCTTCTGTGTCATTTCCTGCCTCCTGTTTCGTGATTCAGTCACGTCAAAAACAAAAATAATGGCTTAACAAGGCACCTTATCAAGTGGCTTTTCGTCGCTCGATGCGCCTGGGGCCTTCCTCGTGTGGACGACGAATGGGGCGGCTGGGGGAGCTTCAGGAGAAGAGCAAGGAGTATCTGCGGTTTCGCCGGGGGCGGGCCCGGGTCACGGAGATT
>JALHTW010000296.1 GCA_022866045.1 Candidatus Aminicenantota bacterium | reverse complement strand
CGCTTTGTTGTTATGCTTTAAACCAGCACAGGTAAAGGAAAAACCAACGATCGGAACGACCCTTTCACATTATCGCATTCTCGAGAAACTCGGGGAAGGCGGAATGGGAGTCGTGTACAAAGCCGAAGACACTAAGCTCAAGAGGACGGTCGCGCTCAAATTTCTTTCCCCCGAGCTCCATCACGACAAGGCTGCGCGGGAGCGGATCATTCAGGAGGCCCAGGCGGCTGCAGCCCTGGACCACCCCAATATCTGCACGGTCTATGAGATCAATGAGTTCGAGGGGCAGACATATATCGCCTTGGCGTATATAGAAGGCCAGAACCTCGCGGATAGGATTGCGGCTGGGCCGGTGAAGGCGGAGGAGGCGATCGACATCGCCGCGCAGGTCGCGGAGGGGCTTAAGGCCGCCCACGAGAAGGGCATCATCCACCGGGATATCAAGCCGGCGAACATCATGCTGACCGACAAGGGTCAAGCGAAAATCATGGATTTTGGCCTGGCCAAGCTGGAAAGGGGAGCGGATGTAACCAGGACGATAGGGGTGATGGGGACGGTAGCCTATATGTCGCCTGAGCAAGCGCTCGGGGAGAAAGTCGACCAGCGCACGGACATCTGGTCATTGGGCTGCGTGCTTTTCGAGATGCTCACGGGCCGGCATCCTTTCAAAAGCGAACATGACCAGCCGGTCGTCCACTCGATCTTGAAAGAGGAGGTCCCATCGGTCTCAAAACTGAGAGGGAAAATTCCGGTCGATCTTGAAACGATCATCCGAAAATGCCTCGAGAAAGATCGACGAAATCGCTACAGGGATGGGGCTGTCTTGCTCGAGGCCTTGAAATCCGTGGGCAAGGCCGCGCCAAAAGCGCGCCAGCCTTCGATTGCTGTTCTCCCGTTTGTCGACATGAGCCCGGGGAAGGACCAGGAATATTTCTGCGACGGCATTTCCGAAGAGATCATCAACGGCCTGACCCAGGTCAAAGATTTGCGGATCGTGGCCAGGACCTCAGCGTTCGCCTTTAAGGGGAAAGATCTTGATGTACGGGATATCGGTCGGACATTGAACGTTGACACCGTGTTGGAAGGCAGCATCCGCCAGGCTGGGACGCGGCTGCGGATCACGGCTCAGTTGATCAGCGTTGAAGACGGCTATCATCTCTGGTCGGAGAAATTCGACAGGGAAATGGATGACATCTTCGCCATCCAGGACGAAATCACGGGAAGGATAGTCAGTAAACTTACAGCGGACATCAGCGGAATGAGGCCAGTTCAGAAAAGCACGCAGCCGAGCAGCTTGGAAGCCTATGACCTTTATCTCAGAGGCAGGTATTTCTCGAATAGGTTCTTGTTGGACAAGGCCGTCAACATCTTCCATCAAGCGATTGAAAAAGACCCGAACTATGCTCCAGCCTATGCGGCACTTGCTGAGGCCTATGCCTTTCTATCCATCGGCTTCGACATTCTCCCCAGTGAGGACGCCATGCCCAAGGCGAGAGAAGCTGCTCAGAAAGCCCTCGAGCTCGATCCGACCATGGCTGAAGCCTATGTCTCATTGGGGATAATCGCGACCTGGTACGACTGGGACCGGAAAGCCGCAAACACTTATTTTCGAAAAGCGATCCAACTCAATCCGAACTATGCCGGCGCACATTTATGGATCGAGTCCTACTTGACATATTTAGAGGGAAAGTTCGAAGAAGGCGTTGCCGAGCTCGAGCGGGCGCAGGAACTGGATCCCCTAAACCTTATGATAAAACTCCGTCTGGGATTCATGTCCTACTATATGAGAGATTTTGACCGGTGCATTGCTCACTTCGAGAAAATTCTTGACCTCGAACCCAATTTTCCTTTGGGATACTTAGGTCTCATGGAAGGCTTTGGACAAAAAGGTATGTTTGAAGAAGCCATCAAGGCAGGGGAGAGAGCCTTGGAATTGGGAGGTCAGGGCGGAACTTTTATCGGCCCTCTCGGAGCTTATTACGCCTTTGCCGGGAAGAAAGAAAAGGCTCTGAACCATCTCGCCCAGCTCAAGGAGCGTTCAAAGAAAGGCCATGTTTCGTCTTTTTGGATAGGTGCGATCCATTTCTCGCTTGACCAGTTGGATGAGGCTTTCGAGTGGTTCGAGAGAGCTTATATAGAGAGAGACAGCAACCTTCTGTACATCACGGTGGTCCCGGCACTTGATGCCCTTAGATCCGACCCGAGGTACAGCCGTCTGCTTCAGAAAATGGGGCTTGAGAACATGCTGACTGAAAAATTCTTGAAACATAATCCGAGGAAATAAAATTATCGGATCGTCAGGTCGGATATAGCATTTTTATATGCAGGGGAGTATGGGAATGGGGAGGAGTGGCGACAGATCTCAAACGATTCCAAAAAGCAAACTCCTATCCCTTCACTTTTAGAGTCACCGGTTTACAAGCCCAAAGGAGGTGTTCGTGAAAAAAAACGTTCGGTTGCATAGGATTCTGCTAGCATCCGCCCTGCTCCTCTGTTTCGCGGCCGTCCTCGCCGCCGACGAAACGACGGACAAGGTCGACAAGATCTTCGCATCCTGGGACAAGACGACTTCTCCCGGCGCGGCGTTGGCTGTCATCCGCGACGGTCGGATCATCTACAAGCGCGGCTATGGGATGGCCAAGCTCGAAGACGGGATCGTCATGACCTCAGACAAGATCTTCGACATCGGCTCGGTTTCCAAGCAGTTCACGGCGACGTGCGTCGTCATGCTCGTCCGCCAGGGGAAGGTTTCGCTCGACGACAACGTCAGAAAATACATCCCTGAGCTCCCCGACTACGGGACGCCGATCACCGTCCGCCATCTCCTCCACCACACGAGCGGCCTCCGCGATTATAACGCCCTCCTCGAGCTGGCTGGCTTCCGCGGCGACTCCGACTGCCCGAACGTCGACGAGGCCTTGGAGGTCATCTGCCGCCAGAAGAAGCTCAACTATCTTCCCGGCGAGGAATACTCCTACACCAACACGGGCTATTTCCTACTCAGCCAGATCGTCGAGCGCGTGAGCGGCAAGTCACTCAACACCTTCGCTCAGGAGAATATCTTCAAGCCCCTCGGCATGGAGCACACCCTCTACCAGGACGACCATACCCAGATCATTAAAAACCGCGCCTCCGGCTACGACCCCGCCGGGCAAGGCTTCAAGCTCGACATGAGCAACTGGAACGAGACCGGCGACGGCAACGTCTACACCTCGGTCGAGGACCTCTACCTCTGGGACCAGGCCTTCTACAACTACAAATTGGGCAAGGAAGTCATGGACATGCTCCACACGACGGGCACACTCGCGAGCGGCAAGAAGATCGATTATGCCTTCGGCCTGGTGGTGAGGGAATATAAAGGCCTCGTGGTCGTCGAGCACGGCGGGGCTTGGGCCGGGTTCCGGGCGGCCATCATCCGCTTCCCCGAGCAGAAATTCTCGGTCATCTGCCTGGCCAACCTGGGCTCGATGAACCCCTCGGCTCTCGGCTTCAAGGTCGCCGACATCTATCTCGCTGACAAGCTCAAGGAGCCCCCTAAGTCCGAAGGCAAGAAAGCGGCGGGTGTCACCGTAGCCAAGAAGGACCTCGAGGCCCTGGTCGGCGCCTACCAGGACGGGAAGTTCGGACTGTGGCTCGAAGTCAGCCTGAAGGACGAAAAGCTCATCGCCGGCGTGATGCGCAGGAACCACGTGCTGACGCCATCGAGCCCGACGTCGTTCAGCGTGCCGGAGAACGCGACCGGGATCACGGTGGAGTTCATACCGGGAGCGGGGGGCAAGGCCGGGAAGGCTAGGATGAAGGTCGGGGCGAACCAGGAGTTTTTATTCGAAAGGCAACCTCCCGTCCCCGCCCTCACGGCGGCCCTGCTCAAGGAATACGCCGGGAGCTACGTGGGCCGCGAGCTCCTCGACGTGGGCTATACGGTCGCCGTCGACAAGGATGCGCTCGTCGTCAAAATGAGGGCGATGCCGAAGGCGGCCCTGAAGGCCATGGCGCCCGATAAATTCACCACTTCCGAATTCGGCCTCAACATCGAATTCCTCCGCGGCAAGGGAGGAAAGGTCACCGGCTTCAAGCTCGGCGTCGGCCGGGCGGGCGGGATCGAGTTCGTCAAGAAGTGAGAATTTTTGGGGGGGCAAACATTCAGAATTGCAGACGGGCGCCGAATTCGGGGACATGACCCAAATTCTCCGGAATTTGGGATCGTGTCCCCGAATTTTTATTCTTCAAATAGCGAACGGGGCAATTGCGATTGCCGAATAATCGACGATAACGTTCCGATGCATAGCTCTTTATGATCTGGAATAATTACCGTTATAGTAGAATTGACGGTCTTTTTTTGCATGACGATGTGACTTCCGCCGGAGCGCTTTTTCTCGGTGAAACCGGCATGGGATAAGATTAGGAAAACGTCTCGGCCGGATAGGACGCGCAGCTTACCCAACGGAAACCACCATCTGAGTGACGATGACCTCGGACTTCAATCGGTCTGCGATCTCAGATGGTGAAGCGTGGCGAAAAAATAATTCGACGGCTTCTCTTAGATTTTGTTGGGCTTCTTTGACGGATTTTCCCTGGCTGGCGATATCGAGCTCGGGGCATTGAGCGATGAACCATCGACCTTCTTTCTCGATAATCGCCGTGAATTTCCGCACTTTTTTCACGCCTTTCTTATCGCATAGAACCGTTCCGAGTGTCAACAGCGCAAGCGGATGGACCGGCCGCTTTATATGAATACGATAAGACGGACGGCAAAACCAAGGAGAAATTCTCACCTATAATTAAGGAATTTTCATCGGGACCTTTGTTGACTGAGGTTGGGGGAAGTGTTATGTTTTTTAAGGTTTCTGTAAATGTTTTTCTTTATTGGCGGCATCAGTCCCAGAACGGTTACCCTAGACCGTCAGCCTCGAATATGCCCGAATTGCGGCCGCCTCGCCCTATATCTTAAAAGAATAGACCACTACTTGAGCCTGTTCTTCATCCCCCTTTTTACGGTTAAAAGAAGCGAGCCGTTTCTAAGTTGCGAGGGATGTGGAGCGAAATTTGACGAACAAGGCAGACGTAGTTTTCAGGATCTGCCTCCTAAAGAACAGACATGCCAGCATTGTGGCCGCGCGATCGGATCCGATTTCAAATATTGTCCTTCCTGCGGGAATCCGATTATTTTTAAGTTACCGACCTAAAATCATGCCAAGATAAATGGGAAAATGGTCATTGAAGGTAAAAGCTTTAATTCGGATCTCATTATTTATCCCGAAAAAGCTGATGCCTCTTGGCCGAGGAAAGTGGAGGGAGCTTAATGAACTACAAATTGAGCCCATCAGACTTGACCTTTTTATATGACGGTTGCCAGAGATGTTTCTACCTGAAAGTCAAACGTGGGATTTTGCAGCCATCGATTCCCCTTCCTTCGATATTTACCAAGATCGCCGGACTTTTAAAAAAATATTATGATGGCAAGCGAACAGAAGAGCTCCATCCGGGACTGCCGCCAGGAATAGTTAAATATGGGGAAAAACATATTGAATCAAAAATATTTAGATTTGAGAATCATAGAGACACCTGCTACATAAGAGGGCGTTTTGATGTTGTTCTCGAGTTTGATGACGGGACTTATGGGGTGATTGACTATAAGACTGGCAACCCTGAAGGCGGACTTTCAAAATTGTATGACCGGCAGCTCCATTCTTATGCTCATGCTTTAGAAAACCCGGCGCCAGGCTCATTATACTTAACTCCGATATCCATGTTAGGGCTGCTGTATTTTCATCCAACGTCAGTAAGCCAGAAGGATCTTCGGTCACTTTCCTTTGATTCAGATATTCATTTGATAAACGTAGAAAGAAAAAACGAAGAATACCTAAAGTTTATCGAAGATGCTTTAATATTACTCGAGTTGCCGCAACCGCCAGCTCATGGCTCTGATTGCCAGTGGTGCGATTATTTAAAAAAATTCAAACAGACCTAATAGCCTGGTCGTTTTTTAAGAAAATACTAAAGAGGATTAGGTGATTTAATTCCTGATAGATCGGGACCAGCGATTAAGGTCTGCGGTTCTTATTGAAAGGAACCGAAATTCTTGACGGATAAAATCGCCAGGAATATATTCGATCTGAGAATAATGGATCCAGAAACCATCTTAGTGAATCGCGCGCCTGTGCTGACTCTCTGGGCGTCGGTTATCGCTGAACGCCTAGGCTATGATCACGACGCCGCGCTTTCTCTAGGCAAAGCAGTCGCTCGCATTAATGCTCAGGCAAAAGGACGGGCTCTCGGGATTTGTAAGCCAGCCGAAAGGATTGAGGGCGTTCCTCAGAAGAAAGTTGGCTTAGGCGAGGAATTATGGATCGAACTTCTCGGCCGGTCAGTGCCTGCGAAAAATACAAAACAAGGCGTCCGGGCTGTTGTTGAAGATAAGCCCATTGAACCTGAGGGCGTAGAGAGATATCTTACGGATAAATTTGGCTCGGCTCTTCAGACTGTCATAAGAGCAATGGAAGCCCTGGCCACGGCTTTTGATCCTAAAGAGCTTGCCCCAATAGCTTTTTCTCTCTATGAACGTTTTCGGCCTGAGATACCAGCTGGCGTGAGCGGTTGGGGCGTTAAAGGCAAGCTGGATCTGAACATATTACGATCGCTGGCAAAGAAGGTCTGAAAAGAGCCCATTCTACGCCTTCACCGGGTAACCCACCGTCTGGGCGAACAGCACGCGCTGCTCGGGCCGCAATTTAAACTCCTTGGCCGTGTTCACCTTATCGCAATTGTGGAACCAAGCCACTAAACCTTGCGAGGCGGTGAATAAGTAGACGTTCGCGGCAATGAGACCCGTCGCGACAAAATAATAAGACTTCTGGACCTCCGGATCCCCGATGGATCGGTCCGGCTGCCCCTCCATGACGTATCGCGCGAGATCCACGACGTAGAAGATATTTACAGGAGCCGTGCCCGCGGCGCCCCTCCCCGACCGCGCCCGGAAGTCACCGGCGATGACGGGAGTCAGGCGGTGAGGAACCGCCTCATAGAGGTAGACTCCTTGTGGCAGGGCGACGTAAAGGTCAATTTCCTGCGAGTTACTGGCCGAAGCGGCTGTTCTTCCCGGCTTTCCCCTCAGCCCTTCCGGCCGGTTCACCCCGAATGCAGCCCAGAGAAGATTAGAGAGCATCTGCGGCGGAAGCGGATCCGGATTGATGTTGCGGATAGTCTTTCTATCCTGCAGCGACGCCAACACAGACTTGCCGCCGTCCTTCTCGGGTTTCGGAAGCGTAATAGGTTGCGGCTCTTGGCCGGAGCTGATAGAAGGGACGCCCAGCACGGCGAACGCCGGCAAAACCGCCACTGCGCTCTGGACGAAGGTTCTGCGTTTCATCTGATCCTCCTATATTTGATTTAGGGGATAGGCAATATAAGGATGCGATGCCCCTTCGTTTGTTTGATTATAAGATAAGCCTTGATAAAAAATTAGTCAATTGGAATAGAAATCGTTTCTACGGCAATCAGCCGTTGATTCTTATCCAAAAAATTTGCCAAAGATTTGTGCAAAGAGCTAGAATTTCAAACAGATCAATCGATTGAGGGATTGTTTTGTCTAGTTTTCGACAGGTTTATTAACAGCAACAGTGGAAAAAGTAATATGGTGCGATAGATCATATCTATTTTTCTGCTCAAGCTTGCCTTTTTTCAGCTCTTTCCAAACGTTCGCCGATCGGCGGGTGAGAATAATAAAGCCATTTCACCCACCAAGACGGGTAGGCGTTCGAAAGGTTGCGATTAGCCAGCCCGGCCATGGCTGTCAGGAAAGCCTTCTTATCGGAAATGCTTTCCAGGGCATAAGTGTCGGCCTGTCTTTCGAAATGGCGGGAAATCGCATTCCCTAACGGCCCAAACAGGAAACCGGATATTCCACCCATGAAAAGGGCAAGCCAGGGGAGAAGAGCGAGGTTTGATCGCGCTGATGAAAGAAAATCCGGGAAAAACGACCTTATGGCGATATCTAAAAGATAAAAGACGATGATCTGTTGGAGGGTCCCAACGCAGATATGTTTCCAGATATGCTGGAATTTGTAGTGGCCAACCTCGTGGGCAATGATGGAT
>JALHTW010000295.1 GCA_022866045.1 Candidatus Aminicenantota bacterium | reverse complement strand
TGCTGTCCCATGGCGAGTTCGTCAGCTGTGGACAGGAGCATGAGTTCGCTTTTATGGGTGACCGGATTTAAGGCGCAGGAGACGGCCCAAACCACAAGGGCGACGACCATGGCTTTGACAACGGTTTTTGAAACGATTTGTCGATTCATCCTACAACTCCTCGGATAATTTCCCCTCATGGGAATATTGAGAATTACTATACATTTTGTTAAGGACTATTTGGAGATCCGCGAAATCACTTTCTTTTTGGCTCAAGAATCGGGGCAACAAGAGATGGGCAAGTCTGATGGTGCTGTCCTTTCGATCCGGGATAACAACGATGACATAAATCTCCGTGAGCAGCTCGCGGAGCAGCTGCATCTGCTGAAGCTCTTCTCGGTTCGAAGCTGAGAGAACTGCGATAGAATCCGGTTCTATTGGCATCCGGAATCTCTCCCTGAAGTCATCCAGTCTTTTGAAGAGTTCTATTTTACTTTCTGGGATCACCTTATGAACGGATGCCTCAAGTCTCTTTTTATTTTGATCATCTCCAGTTGAATAAAAAAGCAGGTTCATTGGGTTTAAATTTTCCTTTAAAAACGAATCTCCGCCATTTCTCTTTATGCCTAATAAATCATAATCAAGAAACACGCCAAAAATATGCCAAATTCATAAAACCGGATAATTAGTTTTTCCGTAACTGAGATCTTTCCGAAGCTTGAAAAAATCAAAGGGCTTTCCGGGTCGTGCTTCAAACGAATCTCCATAATCAAGATGAATTCCGCAAATTTCGCTTAGGCTGCCCGACTCCATGCGCCCCGGCTTGCCAGGCGAGAGGCTTCAGCGAAGGTATAACGCCAATCCCACGCTGGCATAGCTGCGGGAGTTCTCGTTGAGGGCGATGCCGAACTCGGCCAGCAAATCGAGATCGGGGCCGAGGCGGTACTCGAGCCCCGGCACGAGATGTGCCAGGGTGACGTTCGGATCCGAGTTTTTGAATGAATCGAAGGCGAGCTTGAGGCCCCCGTAGAGCTCCAGCTGTTTCACGGGACTGGTGCTGAACAGGAGTGAGGTGTCGATGCCGGAGCTGTCCGCTCTCGCCTGGTAGTCCGTCATGTGTGCGCCCAGCCCCACCGAGACGTTGGCATTCCGCCCTTGGACGAGCCAATACTCGGCATCGACTCCGAAATAGTTGATGCCTTTGAAGATCCCGGCCTTGGCTTCGATGTCAAAGCGCGGTGTGAGCCCGTATCCGGCCCGCCCGGCCACACCCCATACGGAGTCGCCGCCGTTCTTGCCGAAAAGCACCGTCGGGAAAAGGGCCAGCTTGAAGTTGCCCTGGTTGATGGTCTCGGCCGAGTTCATCAGCACGTCCTGTGCGGAGACCTCGGCAGGAGCGGCGACGAGAAACACCGTCGCGGCCAGAATAACCATGACTGTTTTAAGCATGTAACACCTCCCTCAATAATGTTCCAAAGGTACCAGTTCTCTTTCTTTCCACTGAATCATAATCAAGAAACATGCCAAATTCATAAAACCGGATAATTAGTTTTTTATAGGGGGGAGAAAATCTTGTTAGCCGATTTCCCTCAGAATCGGCAGCGCTTTGTTCTCTTAAATAGCACTTATTCCAATAAATGCGCACTCATTCTCTATTTTTTTAAAGGCCCTGACCGGCCTCATACCGGCCAACGGCCATCAGCTGGTCGGTATTTTCTGAGAAGAGTATAGAATCTTGAGCGAGACACGCCGGAAATCCGGCAAGCTTTGTTGTTATCTCCGCCCACAAAAGAGATCAGGTCCTTCAGATACTGTTGCTCTGCTTCAGAAACTGCTGCTTTCCGAATTTCTTTCAATTTGGGCGGCACTTTGGGAACGCTCGAGCGTATCTCTGGTTTATCCTGGCTTGCCGGCTTCTTCAGGAAAGAATTCCGGGCGACCTGAATGCGAATATACGTCGGAAGGTGTTTGGGGAACAGCATGGGTTCATCTTTTGCCGAAAGCAAAGCTTTCTCCAGAGCTTGGATCAGTTCTCGCACATTGCCGGGCCATTTATAGTCGGTCACGACATCCCAGAATTCAGGAGAAGCTCTTTTTGGCACTATTCCAAACCGCTCGCACAGGGCGTTCATATAAAAGACCGTCAATTTTTTGATGTCTTCAAGAAATTCTCTCAAGGGGGGCAATTCAATAATAAGAGTCCGGAGCCGGAAGAACAGATCTTCCCGGAATCGTCCCTGCCGGACCATGCTTTCCAAGTTTCGGTTTGTCGCCGCCACAAGCCTGAAATCGCTCTCGATTTCTTGACGTCCTCCGACAGGACGGAAGCGATGCTCTTGAATGACCCGGAGAAATCGCTTTTGAATCAAAAACGGCAGCTCCCCGATCTCATCTAAAAAAAGAGTTCCTCCGTCGGCTTGCTTGATCAACCCCTCCTCGCTTCGATCGGCTCCGGTGAACGCCCCCCGTTCGTGCCCAAAAAGAACGCTTTCCACCAGCGTCTCGGGAAGCGCCGTGCAGTCAACGACCACAAAATTTCTTTTGGCCCGAGAGCTGTTATAATGGACAGCCCTCGCAAAAAGCTCTTTCCCGGTTCCGGTTTCGCCGGTGATGAGAACATTGACGTTGCAGCCGGCGGCCTGGACAAGAAGTTCAAGACAAGTAGCGATCTTTTGTGAATCTCCGATAATGTCCTTTCTTTTCAAAACGATCGGCGGCTTCCCCGATTTTCTTTCCGCTCGATATTCCAGAGCCCGGATAATGGGAAGCTTTAGGGCTTCGAATGAAGCCGGCTTTTCTATATAATCCCAGGCTCCATTTTGAATGGCGAGTTCGGCCTCATCGGGATCGCCGAGTCTAGTGATAACGATGATTTCAGGGGAAAATCGAGTTGCTTTGATCTTCGGCATGAGATCCAAGCCGCTTCCATCGGGCATTTGTACGTCGAGAAAAACGACATCGAATGGCTCTGATTGGACTTTCCTGAGCCCCTCTATGGGTGTATGTGTATAGGATGCGTTATGCCCCAACTGGGTTACGACATTCGCGATCCAGTCGCAAATTAGCTGATCATCATCAATGATAAGAATATTTGCCATTTAACTTGTTCCGCTTCCCGTTTTGAAAATATTTTATTAAAAATAATTTTTGATGTCAAGCCTTGGAATCGCGCGATCTCGTAATCAGGAGATGCGCCGGGGTCGGGGCGGAAGGAATTAGAAGCGGCCGGCGACGAGCCCTGCCGGCTCTTTGGGAAGAGTCAGAACGTCTTCTATCAGAGCTCGAGGGAGACATCCTCTCTGCAATCCACGGAGATAGACTGAGGGCGTGGGGCGCGGAAAAGGTGCGCGAGGCGCGGGAGCTATTCGGAAAGAAACGGAGTTAGCGGCGGGCTATTTTTTCTTGCCTTTCTCCTGGCCCTTGCCCTGCGTTTCGTCCTTGATCTTCCGGCCTTGCTCCCGCTTTTTCTTCATCTCTTGTTTTTGCTGTCTTTTCTTGGCCTTGGCCATGGTCTTCATGTTGTCGACGGAGTCGCTGGCGTTCGCCTTCATTTGCTTGAATTCCGGCGAGCCGGGCTTGATGCCCATGTTCATGGCCATCACGCCCCACCCCTGGCCCTGGTTCTTCTGGTACTCTTCGGCGACAACGCCGACGGGCTTCTTGAAGATCTTGGAAAGAACCGTGGCCATGAACGTGTCCCCATCACTGAGGCCGTACCGTTCTTTCGCCTGCCGGATCTCCTCCTCCGGGACGTTGTGCTTCTGGCTGAGCTGACGGATGAATCCTTCACGGTCGGCTTTCGCCAGTTGGTCGATCTTCCCGAGCAGGGAATTGAGCTTCCTGTCTCCGGTCGTTGTCTGCTGGGCGTAGGCCGCGCCGTGGACGAGCAGACCCAGGAAAACAAGGCATGTCGTTGCGGTCAGGAATTTCTTCATTTCATACTCCTTATGAAATACATGATGAATCCTCTTTTGCGGGAGGGATAACGTCCGAATTCTCTTCATGGCTGATTTCCCTCTGTCCAAATCATCTTGTCCTCCTTCTTTTCCGGGGCCTCTCGCTGTCCTGCGCCTATCTTTTTTTTGAAAGTTCGATGGGCTTGGGAGAAGCCATTTGTGTTTATGCAGTTTTCATGCCAACATCTTTCCCCATTCAAAGAGTGACCGTCATCAATCGCCGAATCTGCGGTAAAACCAGGTTTTGACCAGCTGAGTGAGGATCGCATAGCCCGGCAGCATGATCGCTAACTGCAGCCAGAACAGCGGCGGAAGCGGGACAAACCCGAGCGTGCGGGCCAGGGGAAAAAACCATCAGCAGTCGCTCTGCCTGATTTTGCCCCCTTCATGAACATGGCTCGATTCTTGATTTCACATTCCCTGCTGTGGCAGGAATATATCGTTCTCGTCGTCCGGAGAAGACGGTCCTCTATCGGGTGCTTATACCCCTCCCCTGGAAATGCCGCCTTTATTCTTGTATGCTGAGGGCATGAAAACGATCGGCTTGATAGGCGGCATGACCTGGCATTCGACAGGGGAGTACTACCGGTTGATCAACGAGGACGTCCAGCGCCGGCTTGGCGGATCGTCCTCGGCCAGGCTGGTTCTTTACTCCGTGGAGTTCGGAGAGATCGAGGCGCTCCAGGAAGCCGGAGACTGGGAGCGGATGACCTTTCTGATGACCGACGCCGCCCGGCGCGTCGAGGCCGCCGGGGCCGATTTCATCGTCATCTGCGCCAACACGATGCACCGCACGGCCGAGGCGATCACGGCCGCCGTTCGGATTCCCCTCCTCCACATCGCCGACGCGACGGCGGCTGAAATCCGCGGCCGCGGCCTGAAAACCGTCGGTCTCCTTGGGACCCGGTATACCATGGAGCAGGACTTCTACCGCCGTCGGCTGGAGGAGAAACACGGCTTGGCCGTTCTTGTCCCGGACGAGGCGGAGCGGCGGACGATCCACGACGTCATCTACCATGAACTCGGACATGGCATCATTCAGGACGAAAGCCGCAAGGCCTATGTCGGCATCATCGACAAACTCCGACGCCGCGGTGCCGAGGGCGTCATCCTGGGCTGCACCGAGATTCCCCTTCTGGTCAAGCATGGCGACACAGCCCTCCCTCTCTTCGACACGACAGCCCTCCATGCCAAGGCCGCCGTCGACCTCGCCCTGTCCAATTAGAGCGTCGATATAAATGGCCGATCGTGAAGAAATATTTCGTCTAGGTCATAATCCATCAGGAG
>JALHTW010000294.1 GCA_022866045.1 Candidatus Aminicenantota bacterium | reverse complement strand
TCACCATGTTCTCAGGGAGTACATCATAAGATTGAAGGTCATCAGAGACGGCAAAATCGTTGAAGTTGAGGCCGCGACGGACCTTGAGAAATTCGTTTTTAATCAACTGGGAAAAAACGAGAAGCTGGAATGTGCCGTAACGCCGGGCATGCCCAGTTTTCTCTTTACCAGGCCCTCTCTCAAGGAATTTTCCGAAAAAACGGTTCGCTGGCCGGGGCACTGGGAAGGCATAATCACCTTAAAGGAATGCGGCTTGCTCGATATAGAACCCGTAAATTTCAAAGGGAAAAAAATTGTCCCCCGCGAGTTTGTTTCCTCCCTGATCACCCCGAAGCTGCTGCCCAAGGAAGGAGAGACCGATGTGTGTGTCATGTATAATTCCGTCGAGGGAAAGAAAGACGGCCGAGATATGCGGATAGAGTACTTCATGTGGGACGAGGCCGACCGGGAAAATGGACTGTCTTCGATGATGAGGGTGACTGGATTTCCGGTGGCTATCGCCGCGAGATGGCTGGCCGAAGGAAAGATCAAAGAAAAAGGCATCGTCGCGCCCGAGGATGCCATTTCCGGAAAGCTTTATGAAGATTTTCTAGATGAACTGGAAAAAAGAAATATCAAGATCAAGGCTGTAAGCACATAGGAAGCGCTTTGAGAGGAAGGCTATTGTCTACCCTTTCCTGCCGCCTACGATGATCTCCTTGACCCTGAAAGACGGGCTGTTGAGGCTCGACCGCATATCCAGATCATTGGCAACCTTGTCTATACCCTTCAAAATTTCAAGCGTCGTCCCGCCGAGCGTCACGCCATCGACCGGAAATGCGATCGCGCCGTTCTCGATCCAGAACCCGCTGCAGCCCACGGAGAAGGCTCCCGTCGTCACGTCCGTCCCTGAACCCCTCAACCCCATCACGTACAACCCTTCCTTCACCCCTTTAAGGAGCGAATCAAAGCTGTTCTTTCCGTTCTGGACGATCACGTTCAGGTAACTTGCGGAAGGCAGAGACCTATAGCCTCCCCTGTTGGCCATTGTGTTCACCTTGACGCCGGCCTTGCGCGCTGTCTGCGAATCGTAGAGGAACATCTTTAGCACGCCCTTATCGATGAGCACGTTGCGGCGCGTGATATTGCCTTCGCCGTCAAAAGGAAATGAGCCGACAAACCGGGGGATCGTGGGGTCATCGACGACTGTGACCATCGGCGAGGCGATCTCCTTATCAAGGGAATTCGTCATGAACGTGCTTTTCCGGAACACCGCATCTCCGCTCAACGCGCCGAGGATCCCCGCCCAGAAGGACGGCGCCGCATAGCGGTCGAAAATGACGGGGACCTTTTTGGTCGCCACGGGCTTCGGCCCGAGCTGGTCAATCGCTCTTTTGACCGCAATTTTCGCCACGGCTTCGATGGAATCGAGCTCTTTGTAAAATCTCTTGAAGCTGCTCCACCCTCCGCTCTGCATATTGTTTGCTTCCCCGGCGATGACGCCGACATTGAAGCCGCACTCGGTCGCTTTTAAAACGCAGGAAATGCCCTTCGAGTTGAAGAGGCCCGCTTCGCTTTCACTGTTGGAAAAACCGGCCCCGTGGGAGTTGGTGATCCTTCTGTCGAGCGAAAGGGCGATTTTTTCGACTTCGCGCGCCGTCGCGATCTTTTTTTCGTCAGGCGCTTTGGCGACCTCCGGGTCATAAATGTCCAGATTGGCGAAAGGCTGCGGGCCAAAATCCGGAAGCCCCTGCCAGGGCTTGGACTCGGTGATCCGGGCCAGCTCGATCGTCTTCTTGATCGCTTCTTCAATGGAAGCCGGGGAGAGATCCGATGTATAGGCAAAGCCAAATTGTTTATTGATGAAGACTCTCAGGCCAAGTCCTTGGGATACGGATTTTTGGAGCGACTCGATTTCACCGTTCCTGATCGACACGCTGAAGTTCTTCACATTCTCCAGGGCGGCCTCGGCTTCCTCAGCGCCCCATTTTTTCGCTTTGGCGATGATGTCCTCGCCTAGAGTCTTGAAATCCATTTTAGCCATTG
>JALHTW010000293.1 GCA_022866045.1 Candidatus Aminicenantota bacterium | reverse complement strand
CTGCCTGACGGGCAATTTCCAACAGGGCATACATCAAACCTCGGTCATCGGCTCCGGCAATGACTAAAAGGTCTTTGCCGCCATCTTTGAGGCGCTTGACGGCGAGGCTTTCCTTTTTGTCGGCGAGAGAAAGCTTTCCTTTGCCCCTAAGGTCTTTGATGACGTTTGATCCTTTAAGCGTCCCGATCAGGATTACGAAAGGAGACTGAGCTTCCCCGATGGATCCTTTCCTCGCCGGAGAAAGGCCCCTTTCCTTGAATGCCTGGCTCATCTTCTCTAAGCCAAAGGAAGAGGGGGGACCAATGGGCCCGTCGACCACGATATTCACGTTGGAAGATGAGAGCTGCTCACCCGCATAAAGATTATGAGCGGGGCTCGGCAGGATGAAGAAAATCAAAACAAAAGTGATGACCGAGACAAAAAGAGGAGGAAGAGGAATTGCGATGAAATAATCGATTTTACGTTTTTTTCGTTCGACTTTCATGATATAATTCTCCTTCAAAAAAGATATGTTTTATCATATGGATATCGTTTCCCGTTGAAAACCCGCCCATCTATCTTTCATATGACTTATGGAATTGACATGCCACGGACAATCCATCCTTAGGTCATCGATAATAATTATTACTTATTTTATAATTTATAATCTATCTTTTGTCAAGAAAATTTATCCCCGTTTATCCCCGCCGTCTAATTTGCCGGCCTCCCGGCCAAATTGACGCAATTTTTATAAAAAAATATTCCTTTGAGCCGAGACAGAACCCGGCCTTTCAACGATCCCTTCGGAAGTGTTCGACGGCCAGCGAATATCTGGCTTGATTTTAGGAGCGAAGAAAGCTAATATTATAGATAAATAATAAATAATAATCACTCTACAAGGATAAAGAGGAATGGAACATTTGAGCTTGAAGGAAAAAGCATATCGCATCATCAAAGAAAAATTGCTGAAAATGGAATTCGAACCTGGCGGCCGCATCAGGGAGGATCTCCTGGCGGAGGAAATCTCCATGAGCCGGACGCCCGTGCGGGAGGCCATTAACCAGTTGACGGCCGAAGGTTTCATCAACAATATTCCGCGTCGCGGCCTTTTCTTTATTAAAATCAGGCAGGAAGAGATCAAAGACCTCTTGGACGTCCGAGAAGTGTTGGAAATCTTGGCCGTCGACAAATGCATCGAAAAAATCTCCGCTGAACAGATCAAGAATCTTGAGAGAATCCTCGATGAAATCGAACGCTCGTTGAAAGCGGGTGCATATGGCCATTGCAACGAGTTGGACAGCCTCTTTCACCAGGAAATAGCGAAAATATCCCGCAATAAAAAATTGATTGATTTTTGCCATGATCTCGAGGATTACATGCATATCGCACGGGCCATAGAAAAAGAAAAATATACGCAGAATAAGATCAAGCGTTCTCACGAAGAACACCGATTGATCGTGAAATGTATCAAAAACAAAGACAAGCTGGGAGCGAAAAAAGCCATCCGCAATAATATCATGAGCATGAAAAGAAATTTGGGGATTTAATTTTTCAGAGGGAGAGAAAGAACGGGCCTTTCCCCTTTCCCGTTATCAAGAGGTACCCACTGAATCAGGATAAGGCGATTGGTTTCCTCGGCTTCGCCTTTTTTTTATCCGGTTCGGTGACTGTGAGTTACGAGAGTTTTTCGTGATTTATCGCGCTAAACTCGGGTTCGATTCTCAAATGTCAAAAAATAGCATCCGCTCGCCGATAGGAAATTCTTTCGTTCGGGGGACGGAATTCTCAGGAGGGTAGCATCATGAAACTCAATCCAACACGAATATTCAAGCGTATCGCACCGATGTGCTCGTTCCCAGCCTTGCTTATCCTCATGGGTTTGGCCTGGAATTGCAGCCCGGGGAACGGCGGCTCCGGCGGTCCTGGAAGCGGCGGCTTTCTCGACGATCTCGCCAGACCGCAGAACGGCCGTTCGATGCGCGCGACGTCGACCATGCGCGTGGGCGAGATTCGGCGCGGTCCCGATGGAGATCGCAATGCGGGTGTGCGCAAGTACGATTCAAAAGCCGATCCCCGCAGCGATGCCAGCGAACAGAGCAATTGGGACAATTTCAACATCCCTCCTGGCGGAAAACATATCCTGCTCGACGAAAAGGGTCCCGGTCTCATTACCCACATGTGGATCACTTTTCTCGGCCCCGAGCCGCAGAACTGGGCCCCCAAGGGTTCGGCCAACCACCAGGAAATGATGTTGCGCATGTATTGGGACGGCAACGAACGGCCCGCGGTGGAAGCGCCGCTGGGCGATTTTTTCGCCAACTGCTTCGGGCAGCGCCGTGAAGTGATCAGCCTTCCCGTGATCGTCGAGGATGCCGATTCCTACAATTGTTTTTGGCACATGCCGTTTCAAAAATCGGCCCGCATCGAGATCGAGAACCAGAGCGACAAACCCCTCAGCATGCTGTATTACAATATCGACTGGATCAAGTTGGATAAGCTGCCCAAGGACACGCCCTACTTTTACGCCCAATACCGGCAGGAGTATCCCGTCCAAAACGGCCAGGACTACGTGCTCCTGGAAACAACCGGCAAAGGCCATTATGTCGGCACCGTCCTCGCGGTCCGGATGTGCAGCCCGGCGTGGTTCGGGGAGGGCGATGAAAAGATTTACATCGACGGGGAGGCGAAGGCCTCCATTTGGGGCACGGGCACGGAGGACTATTTTCTTTCGGCCTGGGGGCTCAAGACGACCAGTACGCCTTACTTCGGCGTCCCCTTCTTCGATCAAAGGGGCATTGGCAGCCACACCAGCGCGTACCGCTGGCATCTCGCCGACCCCATCGTTTTTAAGACCGGCATCAAGGTCACGATGGAACACATGGGCTGGATGTCGCCGGACGAAAATCCCGACGACAAATCCACCAGCTGGAACGAACGCGAGGACGATTACGCGAGTGTGGCCTTTTGGTATCAGACCGGCGCACCCACGTTCTCTGCCCGCGCTCCCGGCGTGGCCGAGCGTCGCTTGCCCAACCTGGATCGGGTGATTGTTTACGCGCGCGACGTCGCGGATTCCGGACGGCACGGAATCGGCGAAGCCGTGAAGCAGGCGAACAACCTCTACGACGGCCAGGAGCTGGTCTATAAACCCCAGCATCAAGCGGGCGCGTGGCTCGAAATCCCGATCGGGGTGACGGCGAAAGAACCGCTGCATTTGGTGATCAACGCGACGAGATCCCTGGACGGGGGTCGCTATCAGGTGTTCCTCAACGGCATCAAGATCGGAAGGCCGCTCGATCTCTACACCGAAAGGCCCGCCAACCAGGAATACCACCTGCTGGATTTCTGGCCGGATCCGGGCACGTACGCGGTTCGGCTCGAGTGCATCGGCAAGAGCCCGCAAAGCGGCGGTTTCAACTGCAGCCTCGAATCCGTGCGCCTTCGAGAGCGGCGTCCGCGGGTGGCAGCCTTTGGCCACGACAAAGCCAAGGACTGGCGCAAGAACCCGATCCTCTACCGCTGAGGCGCGGTCCCCAGAGGGCCTGGCTTATTGTTGATTTTTTCCCTGATAGCGGATGATCGTCTGGTAATCGGCTGTTTATCGGCCAGAACTCCGAATCCCGCGAATATTCTTCGTGAGGTTCGGCGACGACATAACCTTTGTCGGTGATGAATTTCATCCGCTTCTGGAGGATCGGCGTTTCATCGGCATAGGACGCCAAATGAAGGATTTCTACCGCCACGCCATACGGCCAGACGTCGATCTTGGTCCCGCCCGATCCGGTACAGTGAGATCTCGCTGAGTTCCGGATTTTCAAATTCCCCTCGAAGGTTGTCGCGTTGATCTCCGCCGCAATTGTTGTCGAGCACCGATCCCTATCATACCTGAAGGACCTATAAAGCGGGCGGACAAGGCCCGTTCAGGCCTGAGTCGGGTTTGCTCTCCCGCGGGCCGAAACTCCACTTGTACTTGAACCTAAAATATCAATGAATATTGGGCTGCCTTAGTTTTTAACAATCAGAGGCAAAAGAATTTGAAAAAAATCTAATAATATATTATAAATTATAAACAGGGAATAATTATGAATCAAGACGGAAATCCTTCGCTCTTGGGCAAAGCGGAGATGATTTGGAAGGCGGCCCTGGCCGAGGTTGCGCCGGAAAACTTGATCCGCAAGAGCGTTAAGCTCCGGGGGGCCGTTCTTGAAATCTCCGGAATTCAGCCCATATCCTTCGATACGCTAGAGAATCCTCTCCTCCTCCCTTTTTTGAGACGTGGGTTGGAAGGAACTTTTCCTGGTCTGCCACCGACTCTCGTCTCCAAGCCGAATCATGCTTCTGAATATATTAGATCGAAGACCTATGACCTTTCCGCCTTCGACAACATCTATCTGATCGCCTTCGGCAAGGCCGCTCCGGCCATGGCCGCCTCTTTCCTGGATATCCTGGGCGGCAGGGTGCGGTCAGGGCTCGTCGTCATACTCCCCGATCAGATTGTGTCCTTGCCGAAGATGATCATTCTCGAAGCCCCGCATCCTCTACCTGACGAGCGGAGCTCAGCCGCTGCAAGGGTGGCCTTGGAAATAGCTCGAATGGCAGGAGAAAAGGACCTTGTCGTAATCCTTCTCTCAGGCGGCGGATCAGCCCAGCTCGCCTTGCCGCGGCCACCGGTGACCCTGGACGAAAAAAAGCTGGTGACCCGTGAGCTCCTGCTTCGGGGCGCCGACATCCATGACCTCAACATCGTGCGGAAGCATCTGTCGGCCGTCAAGGGAGGCCTTTTGGCGAAGGCCACCTGCCCGGCCGAAGTCGCGGTCCTCGCGATTTCTGATGTCGTCGGCGATGACCCGGGGTCCATCGCTTCCGGTCCGGCCCATTGGGATTCTTCGACGTTTGCGGCCGCGCGGCGCGTTCTCCGGACATACGACCTATGGGAGAGCGCACCTCCCGCGATCCGGGAGATCTTCGATGGCGGCTATTCCGAGGAGACGCCGAAAAAGAAAGATCCTGTTTTCAACAAAATATCCCCTTTTCTCATCGGCAACAATGCCGCGGCGCTCGACGCCGCGCAGCGGCGGGCCAAGACCCTGGGATTCGAAACTTACATCTTAACGTCATCCGACCACGGCGAAGCCAAAGAGGCCGCGAGGAATTACGCCGCGCTGTTCGCGGATCTCACGCGGCGTCGGAGTGCTTCGGCCCGGCCGTTATGTATTCTGATCGGAGGAGAGCTGACTGTCCGGGTGACGGGGCGGGGACAGGGCGGCCGGAATCAGGAATTCATTCTGGCGCTACTCACCGAGCTCGAACGGCAGGTCGCGATGTTGGGCCGTCCTCAGTCCGGAACGCGGAGCTCATTCGCGGCGACGTGCCGGCTCGACGGCCGGGACTGGCTGGCGGCCAGCCTTGGCACGGACGGCATCGACGGAAACACGGACGCGGCCGGAGCCTGGGCGGCGCCTCAGAGTTTCGGCGCCGCACGTACACTCTGATTGAATATCCCGGATTTCCTCGCCAACAACGATTCTTATCATTTCTTCCAAAAAGCGGGCGGGCTCATCGTCACCGGCCCCACCGGGACGAACGTCATGGACGTGCGGCTGTTTTTATCCTCGAAACAGAGGCGCACCAGGTCGCTATCATGAAAATTTTTAAATAGGCAGCTGTCCCAAGCGCCTGCCGCTCTTGGCCCATGCTCTTGACCGCAAAGGAGATAAGGCCGGCTTGATTAAAAAAACCTGGGCGGCAAATACGCCCGAGCATTTAAAGCTGAAACCGGCTGATCGGGTCGAACTCCCTCGGTCGACCGAGAAAGGAGACGGAAGAATGAAGAAGACGTTTCAAATGAGCATTTTCTTAATCGTGGCCTTAAGACTGGCCCTTCCCGGCCGACAGTCAGATGCGCCGGACAAACTGGCAGGTGTCAAGACGAAGGCGGAAATCGACACTCTCGTTGCAAAGATTCGCGGCGGCAAACTCAAAGGGGCACAACCGCTATTCGAACGAGAAAAGGGGCCGTACCGAATCTACACGTCCTTCATCGAAAACCGCAAAGGCGCCGCTGATCTCCATGGCACCGACGATGAGGTATTCTTGATTGTGAGCGGCGCGGCGGAGGTGACTCTTGGAGGGGATATTAGCGACAAGAAATCAACCGCCGCGAATGAGTTCCGTGGGACGACAATTGTCGGAGGGATCACCCGTTCGGCAGGGGCCGGCGATATCATCAGCATCCCGCGCGGCACGGCTCACCAGATGAACCCCGGTGCTGGCCAGGTCCTCTACATAGTCATTAAAATGAACGGCAGCCGTTGACGGGAACGGCCCTTCTTTCTGATTTCGACTTTTTAGGAAATCGCGCCCGTGGGCAAGGGCCGGACAGGGAATTATTTAGAGAAATTCGTTGCCGTCGGGAATCATTGGAATAACCGAATATATCGTGGTCTGCCGACGTTTAATAGCTGTGTCAAGCTGAGTTCGCAAGTTCGGGACCATCGCAACTCTCTTCAGTTTGCCGCCTGAGCTGTCAGGAAAGCTCGGTTTTTCTCCAGCGCTTATTGGAATTTTCCTTTTTCGCTATAACTCCGGTCACTTCCCTAGTCGTTCGAGTACTCCATCTGGTAGCAATTGGCCAGCCTAACCCAGGATTCAGTTTTCGGGAATACACCGATCACCCAGCTCTGCCGGCGGAACTCCCGGCCGGTCCGCTCCGATATGCTCGTCGAGGAGATCTTTTTGGGATCGATCTCCGGGAAGCTATAGTACTGGAGAGAGTCCTCTAGGTTGTCCTCCAGGCACCGGACGGTTTCGGGGACGCGGTCTCCATATTCCTGAACTGGCTACGCGGCCGCCCGTCGGGCGCTCTTTTTATCCGGCTGAAGCCAGACCTGCTTGAGATGCGCCGCGATCCAGCCCCTCGATACTGCGGGCCGTCCCAATCCTGCCGGTCGCTATGTCCTTTTGTCGGTCGGCATGTCCAATACGACGCAGGAGTTCTGGGCGGCCAATCACAGAGGGCCCGCCACCTCGTGGTCCTTCGCGGGCCAGGCCGCAGCCAACTCCATCGTCAACCACACGACCTTGGCCATCGTCGATGGCGCCATGGGCGGCCAAGCCGCTAATGTCTGGGTCTCTCCCTCGGCCTCAAATTATAATCGCGTGCGGGACGAACAACTCGCCCCGCTCGGCCTCACCGAGGCCCAGGTGCAAGCCATCTGGCTGAAACAGGCGGATATCCAGCCGACCGTTGCCCTTCCGAGTGCTAACGCCGACGCCTTCATCTTGGAAAAGGCCTTGGGCGACATCGTGCGGACTTGCAAGACCCGCTATCCGAATCTGCAGGTCGTGTTCCTCTCCAGCCGGATCTACGCCGGCTACGCCACGACGCTCCTAAATCCGGAGCCGTACGCCTACGAATCGGGATTCTCCGTCCAGCGTTTGGTCCAAGCCCAAATCAACCAGATGGCCATCGGGCAAGTCGACCCGATCGCCGGAGACCTGAACCACGACAGCGGCG
>JALHTW010000292.1 GCA_022866045.1 Candidatus Aminicenantota bacterium | reverse complement strand
GGGGTTTCCCCTGGGCCATGACCTGACCGACAATAAGACGCTCGTAGCCATGGTCGGTTGGCTCATCGCCCTTTTCATGATGCGCAGAGGAAAGCCGGCCCGGGGCTGGGTTCTGGCGGCTTCCATTCTGCTCCTCGTCGTCTTTTTGATCCCTCACAGCCTGCTCGGCTCTGAGCTGGATTATTCGAAGATGGCGCCGCCCGCAAGAATCAATTTGCCTTAAGATTGGGGGACAGGGATGTCCCTGTCCTCATTTTTTATGAGATAAGGAGGGGATGTCACCTCTTTTTATTTCAGGGTAAAGGTGACTGTCACCCCTTCATTTACTTGATCTGCTTGATCAGCTCTTCGGCTTTTTCCTTGAACTGCGGGTGCTTGGCGGCCCTGGCGGCCATATCCAGAGCTTTGGCCTTCTGGCCCGAGTTGGCAAAACTGGCTGCGGCGTTATAGAAAGCCGTGGCTGCGGTCGCCTGCGTGATTTTGAGTTGCTGCTCTTTCTTAGCCAGGAGCCTGGCCTTTCGCTCTTCAGAAAGGCTTGATTTTTTTATTTGATCGATTCTGTCCGCGATCGCGCTTTCATTGCGCTCGAAGACGAACGCCGCCCTCTCGTAATAGGCGGCGGAATCGGACCACTTCTCTTTCTGCCCATAGAGCCGGCCGAGGCTGTAGAGAGCTTCGGTGTTCCCCCCGTTATATTTCAGAGCTTCAAGAAACTCCTTCTCGGCCCGGTCGATCTCCCCTTTTTCAAAAGCGATCGTGCCGGACAGGCCGAAGACCTCGCTGTTGGTCGGGAGCCTGCCCTTGGATTCCTCGATGTTCGCCTGGGCGCTATCGTTATCTTTCAGCTCATGGGTGTTCCAGGCCAGCCAGTAATAGCTCTCTCCCATCAAGTAAAAGCCGAGCTCAACATTTTTGTTCAAAACTTCGATCGCCTCTTGATACCTGCCGAGATAGCTGAGGCTGATCGCTTTTCCGAGCAGCGCGTCCCGATAATTGGGCGAGAGGGCGATCGTTTTGTCATAAAATTCCAGGCTTTTTTCGAATTCTTCCGTCGCCGTATAAATGCTTCCCAGATAGATCGTGACCTGGGGCGATTCGGCCAGTCCCGCCAGGGCCTTTAGGAAGTTCTTCTCGGCTTCGAGCAGATTTTGTCCGCCGATCGACAGCTCGCCCAGATTATAGTACGCCTCGTAGAATTCCGGGTCCGCCTGAATGAGCGCTTCGAGTTTCTCCTGGTTCGACCGAGGATAGATAGCATTTTTATATCTCAAAAGAATCGATTCGGGGTAACGCGCGAGAATCGCGGCCGTCGATTCATTCGCTTTCTCGGCGTAAAATCCATATCCCGCGTAAAACGCCACATAGAGATAAGCATGATAATCATCGGCCAGCGCCTTGTTGTACAAATCGGCCTCTGCTTGTTTCTGTTGAAGGAAATCATCATCCACCTTCTTCACGACGGCGACGGTGATGTCCTGCATAATCCCGCGAGTTCTCGGAGACATGGAGTCGGCGATCTCGAAATTGGGCAGGAATTGGCGGAGGGCCGGATTTTCTTTGACGAGTTCGAGGGCTTTCTGGTAGCTCGCGTGGCTGAGAATGCCGACCTCGCGCTCCCGGACAGCCATGAGCAAAAGAGCTCTGAGATAAGGATAGGCGATCTTCTTCGTCATGGACGGCTGGCCGTCCAATTCCTGATAGATCTGGATCGCCTGCTTGAAGCCGATATAGCAGCCGCGCTTGACCTGGGCCTCTGCGTCAGCCGCTTTTTTTTCAAGCTCTGCGGACGGCAGCGCGGTTTCGACATTCGCCTGAGGAGCGCAGGAAAGAGAAAAGAGAATTCCGGTGATAGCGCCTATCGCCGCCAAATGCCGTTCTGTTCGTCGCCGGGATGTCGTTCGCATCATTCCCTCACGATCTCAAAATTTTATTTTACAACAGAGAGACGCCATTTTCACCCTTTTTATTATTACGACGCTCTTCAAAGAAACGTTTAATCCGGAGCTCCGACCCACCCTCTTGATAAAATCTGAAAAAGGGATAAGAATATTTCAACACCCTCCGCCGCCTTTAAAAGCCGGTGATCATGCTCCAATACGCGGGCGAAAACCACATCGTGGCCAAGGCCGTCAACCAGAAGGACTACACGGTCCGGATGAAGGAATTCTTTGACCACTACCTGATGGCCAAGCCCGCGCCGAAATGGATGGTCGAAGGCATCCCCCACCTTAAAATGAAGGACCACCTCAAAGAGCGGGTCAAGGAGATGGTGCCGCCGGAGAAGAAAGAGGAGAAGAAGGAAGAAAAGAAATAAGAGAAGGGAGGCTGGCTGTCGA
The DNA here is from genome assembly GCA_022866045.1 of Candidatus Aminicenantota bacterium. Taxonomy (GTDB): domain Bacteria; phylum Acidobacteriota; class Aminicenantia; order Aminicenantales; family UBA4085; genus JALHTW01. Next base: position 20,059 of record JALHTW010000292.1, on the reverse strand, counting down.
GGCGCCAAGGTTTGAAAAGGAAGCGGGGCTAAGGAGGATCCTCTCCAGCCAGCATCATCATTTAATATATAATTAAAAAAATCCTAAAAGTCAAAGAAAAAGTTTCGATTTTTATTTTTTCTTTCCCTGGATCTCTTCGATGAGCTTTTTCACGTCAGCCTGGTCCGGATTCAGCTTGATCGAGGCGTTCAGGACGTTGAGCGCCTCCTCGGTTCTTCGCGTTCTAAAATAGCACGTCCCAAGCGCGTTGAGAAGCCCGGTATCGCTGTTGTAGATCCTGTTCCCTTCGAGGAGGCTGGCGATCGCATCGGCATATTTTTCCAGGCCCATGAGCGCCCGGCCTCTCGCCAAATAATACTGGAATTTGAGCTTCGAATCCTCTTTGATCCGTTCGATGAGGCCGAGGGCCTCGTCGAATTTCTTGACCTTCAGAAGGAATCCCGCGTATTCCGGAATCTTCTGCAGAAAGGACGGGTTGAGGCTGAAGGCCTTCTTATACATCGCCTCGGCCTTCTCGTTCTCGTTCATCTGGTCATATTGATAGGCGAGCATATAATAGAACATGAAGCTGCTGGCGAGAGAGGACGCTTTGGAGGCGATCACGGGATGCGAAAGCGTCTTCTGAGGCGAGACGATGAAGTTTGCCCTTCGTTCATCAAGAGCGTTCCCTCGGGGGTCCTTCAAAATCAAGGCCAGATCATAATAATCCGGGGGGAACTCGGCGGCCGCCAGGGACTGGATGACAATGATATCTTTATGAAAAGCGTAAGCGCTCAAAGGGACGGACAAGGACTTCTGATACGGACTGCCGGCTTTCGTGCCCTTGAGGAGGATCCCCACCGACCCTCCCTTCCACAACTCCTCGCTGAGCCCGGAGACGCTGAAAAAGAAGGCGATCTGGTCCGCGGCCGAGAACGTGTATTTGGGATCGATGTTCATCTTTTTGTCCCCGGCCTGAAAAGGAAGACGCACGCCGGCCTGAACGTCCGTGAGCTTGTAGCCCAAGACCGGCCCGCCGAGATGCGGTTGGCCGGATTCAGCCGGAATTTCCACATCGCTTTCGAGGACGCTGAATTCCTTGCCGGCCGTGTTCCGGAGGAGCACGGTCAACCGGTATTTGCCCTCGATCACGGGGAAGGAATCGGCGATGCAGACGCCCATGCTCTGGGTGTCCGCGAGCCGGTCCTCTGGGATCGTCAGGGGGAATTCTTTGGAATACTGGTAAACGACCTTCTCCCCGGCCCGAAGGCTGACATCGACCTGAAAACCGCAGTAATACTCGTTTTTCGCGTCATAATAATTCAGCGAGAGCTGCTTGGGAGCCATGGCGAAATCGCAGAAGGTGGCGCCCGTGACGGGGTCGTGGACGGTCACCACATACGTATCGCTTTCTATATAATTCGTCAGATATTCCGTGCTGACGACGCCCTTATAATTCAGGAAATGCGTGGCGTATCTTTCATCGAGACCCCTTTTTGGAGACTCCAGGATGTTCGCCATATATATGGTGGACTCGAGTGAGGGTTGAAAACCGAACGGGAGTTCTCCCGGAATGATCGACAGCGCGACCAGGGCCAGGTCGGGCTGCAGTTCGTAGATCTTATTGTACATCGCTTGGTAATCCGAGGGGTCCATCGTTTGGGAATTAATGATGAGCCGGCCCGGGCCGTCGGCAACCGGATCGTACAATTTAAATTCCCCGGCTCCCCGCCATTGATAAAAAACAAGCTGGAAATGGACCGGCATTCCCTTGTTGACATCTCCGTAATAAGACCAAATTTCGGCCGGATAAAGCTCGGTGCTGCCTTCGATATACTCGGTGCTCGTCGCCGGGCCAAGAATGATATAGATCCGGCCGCGATCGGTCATCCACCCCTCGCGCGCCGACCGGAACCTCCGGTTCGCCTCCTGAAAGCGCTTAATGATCTCGTCCTTGTATTCATTCTGGGGAGTCCCGGGCGTCGGATCGCGCAGTTTCCAGAACGCCTGGATGAAAAGGTCGCGGTCCCGGTCGTTGGTCAATTGCAAAAAGACGTCTCTCTCTTTATCCTTAATGATATAGGTCGTGAGCTTCAGCCAATCCCGGTATGGGGGGGCCAGGTCTTTAGGGTTGACCCTGGTCTGGCCGGGAAAAAGCAGGCCCTCCATCCATAAAAGAAAAACACAAAACAGGATCGAAGAAACAGACATCGCTCGGATATCGCAAACGCGTTCCCCATTCTTTCTCGTTCTCAATGACCGATTGCGGATCATGGTGACACCTTTCTTTTTTATTATATATGGAAATTCCAAAAAAAATTCCACTGATTTTTTTTCATCTAATAATAAAACGATTCCCTGTCACAATTCGATTCACGCGCAAAAATTGAATGGGCGAAGAGCATTTCGGATTCATTTTTTTGGATAAAATTCAAAGATTTGGATATATCGGCCGCCTCTAAAACATTCAAACCGTTGAAAACAAATTAAATCCGAAGAAAAAGTATTGGCATATTTTTTGCTTATAAAAGGGCAACTAATGAAATTAAGGCAAGAAGAAGGTGGTCGGAAAAAAAGTCGGAGTCTGACAAAAATAGGCAATATTAGAGCGAATTCATATATTTATATTTTATTGGCGTATTTTTTGCTTATTTATTATCGTAAAAAATATTTACGAAGGGAGGTGGAGGAAAGAGGAAGGTCAATATCTTAATTCCTAAAGTAAGAGGGGGGAGTGAAGTTTTTCACTCCAGGGAAAAAAGGCAAATGACTCGCAAGAAGTCAAATTAAGGAGAGGAAATGAAAAAATTTTTCATCGTTCTTTGTTGCGTGGCTCTCATCTCTGTTGTATTATCCGCGCAAGAAAGATCGGGCAATCTTTGGGGCACCGTCCTCGATCGGGACGGAAATCCTCTTCCCGGGGTCAGCATCACTTTGACCGGCCCGCATATTGCGGCGATCAAAGTGCAGACGAGCGCCGAAGGGAGATTCCGGTTTCCCTCTCTCTTCCCGAGCAATGAATATGTCCTCACAGCCGAGCTCCCTGGATTCAAGACGGCAATCCAGAAAGGCGTCATCGTCAACGTCAACAGCACCTCGGACATCAAAGTGGTCATGGATCAGGGAGCGCTGGAGGAGCAGGTGACCGTTGTGGCCAAGACCCCCATAATCCAGGCCAAAAGAATGCAGGTCACCCATACCGTCGGCTACGAGATGCTCCAGAGCCTGCCCTCGGCCCGCGACCCTTGGGTCGTCCTTCAGATGACGCCTTCGATCCAGATGGACCGGGAAAACGTCGGCGGCGTCGAATCCGGCCAGCAGGCGAGCTTCTTGACCAAGGGAAGCACCGCCGGGGAATGGACCGTGGACGGCATGCAGACCACGGACCGGAACTCGGCCGGGTCACCCGGGTACTACGACTTCGACGCCTTCGAGGAAATGAACATCGCGACCGGCCAGATGGATGTCGAGCACCGGGACCCCGGGATCGTCATTAACCTCGTCACCCGCCGGGGCGGGAACAAGGCGAGCCTGGGCGGACGGTTCTATTACACGAACGAGAAGTTACAGGCCAAGATCAGCGCGGCTAGGCTCGCCGAAAAAGGAGCCATCGGATACAACCGGGCCATTGATCTCAAGGACTTCGGGTTCAACGCCGGCGGCCCGATCCTTAAAGACAAGATCTGGTGGTGGGGCGCTTACGGAGTCCAGCAGGTTCAGACGATTAACATCCTCAATGTCCGGGACGACACCTACCTGACGAATTACAACGGCAAGCTCAATTTCCAGCTCATCCCTGAGAACAGAGCCGAGATCCTCTACTCGGCCGGAGATAAGATAAAATTCGGCCGCAGCTCTTCGCAGACATTCCCGCCCGGATGGAACCAGCACAGCAACTTCTATTTCGGAAACCCCACCTATAAGATCCAGGACGAGCACATGTTCGGCGATAACCTGTTTGTGTCCTTCCGCTACGGGCTGTCGAACGCCGGTTTTGGATTGTGGCCGGCCAACGACGATAAGATCACCAAAGTCGCCTGGTATGATGTCGAAAGCGACCTCTATTATAATTCCCAGACCTGGTTCTATTCTGACCGTCCCCACCCCTACACCGTTCTACAGGTCCAGTACTTCAACGACAACCTGTTTGGAACCGGCACCTCTCACGAGATCAAGATCGGCGGAGAAATCAACAACAACCAGCGCACCTACACCGGCGGCTATCCCGGCAACTTCTATGTCAACACCAATTATAACACTGAGACGGTGGACTGGAACGGCGACGGCAAGATCGATGTCGTTCGGGATGCTTTCGGGATCGACCTCAAGAGGATCTACCTCGGGAGCAACGATGTCCTATACAGTGACGGCACGGACCGGTTAGCATTCTACTTCAACGACACGATAAGCGCCGGCCGGTTCAATTTGAACCTCGGGCTGCGCGTCGACCATGCCAAGGCCTGGATCGACCCGCTGACGACCAGAGCGCTCTGGCTTAAGCCCGGCGGCAATGACTACCAGACGAGCTACTCCGACATCAATACACAGCTCTTCACCGCCGACACAGTCGCCAAGCTCTCGCCCCTGATCCCGGAAAAGAACCGCGCCTATGTCGAGGCTAAGAAGTTGTTCTGGACTGTCTCTCCACGCCTCGGCATGAGCTTCGACATCTTCGGCGACGGCCGGACGATCGCCAAGCTGGCCTACACGCTCTATCCCGGCAGCGCCAATGGCCTGGGGACGGGTTACTGGGCGAAATTCGGAATGTACGGCAACATGAATTTCTGGTGGGCCGACCTCAATAAGGACGGCAAGTCCAGCTGGGACGAGCTCTATTGGGCGGACTACAGCAAGTCGACTCGGCCGGTTTACAAGGCTTTCGACGCCGACGGCAATTTCCAGGGGAACATGGCCCGCGAGTTCGGCCTTATGTGGAGCGGCTGGGATAACGCTAACCCGCAAGGGCTTTCCTCGCCGACCTCCTATCTCGCCGACAATTGGAAGGTAAGCCTGACTCATGAAGTTCTGGTCTCACTCGATCGCGAGATCATCCAGGATTTCGGCGTTTCCTTGAGCTATTCCTGGAAACGGATGGGCCGCATGTCCTGGTCTCCTGCCTATTATCCCGAGGCATATTTCCCCGGCCTGAACAACCATCTGCGGACCAAGGACGACTATATGGTTGCAGGCACGATTCCCAATCAGCTGACCACGCCCGACGGCAAAACCTTCGATCCTGGAGAAGCCAAGGGCAAGCCCTGGTACCTCTTGAAGAATCTGCCCGAGACCGCTGCCACATCTTACTCAAAGACCGTCATGCAGGACCCGGACCGGTGCGATATCTACTGGGGGTATGACGTGATCTTCACCAAGCGACTCTCGCACAAGTGGATGATGAACGGCTCGGCCACCTACCAGATGCAGAAACACTACTACGGAGCGAATGGCTTCGCGTATACCGGCTCCACTACGGATCCGACAAACCTGTGGGCTTCTGAGGGCCAGATCTACGGCACCGGCATGGGCGCTACCAGCGGCAAAATCCAGCGAGATTTCTTCAGCCGCTGGATGTTCAAACTGTCGGGCTTATACCAGCTCCCGTTCGACATGAATATTTCCACCACCATCTCCGCGCATGAAGGGACTTTCTACTTCACGCAGTTCACGATCCGGGACACGGCTGTTCCCGGTGCAAGCTCGCGCGAGACTTCTAAAAACATACCCACAACCGTCTATGGCAACAGGAGCCGGGAACCGAACGTCGTGACTGTGAACATCAAGGTCGAAAAGATGATCAAGCTCGGCGATACCTCCAAAATGTATTTCTCGGCCGACCTCTTCAATGTCTTCAACGCCGACACGGACCTCAGGAAATACGACATCAGCTATGGTACGTTCCGCTACAGAGACACGGCTCCCGTGAGCTATACCACTCCCGCCGCCACAAGCGGCCAGCTCAACGATATCCTGAACCCGTTCCTCCTCCGGCTCGGCATGAGATTCCAGATCTAACCCAGACGCAGGCCTAAACGCAGACGCACAAAGCCCCTCCCGCCCGCGGGCGGGAGGGGCTTTTTTTTGCCGTCATCGGAAGGCCCGGCTTCTCATAACATTGCATATTTCATTCTAAGTTTCTATAATTTCTTCATGCTTCGTTCATGCTTGAAATCTCTCGCCATTTTTATCGTTGCCGTGGTTTTCGGATTATTTCCGCCTATCACCAAGGCCTCGCCGGCGGATACAAACGTGCTTCTCATCACGATCGATACGCTCCGTCCGGACCGCCTGAGCTGCTACAGCTCAAAATATGTTCAGACGCCGCGAATCGATGCCCTGGCCGCGCGGGGGGTGCTCTTCGAGCGGGCTTTCGCCCATGACCCGATCACCCTTCCGTCTCATACAAATATCCTCTTAGGCCTGACCTCTCTCGTCCACGGCGTTAACGAGAACGTCAAATCCGTCGTCTCCAAGGAATTCGTGACCCTGGCTGAAGCGCTCAAGAAAAAAGGGTATGCCACGGGGGCGTTTGTTTCGGCGTTTCCCCTGGACTCCCAGTTCGGCCTGAATCGGGGGTTCGATGTGTATGACGATCACTATCCGAGCCAGCTTGGGCCAGGGCTGGACTACGCGGAGCGCAAAGCCGAAAAGACCATCGCCGCGGCGCTGGCCTGGCTTTCTCTCCAGAAAGGAAAGTGGTTTTGCTGGGTCCATCTCTGGGATCCTCACGCTCCCTATTCGCCGCCCGAGCCCTATGCCGGCCAGTTTTCGCGGGATCCTTATTCAGGCGAGGTGGCCTATGTCGACGCGGAACTGGGAAAACTGCTGGATACCGTGGACAAAAAAGGGTGGCGGGGAAAGACGCTGATCATCCTGACGGGCGATCACGGCGAATCCCTGGGCGAGCACGGCGAGCAGACGCACAGCTATTTCGCCTACAACTCGACGATCTGGGTGCCCCTCATCATTTCCGGGCCCGGGCTGAAAGCGTCTCGGGTGAAAGCGGACGTCAGTCACGTCGACATCTTTCCGACGGTCTGCGATATCCTCGGCATCGGAAAGCCCGCGGCTTTGGAGGGGAATTCGCTGGAGCCGTTTCTGAATGGAAAGGCGAGGAAAGCGGCGACGATCTACTTCGAGGCTTTAGAAGCGAACCTCAGCAACGGCTGGGCTCCCCTTCGCGGAATCATTGAAGAGGGGAAAAAATATATCGATTCGCCGATTCCCGAGCTTTATGACCTGGAGAAAGACTTCGAGGAGCGGACGAATATCGCCGAACAGGCCGACCTGGGGCGATACAAGAAGAGGCTCGCTGAGGTCGAGAAGGCCGCGACTTCGAAGCCGGGAAGCCAAGGCGTCCGGAAGATCGACCGGGAAACGCGGGACAAGCTCCGGACGCTGGGCTATGTCGTCGCGCCCGTTGCCCAGAGCCAAAAGTCTTACGGTCGCGAGGACGACCTGAAGAGATTGCTTCCCCTCATGCAGAAGCTGGAACAGGCCGCACAATTGGAACAACAAGGAAAGCCGGCGGAATCCGCTCAACTCCTGGAAGACGTTATTCAAGCTCGAAAAGATTTCGCAACGGCCTATGATCATCTCTTCCGAGTGTACCGCTCTCAAGGCCAAACGGAGAAGGCGCTCCGGGTTCTCGAGAGAGGGGTCGGCGCGAATCCGGGCAAGTACGGGTTCGTTTCGGGGTATGGAATCGCTCTCGTCAAAGAGGGGAGGTTCAAACAGGGGGCGGAAGTTCTCGAGCGGGCTCTCGGTCTTTTCGATCAGGACGCCGAGGCTTGGAATTCCCTCGGCGTGGCCTATTGGAAACAGGGGAATTTAGAGAAGGCTCTCAAGTATTTTGAGAAAGCCCTGGCCCTGGATCCCAACGATGCGATATACAACGACAATATCGGCGGCCTGTATGTCGTCATGTCCCTGAAGGCGAAAAATCCGGACGAGCTCCAGCGGGCCCTCGAATATTTCAAGACGTCTATCGCCCGCGATCCCACGCTCGCCTCCGCCTATAACGGCTTGGCCGGCGCCTACAGCCTCATGGGCAAAAAGGCTGAGGCCATAGCGAACTGGGAAAAGGCCGTAGAGCTCGACTCGAAGTACGATTATCCCGTCTATAATCTGGCCCTGGCCTATCTCGACAGGGGAGACAAGACGCGAGCCCTCGAGTACTGCCAAAGATATTTAACCTTGAAAGGGAGCAATATGTCCGCCCAAGAGCGGCAAGAAATCGAATCCCTCATTCAAAGATGCAAGAAATAGATCCTCTCCTGGGGAGAAGTGCAAGTAGTTTTTTTATATCAATAAAAAACAAGGAGGCAAAAAAATGAAAAGTGGGGTTGCCGTGCGATGGTCCGTCCTTCTCATTTTACTGTGGTCCTTTGGGTTCGCGTCTCAGGCCCAAACGCCGCCCGCCAAGAGTGGGCTCATTGAGGTTCCTGTGCGGGTCTACGGCGGAAACCAATTTGTCGAGATCTTGCGCTCGGAGGACTTCGAGCTTTTGGAAGACGGGCGTCCCCAGAAGGTCGAAGCGCTGTATCTCCTTGAGAAAGGACAAATCGTCCGAGAAGAGGCGTTGCCGGAGACGGGCTTCCGTCCCCAGACGTCGAGGGTTTTTTATCTGTTTTTCCAGATGACGGAGTATTTCCCCAAAATCGAAGAAGCCATAGAATATTTATTCAAGGACGTGCTTCGGCCCGGAGACAGCGTCACTCTCATCACGCCGCTTAAGCCGTATTCTCTCTCGCCGCAGGCTTTGACGTTGAAAACAAAGGAAAGCCTGGCCAAGGAAATGAACAGCCTTTTGAGAAAGGACATCCAAAAAGGGGCCGGCGAATACAGGGCTCTTCTCAATGAATTGAAAAGGCTTGTCAGGACGATCGCGGGTCCCGGCGTGAGCCGCGATCAAGATCCCGCGACGGGCGACGCCGATACCCTCAGTGCCGGCTCCCTGGAGATGATGCTGACGCACTACAAGGAAAACGTCCAGAAGCTCGAATCGCTGCGTCTCGTCGAACCCAAAAAATTCGTGAGCGTCGCCGAGCTTCTGAGAGGGGGCGGCGGCCAGAAATTCGTCTTTTTCTTCTACCAGAGGGAATTCCGGCCGGAAATCAGCTCCAATGTCTTGGACAAGCTGATGATGGAAAACCAGGACCGGGACGACATCCGGGCCGCCCTTTCCGATCTTTTCCAATTCTACAATCGGGACATCAGTTTTGACCTGAGCAAGGTCAGCCAGGCCTTCGCCGACTGCGGCGCCAATTTCAACTTCATCTTCATCGATAACCAGGCCAAGTACCAGTTCGGCGTGAAGATGAGGGAGCAATCCGAAGACGTCTTCCGGATCTTTAACCAGATCGTCCGCGTGACGGGGGGCGCGATGGATAATTCCCCGAACCCCGGCGCCGGTTTTAAAAAGATGGCGGATAATGCGGGTAAATATTATCTCCTTTATTATACGCCCTCGAATCCCCAAAAAGACGGCTCGTTCAGGACGATTTCTGTCCGGGTCAAGGACAAAGACTATTCGGTCAGCCATCGTCTGGGCTATTTCGCAAAATGATCTGTTCTAAAAATAGAAGCGTCCCCTATTTTTTACTCGCGAACAGAATTTATTGTATAATTTCCCCGTGAGATTGAGGAATAGACGAGTCTCAAGATATTTGTTCTCTTGCGTTCTTGTTCTCTCCGCAGGATTGTTGCCCCAACCCGCCACTGCCGCAGGAGCGGATCTCAACTTGCTTCTGATCACGATCGATACGCTTCGCCCCGACCGGTTGAGCTGCTACAACTCGAAATATGTCCGGACTCCCGCGGTCGACGCTCTGGCCTCCAAGGGAGTCCTTTTTGAGAGGGCCTTCGCTCATACCCCGAGCACCCTTCCGTCCCATGCCAATATCCTGTTGGGGACAACCCCCCTTTCCCACGGTGTAAGCGAGAACTCCAAAGCCAAGGTCGCCGACGTTTTTTTGACCTTGGCCGAGCATCTCAAAACGAACGGCTATGGCACGGGAGCATTCATCGGCGCTTTTCCTTTGGATTCCCGCTTCGGGCTGGACCAGGGATTCGACATCTACGATGATTCCCTTCCCTTGAAATCGGAATTAGGGGCAGCCTATTCAGAGCGGAAAGCCGAACAGGTCGTCGCGGCGGCCATGGCTTGGCTTTCGACGCAAAAGGGAAAATGGTTCTGCTGGGTCCACCTCTGGGATCCTCATGCGCCTTATGTTCCTCCCGAGCCCTACTTGACCAAGTATCAGAACGATCCATACTCGGGCGAAGCGGCCTATGTCGATGCGCAGCTCGATCGATTATTCGCGGATTTACAAAAAAAAGGATGGGCGGAAAAAACGCTGGTGGTTTTGACCGCAGACCACGGAGAATCCCTGGGGGAGCACGGCGAGTTGACCCACAGTTACTTCGGTTACAACAGCACGCTCCACGTTCCTTTGATTATGGCGGGACCGGGGATTCGCGCCGCCCGGGTGAATGATTACGTAAGCCATATCGACATCTTCCCGACGGTGTGCAAGCTCCTGAACATTAAGGCCCCGGCATTTCTCCAAGGAGAATCCCTGACGCCTCTCATCCTGGGGAAAAAGGCAAAGGCGAGGCCTATTTATTTTGAATCCCTCGAGCCCTATCTGAACAAAGGCTGCGCTCCGCTGCGGGGGTTCATCGAGGGTCAGAAGAAATTCATGGATTCGCCGATCCCCGAAGTGTACGACCTGGCTGGGGATTTCAACGAAACAGCGAATTTGGCGGCGAAGACGGACTTGAGCCCGTATAAGAAAAAATTTCAGGAAATGGAAGAGAGCTTGTCTTTGTCACGGAAAACGGAAGGAACTCAGGTCGTGGACCGCCAGACGCTCGAACGGCTCCGGAGCCTTGGGTATGTGGCCTCGTCGGTCTCCCAGCTCAAAGCCAGCTACGGCCCGGAAGATGACTTGAAGAATTTTCTTCCTTACCAGCAAAAGCTGGAAAAAGCGATCATCTTGGGAGATCAGGGGAGAACGGAGGAAAGCATCCAGATCATGAGCGGCCTCATCAATGAAAAAAGGGATTTCGGCCCGGCCTATACCTATCTCTCTCAAATCTATATGTCGCGCGGCCAAATCCGGGAGGCGAACAAAACTCTGGACGACGGGTGCCGCCTCAACCCAAAAAATTACACCCTCCTCTCGGCTTACGGAACGTTCTTGGTCAAGTACGGGCAGTGGGAGAAGGCCATCGAGGTTCTCCAGAAGGCGCTTTCCCTCCTGGATTTCGACCCCGAGGCTTGGGACAATCTGGGGATCGTTTACATGAGAAAAGGCGACCTGCCAAAAGCCTTGGAGTATTACGATAAGGCCATCGCCCTGGACAAAACCTTCGCTCTGGCCTATTCCAATAGGGGCGCGGCTTATTTGGACCTGGGCCGCAAACCGGACGATCTGGCCCGCTCCATCGAGAATTTTCGCATAGCCGTCTCGCTGGACCCATCGATGAACCTAGCCTGGAGAGGGCTGGGCTATGCTTCGCAAACGGCGGGAAAGCGCGACGACGCCATCGCCGCTTATGAAAAAGCCGTCGTCACCGACCCGAACGATGATTTTTCGACCAAAAACCTCGGCCTCGCCTATCTTGAAAAAGGAGACAAATCCCGAGCGCGCGAATGCTTCCAAAGGTATCTTAAGCTCAAGGCCGACAATATCTCGCCGGACGAGCGGGACAACGTTCTCGCTCTGATCGAAAAATGCAAATATGAGACTGAATATTGAGAAAACATCACTGAATTGTCCAATTTCTGAATTTATCTGAATTATTCATCAATTTCGTTATCTCTCCCTATCGTCAATTTGGAGGGGAAGACCCCTTCCAGCGGGCGCCGAATTCGGGGACATGACCCAAATTCTCCGGAATTTGGGATCGTGTCCCCCTCGTCTTGAATTCGGCGCCATCTATGACTTCCCTTCTCGAGGAAACGACGCAATTTATGAATAATTCAGGCTCATTGACAGCGATTCTGGCCGAGTGATATCCTCTGGGCGGCAGGTCCCATGTCCCCGGCGATAAAAGAGGAGAATCCTATTGTAGCAGCGAAAAAGAAATTCCTATTCTCTATAGATATTGCGTAAATGAACAAAATCCTGAGCAAATATCGGTTTGCGCTGATTTGTCTGGTATTGGCCGTGGCCATCTTAGCCGCCTTTGGGCAGGTCCACGACTACGGCTTGGTTAATTATGATGACGATAAGTACATAACCGATAACCCCTCCGTTAAAGCCGGACTTACCCATGACAGCATAACCTGGGCTTTTACCACAGGATATGCTTCTAACTGGCATCCGCTGACCTGGCTGTCCATGATGCTGGATATTCAGTTATTCGAGACAAATTCCGGCGGATATCATTTGACCAGTTTGTTTTTTCATATATTAACCACACTCTTGCTTTTCGCTGTTCTTAAACAAATGACCGGTGCCCTGTGGCGAAGCGCCTTTGTGGCTGGTTTATTTGCCCTTCATCCGCTCCACGTTGAATCCGTTGTCTGGATATCGGAGCGTAAAGATGTTTTAAGCACGATGTTCTGGGTGCTGACAATGATCGCTTATTTATATTATGTCAGAAATCCAGGCAAAATTCGTTATTTCTTAACGCTTTTCGTTTTTGCCTTGGGTCTGATGGCTAAGCCGATGCTTGTAACCCTGCCCTTTGTATTATTACTCTTGGATTACTGGCCTCTAGAGCGGTTGCGGTTTGGCCGGGATGCGAAGGAGATCAAGAGGCAGAAACAAAAATTCACAAATGCTCGCCATAAATTATCGGGTTTAATTCTGGAAAAGGTTCCGTTTCTTATCCTTTCGGTCATTTCAAGTTTTGTGACTTTTCTTGTTCAGCAAAAAGGCGGAGCCATGGCAACGATGGATATGTTTCCTGTGCAGATGCGAATTATGAACGCTGTTCATTCTTATCTGAAATATATTGAAAAAATGATTTGTCCTGTCCGGTTGGCAGTATTCTATCCGCCTCCCGTCCATGGGTTTCCGGTCTGGCAGAGTTTAGCCTCAGTTCTGACGCTTTTGGCCGTATCCATCGGTGTGATCTATTTTGCTCGAAAGCACAAATACTTATGTACGGGCTGGTTTTGGTATATTGGCACGCTTGTCCCTGTGATAGGTCTGGTTCAGGTGGGAAGTCAGTCCTTGGCCGACCGCTATACCTATGTGCCGCTCATTGGTCTGTTTATCATGATCGCCTGGGGATTGCCGGAGCTGTTGGCAAAATGGAAGCATCAAAGAGCCGCCCTTGGAGCGGCGGGTCTGGCAGCTATTTTGGTTTTGTCGATATGCACTTACGGCCAAGTCGGTTATTGGCGGGACAGTGTCACGCTTTTTGAACATGCTCTAAAGGTGACAACTAACAATTTCCTGATGCACAATGACCTTGGTTTTGCTTACCATCAGCTTGGCCGCCAGCAAGAAGCGATAGAAGCCTTCAAACAGGCCATAAAAATCAAACCGGATTATGCCGGGGCGTACTATAATCTTGGCATTGCTTATAGCGACCTTGGTCGCTCGGAGGAAGCGATAGAGGCCTACAAACAGGCCATAAAAATCAAACCGGATTATGCCCAGGCGCATTATAATCTTGGCCTTGCCTATGGCAGCCTTGGTCGCTGGCAGGAAGCGATAGAGGCGGATAAACAGGCTATTGAAATCAAGCCGGATCATGCCGGGGCACACAATAATCTTGGAGTTGCCTACCTTCAGCTTGGCCGCCTCGAGGAAGCGGCGGAAGCGTTTAAACAGACCATAAGAATCAAGACGGATTATCCCGGAGCATACAATAATCTTGGCCTTATTTATGGGGCACTCGGCCGCTGGCAGGAATCAGCAGAGGCCTACCGGCAGGCCATAACGATCAAACCGGATTATGCCGACGCCTACTATGGTCTTGGCATTGCTTATAGCAACCTTGGCCGCTGGCCGGAAGCGATAGAGGCCCATAAACAGACCGTAAAAATCAAGCCCGATGATGCCGCGGCGCACTATAATCTTGGCGCCGCCTATCTCGAAATCGGTGACAAGGATTCTGCGTTGGAGGAGTCCAAAATCCTTAGAACTTTGGATGGGGAAAAAGCAAATCAGCTCTTTAATCGGATTAATAAAAAAGAAAAATATTCAAGTGGCAAAGAACTGATTGATTATATTATATTTACGAGTATTTTTGGCTTTTGGAGCGGGGAGGGCATGTCCCCGGCCTAAAATTTATTATTATCCGCATAAAGAATTTCTATCTATATTAATATCAATAAGATAGGATGTCTTTGGCTCATTTTTCCGCGCCTCCAGCCATTGATACAAAAATCCATTTCTGTTAGTCTATTCACTTTCTTAAAGCCATGTCCGAAAAGTCCATTCAAAAAGTCGCTTTCATCGCTCCGTCCACCTGTCTTCCCCGCAACGCAAAAAGCACACTCAACCGGACGGCGAACCTCATCCGAAAGGGACTGGGCGCCGAGGAGGTCTATTTCAGCCCGTTCCTGTTCTCGATGGACGAGCAGATCGACCACGTGACGGCCTCGGCGGACGATCGTTCCGCAGACTTCAAGGCGGTTATCCGCGACGACGACCTTGTCATTTCCGTGGCCGGCGGCACGGGCGCCGAGGACCTGGCCTTCAAAATCGACAAGATCGATTACCGGATCATCCGGAACCACCGTCCGATCTTCATCGGCTTTTCGGACTTCACGTTCCTCCTCAGCGAGATCTATTACCACGCCCGCGTGCCCGTCATCTACTTCCCAACGCTCAAGCTCGGCAAAAGCAATTCGAAAAAGATCTTCCCCCTCATCCAGGGCGGGGAGATCCACTATCAAGGAAAGCGCTGGCTCACGCCTCCCCCGCCGCGCCGGCTCTCCGGAATCCCGATCGGCGGCAACCTGTCCACCTTCGTGAACTTCCTGAACCGCGAGAAACCGCCCAAATTCTACTGGAAGCAGCACATCCTCTTCATCGAAGACATCCAGGTCGACGTTGAAGACCTGCACCGGCTGCTGGCCGCCCTCCGACGGCACCACGTGCTCCAAAAAATCCGGGGCATCGTCATCGGGTCCATGTGTCAATACAGCAAGAATCACAATTACAAGAAAAACCAGAAAGACGCGCTGAAATTCATCCTGACGTATCTGCGGGACATGATCCGCGCCCGGCGAAAGCAGGGCTATTCCCTGCCGATCCTGGCCGTCTCGAACTTCGGCCACAACATCACCCGCGACCTGATGGCCGTGCCCATCGGCGGCCGGGTGACGATCTCCAAGACGAAGAAGATCACCTTCCGGCTAGGCAACTAACCTGAATTATTCATAAAGTGCGCCGTTTCCTCGAGAAGAGAATGCGGCGCCCGTCTGCAGACTAAGTCCTTAAATGAAACGCGGCCTTATCTCTCCTCCTCCTTGATCTCGGACAGCGTCACCGTATATTTCTTCTCGACCGTCAAAAAGGGTATGACCCGCTCGACGAGCGCCGCGTCCCACTTCTTCTCATTCACCGCCCGGGCCACGGCATAGGGATCGAGCCCGGCCACGTCATCCCAGACTCCCGCTTCCCTCATAATCTTCTCGAGCTCGGCCCGTTCCTTGCTCCCTTTTCCGGGAGAGGAGATCTGCTGCTTGTCCGAGATCTTCAACAAATGGCCGCTCCCCTTGAGGACCTTCGCCCCTTCTCTCTCGGAATACGCAATGGCGGCATCTTTGATCTCGTCCATCTCCGCCTCAATCGACTCGATTTGGCCTTTTAGCTTCTTTTTCTCCGCGTCCAGTGCCGCGTACTTATTCACAAGCTTCACGCCCTCTTCTTTCAAATATTCATTCGGCGGCAATCCTTCGACCTTCGCCAGATGCTTTTTAAGCGGACAGGTGGCCCAGAATCCACACCAATCGCACAGGGCGCTCTCTCGCGGCTCATACCCGTCCGGAGGCCTGCTCTCGATCTCGTCGATGAGCCGCTTCACATCCGCCCTCACCCGCTCGAGCTCGTCCGGCGTCCTCTCCGAGGTTAATTCTTTGTCGAAGGCGACGAAATGCCAGACGAGCCTGACCGCCCGGACATCGTTCCACATGCTCTCCACGCCGATCTGGTAGAGGGCGAGCTGGCGGTCCTCGCCCATCTTTTTCTGCTCGGGAAGACTGCTCGACGTTTTGTAATCGTGGATCTCGTATGTCCCGTCCGGTGCCTGGGCCAGGCGGTCGATGACGCCCTTGATCAGATACCGGCCCGTCCCGTCGAGGTCCACGGAGAACCGGCGCTCCAGCCCAAGGACCCGGCTCTTGTCGAAAGGATCATAGTGACTGTAATAATCCTCGATGAACTTCCGGCCCAGCTTCTTATAATCCTCGGCCGTCTTGTCGGGGTTGACGATCGTCACGTCCTCATGAAACTCCTTGTCCCACAGAGCGTCGAAATACTTAAGAAGCTCGTCCAGAGTGTTCTTCTTGTAGGGTAATTCCCGATAAAGCTTTTCCATCACTTCATGGAAGCGCGAGCCGAGGAACGCCTCGATCCCTTCTTCCGGGATCCTGATCCGGTCCACATAGGCGAAGCGATATTTCAGCGGGCATTCCTCGAAGGTTCCCAGCGATGAATTGGAATAGGCGGGCATAGGGCCTCCTTTTTGCGCTTAAATAGTATCAAAAGCAATCCGATTCTCAAAATCTTCTAGTGATCGAAAAAAATGAGAGCCTAAAAATCTTGGATATCGACACCCGAGGGGAATTCACAAACAATTCCACTTTCAAGCGTATCTAATTTTATTATATTCTTCGAAGGCTTCGCCTAAATTCTTGTCCAAGGGAATTCATCACTTCATCAGCGTCCCGCTGTCGCCGACGGTCCATTGCTTGTTGGCAAAAATGTAAAGCACGGTGCGCTGTATGTCCTGCTCCTTCTCATTCTTGTATTTGATATCGACAATCATCCAGTCGTCGAGGCCTTTGAAGAACATCCCCAGCACGGTCTCGCTCGGCGAGGCGAATTGCTTGCCTTTGAATCCCTTCAGGATCTTCGCGTCGTGGCCATAGTTTTTAATATAGACGGGCAGCGAGCCTCGCCCGACGGCGTCGTTCTTGATGAACTCTTCGACGGCGTCTTTCGGCATATAGGCCTCATCGATGGTCATCCATTGATAGTCATCGAGCCCGGATTTGCCGCCGCCCTTCAGGGCTTTGAACCCGAAATAGCCGCCGATGACGATGATATCAAAGATGAGAAAATAGATAAGAAATTTTACGGCTTTATTCATGTCTTACCCCTTTATTCTTTGAATGACGAGCGGTTCCCCCTCCAAATTGACCGGGACAGGCAACCGGAAAAATCAGAGACACGTACCGAAGGAAAGCGAATTCGGATTCCTATCACCGATTTTTCGTCCATGTCCCCCTCCTTTTTCCCCATGTTACTCGGCCGTCGGCAGCGTCTTTTGGATGGCCTTCGGCAGCTTCTTGTCCCGGGTGATCTTCCGCGCGGCCTCGACCTGAAGGAGCTTGAAGCGGTCGGACGGAATGGCCCGCTTTTTGATCTTCGTGAGCAGGCCTTCCACTTTCCCGGCCACCAGACCAGCCCCTCCCCCGTTCGAATCGGCCACATTTCCGAAAATCTCCTTCTCTCGCTTATCGGGATCGAGCTTGACGTATTCACCGAACTGGGCGCGCGAGACATAGCCCATGTTCCGCAGCGTGCGGAGCATGGCCGGCGTGCTCACGCCGAAGTAGCGCTTGAGGTAGAGGACCTGGTCAAATGTCAGGCGCTGGGAGCGGAAGTCCTTTTCGATGATCTCCCGGACTTTGGATGGAGGCATCAGGAAGCGCGCAGCGAACATCTGAGCGAACTGCTCGCGCGGATGATAGAGCTCGACATATTCGTCAATAAAGACGTCGGGGTTGTCGATGACCGGTCCTTCGTTGCGGTCCTTAAGATAATGGCAATATTCGTGAGCGGCGCTGAAGGCCTGGCGGCCGAGCGACTGGCCGGAGTTGACGAGGGTAAAGGCAGCTTCTTTATGTTCGAGGTAGATGAAGACTCCGCTTACCTTTGAGTCCTCGGGCATGGGCAGGCGCAGGACGCGGCAGCCGTTCGCCTCAAGAAGGGCAAAGATGTCGCGGATGGGCTCCTCGCCGAGGCCGAGGCGGCGGCGCTCTTCGACGGCCATCCGGTCGGGCGTGATCGACGGGGCATAGAGCGGGCCGAGCTCGAGATGGCGGCCGGTGACGGTTTCGAGGCGCAAATAATCGTCGCAGTAGCGACGGAATTTCTGGAGCTCATCGCGGGCGCGGTCGTCCACGGCTTCGGCGCGGAAAAGGAGGGTGAAGGTGTCGGGAGGGACTGGTTTTTCTTGGAAAAAGTAGGCGATGTCGCGGTTTAGGAATGAGGCGATCTTCTGAAGCATGGGAAAGGACGGCGTGCGCTTTCCGGATTCGAGGAGGGAGATGTATTCGGAGGAGATGCCAAGAACGCGGCTGAAAGATGCTTGGCTATGGCCGAGGGCTTCCCGGGCTTTGCGGAGCTTGGTCCCGATGAATTTTTCCATGCCAACGCACCCCCTGGGCGTTATAGAGATGAATATAACGCGCGGTTAGGGGGATGTCAAGGGAGGGGCAGAGCGATTACGCCTGGTCAATTGCGTCCCTCTATTTTCTGTACGCGCCGATGCCCTTCGTTCCATACGCCCTCCAGAAGGCGACATAGTCCGCGGCGTGCTCGGCGTGGCGGCCAACCTCCTCCCCGCTGAGTTTGCGGACGACTTTGGCCGGGGAGCCCAGGATGAGCGAGCCTTCGGAATACTTCTTTCGAGGCGGGACGAGCGAGCCGGCGGCGACGACGGAATTTTTCGGAATGACCGCGCCATTGAGGATGATGGAGCCCATCCCGATGATGCAATTGTCTTCGATCGTGCAGGCGTGAAGGATGACGCCGTGGCCGACGGTTACATTATCGCCTAGGACTGTATTCTCATCGAAATCCACATGAACAGTGCAATGATCTTGGATATTGGTGTTACGGCCGATGATAATGTCGGCGATGTCGGCGCGCAGTACGCTGTTGTACCAGATGCTCGCACCTTCTTTCAGGACCACGCGGCCGACGATGCGGACGCCGTCGGCGATGAATGTCTCAGGATGAATTTCGGGTTTCCTTTGGCTGAAGTCATACATAGGAGATGCTCCTTTTTTCATATATAATAGGGATATGAACAAGATCCTGCAAGAAAATTTCTTGGCCAAATGGAAAAAATATTTCGACGTTATCATGGCCGCAATGTTCGTCTTCCCTATTCTCATATTCAGCCAAACACAGAGTCCGCAGCCAAAAGAACCCGATGTCTGGGCGCCGTTCAAATACTTCGTCGGCAAGTGGCAAGGCCAGGGCGAAGGGAAAAACGGCGTTTCCAAGGGAAAGCAGGAATACCAGTTCGTTCTGCGCGGCAAATTTCTTCAAGTGAAGAATGAAGCGCGCTTCGACCCCCAGGAGAAGAACCCGAAGGGCGAGTTTCACGAAGACATGGGCCTTTTCAGTTATGACCAGGCGCGGAAGTTCTATGTGTTCCGGCAGTTCCATGTCGAGGGATTCGTCAACCAGTATATTTGTAAAAAGATCCTGGACGAGGGAAAAACGTTCATTTTCGTCAGCGAGCAGCTCGAGAATCTCCCCCCGGAATTCAAAGCGCGCCTGACGTATAAAATATTGAATCCGAACGAGTTCCAGATGACTTTTGATCTCGCCGCGCCGGCTAAAGATTTCGAATGCTATTCGACGGGGGTTTTGAAGCGGGTGAAGTAGGCGAATGGGGAAATATCGGGATTCAAAAATATCGATAGGAACGTCGCGGCCCTAAGCCTGGAAGCTACTCGCCGGTCATGAAAGCCGGGGATAAAACACAAGTCCGCTCGCTCGAACTTCGCTGAAAATCAAATCCCGATGATCGTCGCGTCCTTGGGGTATTCGATCGTGAAGTCGAGGATGATCTCTTTTTTCTCCTGAGGGGCGAGCGTCAGCGTCCAGGTCAGAATTCCCCTGTCGTCCTTTTTCGACGGCGCGGGCTG
>JALHTW010000291.1 GCA_022866045.1 Candidatus Aminicenantota bacterium | reverse complement strand
TCTCTGTGCGAATAGCCAGAAATGCAAGAGAATCAATTCACTAAAAAAGGAAACCGCTCATTTTTCAGCAGGCTTATTAACAATGATTATGCAAAAGGGGGACGGTCCTAATTTCAGGAAAAAGAGGACCGTCCCCTTTTGTATGATTGCTAAAATCGAAAGTAATCGTAGATCCTGATCTTCAGGATTATCTTCAGGATCGAGTTGCTGAGGGCAATGACCTCCCCGACAACCCACGCGGGCAGGAGGACCCGGTACTGGAATTTCCTGAGCCGCGGATAAGGAAGGTCTTTCCCTTTGATGAGCAGGACCAGAAGAACGGCGATGAAGCCGAACATGCCGAGCGTCGCGGTCGAGATATGCAAAAGAAAAAGGGCGCTCCGCCAGGGGACGACATGAGGACCGGCCAGTATGGTCGTCGGAGTCACCTTGAACGAGGCCAGGAGGGCCGTGGCGACGTCGAGAACGACGGCTACCGCCAGATAGCCCAGGAACGGCTCCTGACGGCGATAGAAGCGCCCGCTCGCGGGGACATAGAGACAAAAGGTGACGATGGCCAGGACGATGTTGATCAGGATCGACATGCTCGCTCCGACACGATTCTAGGGAACGCACCGCCGCCTGTCAAGAACAAGGGAATCGCCGAGAAGTAGCTCAGCCTCACGCAGCTTGCCGATGATCTGTTCCGGAGTAAATCGTACCCCCGCCCATTGAGGCTCTTTTATTCCAGTTTTTTCCCTTTTATTCCTGGATCGATTTAACGGGGGCTTCCGCCGCTTTTTGGCTTTTGCCGCCTTCCTGTGCTTTCGGAGGGGCTGCTTTCTTTTCCCCCTTTATCTTTTTTTCCTTGCCCTCTTCGGGGGCTTTCTTAGGCTTCTTGACTTTACCGCCTTCCTGTTCTTTCGGGGGGGCTGCCGCCCTATCCGCCTTTATCTTCGCCATTTCTTCCGTTCTCTTTTCGTGGTCGGCGATCAGCCTCAGCCTGTGATTCAAGGCCCTGATATTTGCCTGCAATTTTCTAACGAGAGGATCTTTATCGATCTTGGGAGCTTCGATCTTCTTCCCAGATAGGAAAGACAGCCGATTTTGCAGTTTTTGCTCAACATATGCTTTTTGCCGCAGTTGCATCTGCTTCCACCTTAATCCCATTTCTTCCTCCTCTCCGATTCAGTTATTCTTCTCCGGCAGCTCTTAAACTATGCCGAACCATCTCTTCCCTGCCGGGCAGATAATTACCGAGGTTATGTATATCAGCGTTTTCGCCAAAAAGCCATCCCATTTTTTATTTTGAGCGTATAAAGCATCCCAATCTGTAATAGTCAACATTGGGCTATGTCGACATGAAGGGGAAAGAGGAATTAGTGCAAAAGGGGGACGGTCTTAATTTCAGGAAAAAGAGGACCGTCCCCTATTGCACAATCCAGGTACTTTTGAAAATGCTGGAATTGGACTTGACAAAACTGCATTACTGCTCTATATTCGTATAGCAGTGATTAGATCCAAAAAGACTCTCAATTTCAAGGTTGACGCAAAATCGGCTATCCCGACCTACGAACAGATTATACGGGCCATCAAGCTGGCCATCATCTCTGGTTATCTGGAAGAAGGCGACCAGCTCATGTCTCTCAGAGAGCTCGCCCTCAAGCTTACCGTCAATCCCAACACCATCATAAAGGTTTATGACCAGCTC
>JALHTW010000290.1 GCA_022866045.1 Candidatus Aminicenantota bacterium | reverse complement strand
GGCGTTCGCCGAGATCGTCCATATCTATAAGGATAGAATTGTGAATTATTTATACCAAGTGACCGGCGACTACCAGAAGGCCGCGGACCTCTCTCAGGAGACGTTCCTCCGGGTCTTTTTCAAGGCGAACAAGTACCGGCCGATCGCCCCGTTTTCCTCCTGGATCTACGCCATCGCATCCAACTTGGCCAAGACCGAATTGAAGAAAAACCGCCGGGCGAACCTGGTTTCCTTCGACGATATCCAGCCCGGTCTCGAGGCCAGCACGCCGAGCGAGGAATCGACGGATTCCGGGCTGATCAAGAACCTCCGGCAAGCCCTCGAAGCGCTCAACCCGCGATACCGGATTCCGGTTGTTCTAAAAGACATAGAAGGGTATTCCCAGGAGGAGATTGCCGAGATCATTCAAAGGCCCATCGGAACCGTCAAAGCCAGGATCAGCCGGGGCCGGAATATCCTCAAAAAACAATTGGAAAAAGCGACGAAAGAAAATCTGTCCTTTCAAAAAAGGGAGATCCTCGATGGACGATATTAATCTTTTAAGGAAGCTCGACAGGGTCACGGCACCGCCGGATTTCGAACAGCGGGTGATGACCCAATTGGCTCGTAGGCGGGCGGCACTTCCGCAAGCTCGAAGGGCCCAGGCTTTCCGGTATTCGTTGGCCGGAGCTGCGGCCGCGCTCCTCGTCTGTTTTCTGGTCCTGAACGTGTTTGTTCTGCGGAACGGCCCGGGCCGGGCGCAAATGGCTGGCCGGGACGCGACGGAAACGGTGAAGGCCTCGGAGATCGTTCCTATCACGGAGACCGTGAACTACAGGAACGAGGTCCGCGACGCCTCGTCTGAGCCCCGGACCGTCTATATTCTGGAACAGGTCTCCAATGCTTCCAATAAATATACCAGGTATTAAGGAGGTATGAACCAATGATAAGCAAAATAAAAGTCTTGGCGGCGTCAGCCATCTTTTTGATGATTTCGATTGTGAGCGCAAAAGCAACCACGATCGCTGCCGCGAAACCGGGAATCGACGAAAAAAAGATCGAAGAGATCACGAAGATGGTCGCACCGTCCGTGGTCAGGGTTGAGGCGCGGAACGGCATACGCAAAGTCGCCACGGGCGTCGTCATCGACAAGAACGGATTTATCGTCACAACGGCCCTCATCTCTCCCCGCGACGAAGAGATCAGCGTTATTACCCCGGATGGGAAACGGATCAAGGCCGAATTCAAAGGCCTCGACACGCAGACCCAGATCGGGCTCATTCAGGTCAAGGATAAAAGCCTGACGCCCATCGCCATGGGCAAATCGAGCGACCTTCAGCCTGGCGCTTGGATCGGCGTCGTCGGCCTCTCGCCCGAGAACACGCCGGCCATCACTCAGGGCATCATCAGTTCGGTGTCTCCTCAGTCGCTGCGCTTAAACGTCTGGGTTGTCCCCGGTATGAGCGGAAGCCCCGTGATCAATGGGGCCGGCCAGATGGTCGGCCTGCTTCGGGGAGCCTATACGGATGAGCAGCCCGTCGTCTTCGAGTTCCGGGAGCAGCGGATTGTAGGCTCCGGGACGGTCATCAGCCGGGCCGAGGCGCCGTCCTCCGGCATGGCCCTGGCCGTTCCCATCGATATCGTCAATTCCATCGCCTCGGACCTCGAGAAGAAAGGCAAGGTCGAGCGCGGCTGGCTGGGCGTTCGGGTCGGCGAAACGGACGGCCGGCTTGAGGTCGTTGTGGTCGAGCCCAAGGGCCCGGCCGAACTGGCCAAGATCAAAGAAAGCGATATCATTCTCAAGATCGACGGCAAGGACATCATGTCGGGCGAGGCGCTGTCTTCGGAAATCAGGAGCCGCAAGCCGGGCCAGGATATCACGGTCAGGATCGAACGCGACGGCAAACCGATGGATATCAAGGTCAAGCTGGGCGAATACACGGAAGAGGAAGCCAGGCGTGAGCAGGAATTGTCCTTCCCGCGGCTCTTCCCGCCTAAAGATATGAAGCCGGAAAGTCGCCCGAGGATTTTTACCGGGCCGAAGTATCCCGCTCCCATGCCGCCGGGATTCGTCCTGGAAAAGAGGAAATTCATCGGCGTCACGCTCCAGGCATTGAACAAAGACATGGCCGACCATTACGGGATCAAAGACGGAGTGGGTCTTCTCGTCTGGGAATTCGCCGAGGACAGCCCGGCCAAAAATGCGGGCCTCAAGGCCGGCGACGTAATTCTCAAGGCCGACGGCAAAAGCGTGGAAAGCGTGGCCGCGCTGAGCGAAATAATCCAGGGCAAGAAGAAAGGCGACAAGGTCAAGATCGAGTTCGTCCGGGACAAGAAGACGATGAGCCTGGACGTCGAGATCAGAGAGGAAGAAATCGGCCCCGAAGACCTCTTTCGCAGCTTTCAGGATTTTTCCTTAACAATGCCGGATCAGATAGGAAAATACGACGAGCAGTATCAGAAGCAGATCAATGAATATTTTCAAAAAAATCAGGAGACGTTGAAGAAGTTCACGGACGAGATGAACAAAAAGCTCAAGGAAACAGGCAAATACGGTCGGGTTATTTATGTTCTGGGTGATTCATAAATCCAGCCATTTATTCAGATAGTCCTCGAATTCTTCGGGCGAGAGCCGCCGGCTCTCAAAGAACCCTTTGCCCAACCTTTGGCTCAGGGCCTCGTACAAGATGATCCCCACCGAAACCGACAAATTCAGGCTCTGGACCATCCCGAACATCGGGATCCTGATCTTGACGTCGGCGTATTGCCTGGCTTCGAGAGAGATGCCTTCGGATTCGTTGCCAAAGACGATGGCCGTGGGCTGCGTGTAATCGACCTGGGTGTAGAAAACGGCGTCTTCGCCGAGGTGCGTGGCGGCGATCTTCAGCCCTTGCTTTTTAAGCTGGATCAGGCAGTCCTTGGTCGTGGGGTAAAAATGGAAGTTCAGCCATTTGTCGGCCCGGGTCGTGATCGCTTTATTGATGGGCAGCGGATCTTGGCTCGAGCCGATGATATCCACGTTCAAGATCCCGGCCGCGTCGCACGTCCGCAGCACAGCGTTGGCGTTGTGGGGATTGGCGACTTCTTCGAGGACGACCCTGAGATCGGGCTGGCGCAGGGAAAGGACCCGTCTGACTTTGGCGATGCGTTCCTCAGTCGGCATGTCTAAAACACGTCAAAAAAGAAGCACCTTGGCGATGAGAATGCCGTAGGCAACGAGGGAACCGATCAAGGCCCGGTACTCCTTGTTCTTCAAATAGAGGGCCCGGCTGAATTTCAGGCCGTGGCCGGAGGAAAAAGTCTTAAGGCTCGGAAAGAACATAGGCACCTTTTTCTTATATTCCTCGTATTGTTTGGGGAAGAGGCGCTTCATCCGCTCTCGCTCTTCCCTGATGACCGGAGGGTAAAAAACGAGAAAATAGACGGCGAAGAGCCCCGCACACCACCACGAGTTCGCGCCGATGGCGATGCTGAGGCCGAGGAGGAAATTCCCAAGATAAAG
>JALHTW010000289.1 GCA_022866045.1 Candidatus Aminicenantota bacterium | reverse complement strand
CTAAGCAGTATAAATTCGATATTCTTCTGCTAGATTATACGGCCGTACCTGCCTTCGATGCCTACTTCGAAGGGTATATGCCGAGGCTAATAAACTATGTTTTGGGGCCTTGTGCGGTCGAGGCTGAGAATGTCGATGATGCCTTCGTCCATCACCGCGGCCAACCCGGCGTTGATTTTGGCGAGCAGTTCAGGCTTGGTCTTGCAGACCGCAATCGCGATGGATTCACCCGTGAAGGGTTCTCCCACGGCTTTCAGCTTGTCCGGATATTTGCCGACGTATCCCAGGGCCATGACGTTATCGGCCACCACCGCGTCCACATCGCCGTTCATCAAGGCCTGGAAGGCAAGCCCGATGGTGTTGAAGTTCACGAGTTTCGCACCCTCGATTTTCCCGACCTCGATCGCCCCGGTGGTCGAGATCTGCGCGCCGACGCGCTTGCCTTTCAGGTCCTCGAGTCCCTGGATGTCGGTGTTGTCCGCGGCGACCACGATCTGCTGTCCGACGGTGTAATACGGATCCGAGAACAGCATATTCGGTTTTCGGTCTTCGGTGATGGAGATGGAAGAGATCGCGGCGTCGAACTGGCATTGGGCCATACCCGCCAGGAGCGCTTCCCAGGCGACGTTGACGAATTCCACCTCGAGCCCCGCCTTGTCGGCGATGGCTTTCATCAGATCGATGTCGAACCCGATGATCTCCTTGGATTTTTCATCGATGTACTCGAATGGAGGCCAGGTGGCATCGGTTGCGACGAGGACCTTGATCTTAGGCTCCGCGGTGGGCACCACTTCCACGGTCGGAGTAGGTTCTTCCGCCGCTACCGTTGCCGTGGGCTCCATGGTCGCCGTCGGAGCAACGGTTGTCGCTGCGCCGCAACTCATGAGAAAAAGGCTCACCATAACAATCAGGATCCAGCGTTTCATTCTTCCTCCTTGAATAGTGGGATGGGAATGGTTCCTTCCCCCGGGGGAACATAAAAAAATGGAGTCTTCAGAGATTCGTTCCTCGCGTCTCCATCAACCTTGTGCCGAGTCTAGCGCAAAATGCGTTTTGCATTTTTATTTATTCCGGCGTCTATCGACCTATTACGGCAATCCTGCCGCACGGTCCATGCCTTGGCACAATCTCAAATGGAAAAAATCTTCGGAATTTTTCATCGGGGAGGGTTCGGAAGGGACCACATGGATTGTCCCGCGCCTGCCAATTCCTGTCCTACCGGAAAAAACCTCAAGCAGAAAAAACCTTTATGCCGAAAACTTCTTTCAAACCCTCTACTTGGTAAATGTGCAAGGAGAAAATCGGATGAAAACTATCGCCAATAGATCCGATGATGAAATGACGTTTCCCAAAACAAAACCAGAAAATGGTTCCTTTTCGATTCAATCTTCAAATTGACCGTTGACAAAGCCTGAAATGAATGTAGAATGTTTGGTATACTGGTCTGACCAGTAGACCAGACATCCTATGAAGATTTCTCCCGTCGGACACGTAACTCTATCGCAAGCCGTAGCAGGGCGTCTATCGGGGTCTCTGCTCGATGGAACGATCAAAGCCGGGGACCAATTGCCTTCCGAACGGGAACTGATCCAGCAATTGGAGGTCAGCCGGGCGACGCTGCGCGAGGCGCTGAAAGCGATGGAGGAAAACGACCTCATCGAAGCCCGCGCCGGTGTCGGCTGGTTCGCCCGCAAGCTGGATGCCGAGAACATAGCCGCCGCGCGCGAACTGGCCGGCATCTACCGCCAGGCCGGCGCAAAGGAATCCGCGCCCGCCGGCGAACCGCCCGACGG
>JALHTW010000288.1 GCA_022866045.1 Candidatus Aminicenantota bacterium | reverse complement strand
TCCTTGTCTTCAAGAAGAAACGCCGGAAACAGTACCGGAGGACCCGCGGCCACCGGCAACCGCTGACCGAAGTCAAGATCCAGAAGATTTATGCCGACAAGACAGCCGGGCCTGCTGAGGAGCTCAAGATCGAAATCGTCAAGAAAGAGCCCCCGGGAGTGGCGCCTCCGGCGAAAGCCATCAAAGAAGAAAAAGTGGCGGCCAAGAAAACGGTCAAGAAAAAGCCGAAGCCGAAGGCCGCGCCGGCGGAAATACCGAAAGCCAAAACGCCGGCCAAGACGATGCCCGCAAAAAAACCGAAGGCCACAGCGAAAAAAACATCCAAGTAAAGGAGATCGAGAATGGCTCATAAAAAAGCAGCTGGAAGCGCCCGGAACGGAAGAGACAGCAATTCAAAAAGACTTGGCGTCAAACAATTCGGCGGCGAGCTGGTGAAAGGCGGGTCGATCCTGGTCCGCCAGAGAGGCACGCCCTTCAAGCCCGGACCCAACGTTGGAAGAGGGAAGGACGACACCCTCTTCGCCAGAATATCCGGCATCGTCCGGTTCGCCGACAAAGGCAAAAGGGGCACGTTTGTCTCCGTTCTTCCCGCCTAGGGGAGGGGCCGAAACATCATCGCCATCTTTTTTGTTCAAACCATCCGCCAAAGAAAAATTGAATAACGGGCGAGGATTGGTCTTTTCTTAAAATGTTCATCGACCAGGTCAAGGTTTTTCTTCAGGCCGGGAAAGGCGGGAACGGCTGCGTGAGTTTCCGCCGGGAACACGGCGTCCCTAAGGGCGGGCCGGACGGTGGACGCGGGGGGAACGGCGGCCACATCTATTTTCTTGCCGACGAAGGCTTGAATTCGCTGTCGTATTTCCGTTTTCATCCGATCAACAAAGCGAAGAGCGGGGCGAACGGCGAAGGAAGCAACCGGCGGGGAAAGCAGGGCGCCGACCTTGAACTTCGCCTCCCTGTGGGCACGGTCGTCAAGGACGTCCGAACGGGCGAAGTCCTTTGCGATTTTCTCCGGTCCGGCCAAAAATATCTTGCGGCGAAGGGCGGAAAGGGCGGGCGCGGAAACGCTTCCTTCGTCTCCTCGACGCACCAGGCGCCCCGGGAACACGAACCGGGGAATCCCGGCGAAGAGAAAGAGCTGATGCTCGAACTGAAGCTCATCGCCGATATCGGCCTGGTGGGCTTCCCCAACGTCGGCAAATCCATCTTGATCTCGAAGATCTCGGCGGCGAGACCGCTGATCGCGGATTATCCGTTCACGACGCTCATCCCGCACCTCGGCGTTGTGGATGTCGGCGAGAGGAGCTTCGTCGTGGCCGATATCCCAGGGCTTATTGAAGGCGCGCACCTCGGCCACGGGCTCGGCGTCAAATTCCTGAGGCATATCGAGCGGACAAAGGTTCTGGTTCATATCCTCGACGTTTCTCCGTATTCGGGGCGGGACCCGGTCCATGACTATAAAGTCGTCATGAAAGAAATCGAAGCCTTCAATCCGGAAATGGCCAGGAGACATCAGATCCTGGTTGCTAATAAAACCGACCTGCTCGGGCCGGACAAAAAGCGGCTGGAGGCTGTCAAAAAGCTGGCGAAAAAAGAAGGCCTTGCCCTTTTCGCCATTTCGGCGTTGAAAAACGAGGGGCTCAAGAAACTTATCTCTGCCATGGCCGAAGCTCTTGAACGCCTCAATGAAGAAAACACAGAACGCCGGCCCTCCAGATGAGAAAAAAGCGCGTCGGCATTTTCGGAGGAACGTTCAATCCGGTCCACCTCGGACATGTCCGCGCTGCGGCCGCGGTCCAGAAGAGGTTTTCTCTGGACCGCGTTCTCTTCATCCCGTCTCATATTCCGCCGCATAAGGAAATGGAGGAGATCGTCTCTCCCCGGGACCGGATGAGGATGGTCGAACTCGCCCTGCGCGGCCGCCGCCATCTCGTCCCCTGCCCGATCGAGATCCGGGCCCGAGGAACGTCGTATTCCATCCTGACGCTGAACAAGGTGAAAAAGATTTACCCTCACGCCAGGATCTTCTTCATCCTGGGCGTGGACGCGTTCCTGGACATCGAGACGTGGAAAGAATGGGAGCGCGTGCTCGAGCAATGCCTGTTCATCGTCATGACCAGGCCCGGCTATCGCCTGGGTGAAGCCAAGGGAGTCCTGAAAAGGTCGTTTCAGGACGAAATGCTGGAGGTCCCGAGGTCGGTCAGAATCCACGAACGCTTGTTTTCCACGTTCAGAATCTTCCTCGTGCCGATCGACGCCCTCGACATCTCCGCCACGGATATCCGGAAGCGGGCCAGGTGTGGAGAATCCCTCAAAGGATGGGTCCCTCCGTCCGTCGAAAAATATATCAGGGAACACACGTTCTATGAGAAGAGGAGGTCAAAGAACAAGGACGCACATGGACATTAAAAAAGCCAAGACCATCACGAAGCGCGGCCTTCCCTCCGACGTCAAAGCGGCCGTCAAAGCCGGGCAGGCGAAAAAGGGAGAAGAGATCCTGGTCCTGGACCTGCGGGACGCCGCGGCCTTCACGGATTTCTTCGTCATCATGCATGGGAATTCCTCCCGGCAGAACGCCGCCATCTCCGAAACGATCGAGCAGGAATTGAAGGCCGGCGGCGTCCGGCCCCTCGGCGTGGAAGGGACGCAGCACGGAGAGTGGATCCTCATGGATTACGGAAATTTCGTCGTCCACATCTTCTCCAAACAAGCCAGGGACTATTATTTGCTGGAAAAGCTCTGGGGTGATGCGCCCAAGATCAGCTGTTAAAAAATGGAAGCATTTCGCTTGTCATGAACATCAAAATCTTATGGCCGGGCAAGACGAAGACCGCCGCGGTCCGCGAGCTGCAGGAGTTCTACCTGAAGCGGATCCGCGCCCTCGTGCCCTGCGAGATCATCGAGACCGCCGCGGCCCGCGGGCTGGAAGAACGGTTCGGAGAAAAAATTAAAGAAATTGAGGCGGGGGGGCTTGAAAAACATTTTAAAGATGATTATATTGTCTGCCTCTTTGACGAAGGCCGAGAGATGAGTTCCAAAGAATTGGCCCGGTTTTTCGAGGAATGCGCGGTGGGTCCGGTCCGGACAGTCACGTTCGTCCTCGGCGGATTTTTGGGGCTGGCTCAAAGGATCCTGGAGAGGGCCGATCTCCGTCTTTCCCTCTCGAGGATGACGCTCTCGCATGAGCTTGTCCGGATCGTCCTGATGGAACAAATCTACCGCTCTATCTCCATCATGAAAGGAAGACAGTATGCCAAATAAAGCTGGAAGCATGAAGAAGAAGGAATTGGCAGTCTACAAGAAGACGCTCGTCGCTCGCCGGAACGAGATCGTCCGGAAACTGTCCGAGTTCCGCAACGAGAGCAAAGAGGTTGAGACCGATATCGCCCAGGACGTGGCCGATAAGGCCGAAAGCTCCTATACCAAAGAATTCCTCCTGAGCCTGTCCGACGCAGAACGCGATCTGCTCTTCCAGATGGATGCGGCCCTCCGGAGAATTGACCGGGGCGAGTTCGGCAACTGCCAGATGTGCCAAAAAGAGATCAGCAAAAAGAGGCTGAACGCTCTGCCGTGGACGCCGTTCTGCATCGGCTGCCAGGAAAAGGCTGAGTCCGAAACGACTTGATATTTTCCGTCAAAAAAACTTTTTCACAGAGCGCGAAGCTTTTCGAGCTCGCGTTTTTCCCCTCGTTCTGCAAGATCTGCACGACGCTTCTCGCATCTCCTCAAGAGAGGGTCCTGTGCGAATCATGTCTCGATAAGATTAGGCCGTATCGATCATCATTCTGCCTGTGTTGCGGACGGTTCTTCGACGGGGTCGGCGAGGCTCATCTTTGTTCCTCCTGCCTTGAGAAGCCGCCATCCTTTTCCATTCACAGATCGTGCGGCAGGTATCGCCGAGAGCTCAAGGATGCGATCCTTCTGTTCAAGTACCGCCGGTATAAAACACTGGGACCGAATCTAGCCCGGTTCATTTTTGAAAGCCTAAAAAAAGAAGAGGCAATCTGGTGGGGCACAGATATGATCGTTCCTGTGCCGCTCCATCGGCGGAGGAAGCGGGAGAGGGGATTCAATCAGACCGAAGTCCTTGCTAAAGAGCTCGGCCGGCTCACGGAATTTCCTCTTGAAACAGACGTCCTGAAAAAGATCAGAAACATCCCTCCTCAGACGTCCTTGGAACTGGATGAGCGGGCGAGAAACGTCAAGGCTGCTTATCAGACAGCCAATGAGGAGAGAATCCAGGGCAAGATCATCCTCCTTGTGGACGATGTCTATACGACGGGATCAACGCTCCGGGAATGCGCATCCGTGCTGAAGCGGGCCGGGGCCAAAGAGGTCCGGGCCGTCACCATCGCCCAAGCCTAAAGGACTCGGGGCACACCGCTCAAAAACGCGCGGAATTTCCCCGGCAAGAAAATTCCGCTCTTGTTCGTCCGTCGCTCTAGGAAAAATGACGAGCGTTCTCCAAGACAAGAATCGGACGCAATATAAAAAAAGGGAGATGGTTGAAAAACCATCTCCCTTGAATAAACCGGCTTTACTTCTTCGGTTTTTCCGACGCGATCGGCTTGAGGATCTTGACCTTCCGGGGCTTCAATTCTGTTCGCTTAGGCATGGTAATCTTTAGCACGCCGTTCTCATGCTCAGCCTGGATTTTCTCCGGGTCGATGGAATTCGGAAGGGTGAAAGCCCGGTAGAAGGAGCCGTAAGAGCGTTCGATGCGGTGGTAATTCTCTTCCTTGGTTTCTTTCTCGAACTTCCTTGCGCCTTTTAAGATCAGCGTATTGTCTTCGATCTTTATCTCGATGTCCTTCTCGTCAATGCCGGGAACTTCTGCCGTCATCACCAGATCGTTCTCTGTCTCAAAAATATCCACCGCGGGCGCCCAGGTGCTGGCTGCCAGCTCTTTGCCCTCGCTCTGTCCCGTAAAGACATCCTCGAACAAGCGGTTCATTTTTTCCCGTAAAGTAACCATGTCCCTAACGGGATCCCATCTGATAATCGCCATTTTATAACCTCCCTCTTAATATCTTGGCGAGATAATAATATAATATTTTAGTATCTATTTGTAAAAACTGAATTATTCATAAATTGCGTCGTTTCCTCGAGAAGAGAATTCGCAGATGGCGCCGAATTCAAGACGAGGGGGGACACGATCCCTATTCCGGAGAATTTGGGTCATGTCCCCGAATTCAGCGCCCGTCTGCAAATCCACGACCGGGAGAGATAACGTAATTCATGAATAATTCAGATAAAATATATTTAAAAAAATATCCTAAATTATTTTAATTCTCCATGGATTAGCAGCGTGATTTCTCCCCTTGGGCTTTTCTTCTCGATCTCGGCTAGGATATCACAATTGCTGCCTCTTAAGAATTCTTCATAAATTTTGGTCATTTCTCGGGCAATCACGACCTGCCGGTCTCCCAGCGTGTCCAACGTTGCCCGGAGAAAATCCGCAGCTCTCCTGGCTGGCAAATAAAAAATAAGGGTTGCTTTCACGCCTTTAAGCGAAAGCAATAATTTTTTTACCGCCTCTTTTTTGGGCGGAGGAAAACCCACAAATAAAAACTGGTGGGTAGGAAGTCCGGAGGCCGAAAGCGCGGCGGCGAATGCGGTCGGTCCAGGTACCGGAACGACTTTGATCCCTTCTTTCAGGGCATCCCGAATCAGCCTGAATCCAGGATCCGATATGCCGGGAGTGCCAGAGTCCGAGACGAGGGCAACGTCTTTTCCCTTCCGGAGGATGTTCAGGATGAGAGGGATCTTTTGGCTTTCCCTGGGTTGATAATAGCTGATGAGCTCTTTTTTGATCTCGTACTTGTTCAGCAGCTTGAGGGTCTGACGCGTATCTTCGCAGGCGATGGCCGCGACCTCGCGGAGGACGCGGATTGCCCGCAGCGTCATGTCTTCGAGGTTGCCGATGGGCGTGGCGATGATGAAAAGCGATCCGAGCAAGGTCTTATTTGTCCCAGTTGTAGGGATAAAGAAAATCGTGGCCGACGGTTCGTGAGGAGATCTTGGCGATCGGAGGCATTTGCCTTTTGAACTCCGAATTCTTAATCAGGGACAGGATTTTTTCGACATGGGCTTTTCTAAAGCCGCGGGTGATGACCTCGTCTTTCGATTCGCGCTCGTCGACGAGATAATAAAGAACCTGGTCGATCTCGGCGTAGGTCAGACCGATCTCAACTTCGTCCGTCTGGCCGGCCCAAAGGCCCGCGGTGGGCAGTTTCCTCCGGATCTTTTCGGGGACGCCGAGATAGGCGGCCAGTTCGCGAACCTGGATCTTGTAAAGATCGCCCATCGGGTTGATGGCGCAGGCCATGTCGCCGTGGATCGTTCCGTATCCGATCAGGAGCTCGGTCTTGTTGCTTGTGCCAAGGATGAGGGCTTTTTCCCGGGCCGAATGATCATAGAGGATAGACATCCGCTCGCGGGCCATCTTGTTTCCGAGTTGGACGCGGTTCCCGGTCGGATGTCTTTTGAAATAGGCGTCCACCATGGGGGCGATATCGATGACCGTCGCTTTGATCTTCAGGTGCCGGGCCACGTCTTGCGCGTCTTCCACCTCCCCGCCGAAGCTCCGGCCATAGGGCATGATCAGAACGATGACGTTCTTTGGGCCGAGCGCTTTGGCGGTAAGAAAAGCGCACACGGAGGAATCGAGCCCGCCGCTGAGTCCGAGGATCCCTTTTTTGAACCCGGATTTAGACAGCTCTTCCTTGATGAACGTCGTCAGGATCTTGACGGCGAAAGGGCTATTAATCGACATATCCACGGACGATCCTTTGGAGGGCCTCGAGAGTCACTTCGGGCTTATCGTCGCGCTTGAACGGCCAGTTCTTGCGCGCCTTCCGGACCTCGTTCATGTCGAGTTCCCGGACGAGTAGTTCCGGCTGGAAATAGGCCGCCTGGGCCAGGCGCTGGCCCATGGGATTGAAGATGAACGACCCTCCGGCAAAGGCCACTCCGTCCTCCAGGCCGACGCGGTTGCAGTAGAGGACGAACGCCTGCGAGAATCGGCCCATGGCTTCGCCCATGAGCTCCCACATCCGGCTCGAAGCGAATCCCTTGTTGCCGGAAAGCCCGCGTCCGGGAGCCGCGCTGATGACGATCATGGTCTCGGCGCCGCCGGCGTACAACAGGTAGCTGGCGTTATAGTGGAGGAAGTCCCGGCAGATCATCAGGCCCATCTTTCCCCAGGGCGTCTCGAACGTCCGGAAGTTGCGTCCCGGGGCGAAAAAGCGCAGCTCCTCGAACAGGCCGAACGTCGGAAGAAAGACCTTCCGGTGAACGTGAAGGATCTTCCCTTTGGCGCAGAACGCGGCTGAATTATAAAACAGGCCTTTTTCCGCTTCCCGCTCTTCGACGAACCCGAAGACGAGGGCGATATCTTTGCTGAGGCGTTTCAATTCCCGGATCTCTTTGGAGCGGTCCGGGTCGACGGTCACAGTTTCGACGAGGTCCCGGAGCTTGTATCCGGTGAGGCTCAATTCAGGAAAAACGATGAGGTCCGCTTTTTCCTTTCGGGCTTTTTCGATGGCCTGAAGATGGAGCTCGAGATTTTTTTTGATGTTGCCGAGGCGCGGCGCCGTCTGGGCCAGGACGACTCTCATGCCCTAAAATTATCACAAAATGGGGTCAGGTCTCAACATCTCATATTGAAAGAGTCGCTCGGGATGTCGAGGGAAATCTGTTGAAGACCGAGGCCTGACCCTGTTTGCCTGTTGAGAGTCGCGTCGTTTTTAGATAAAATAAGAGAAGTTCCATGGTTCATATCGCCTGTTTTCTCAAAGACATTTATTTCAACTGGAAGACCGGACATTTGAGATTTCGGCGGGGCGACACCCTGAAAAACCTGTATTTTCAGGACGGCAGCCTTATTTTTACCAAAACGAATGTTCCCGACGAACGGTTGGGAGAGATCCTTTATAACAGCGGGAAGATTTCCAAGGAGGCCTTCCGCTCGATCCCGCAGTTTCTCAAGTCCGCGGCCATGCTCGGCGAGACCCTTGTCGAGAAGAAATTCGTCTCTCAGAAGGACCTCTATGAGGGGCTCATCATCCAGATGACCTCGATCACCATTAGCCTTTTCCCCTATTTCGACGCCGAAATCTCTTTTCGTGAACGAGACCGCTTCTTTGAGGAAGGGTTCGAGCAGAAAATAAACCTCGTCCATTTGATCGAACAGGGCATCCGAATGATGCCGTTTCATCGTTCTCTCCAACAGTTCATGGAAAACAGAGTCCCCGTCACGGCCAGTGCGGAGAATGTCCATCGTTTGACCGAGGAAGAAAAATTCTTGCTGAACCTTGTTGACGGCAAGAAAGATGCGGGCGACTTGCTGGCCGCGAAGGCCGGGAGCCCGGAGGAATTCTGGAAAACGCTTTATCTTTTGTATTGTCTCGAGGTCGTCGATCTTGAGGAGCCGCGAAAAAAGCGAACTGAAGAAGAAGGGGGACGGGCACGGACGAGCACCGATTTGGAGGCCCGGATCGAGGAAGCCCTCGAACTCAGGAAAAAGTTGCCCGACCTTGATTACGAACAGGTTCTGGGCGTTTCTGCCCATGCCGACGAGACCGAGATCAAGAAGGCCTATTTCAAGATGGCCCGGAAGTTCCATCCGGATCTATTCGGGCGGCACCTGACCCCTGAATTCAAGAGTCAAATCGAAGAAGTCTTCGATTACATCACCAAGGCTTATCGGTTTCTGCTGAGCAGGGAGCCGAAAGCGGCCCCTGCCTCCAAGCCGGCCGCCGCGAGGGAGGAGATCGAAAGGGACAGGTCGAAGAACGCCGATATCCGGTTCCGCCAGGGAAAGACGCTTTACAATCGGGGCCGCTTTGAAGAGGCGATTGCCCTCCTTGAAGAAGCGGTGAGGCGCAAGGATGATAAGGGCGATTATTATCTTCTCCTGGCCCTGGCTGAGTCGAAAATTCCCGCTCTGAGAAAGAAGGCTGAGAGGGATTTTCTGCTGGCCATTAAACTCGAGGCGTGGAACCCCGAAGGCTTTGTCGGGCTGGGATTCCTCTATAAGCAGGAAGGGCTGCTCGCCCGGGCGAAGATACAGTTCGAAAAAGCCTTGGAGATCGATCCCGAACACAAGACCGCTCTTCAAGAGCTCCGATTGATAACAGGAAAATCCGGCGAGAAAAAAGGGCTGAAAGATATCCTCTCCATGGATTTGTTCGGGTCCAAGAAAAAATAGGGACCGGCGCGGCCTATTCTGTGAGCTTCGAAAATTCCTTTTCGTTCAATATCGTTATGCCCAATTTTTGGGCTTTCGCAAGCTTTGATCCCGGTTCTTTGCCGACGACGAGATAGGTCGTCTTTTTCGAGACGGAATCCGTTACCGTCCCTCCCCGGCGCTCGATCGCGTCTTTGGCTTCGTCGCGGCTGAATCGATCGAGCCCTCCGGTCAGGACAAACGTCTTTCCGGCCAAAGGCTGATCGCCTTTCGCCTCTCCTTTTTTCGCCGCGAAATTGAGGCCGGCCGTCTTAAGCTTCCGCAGGAGGTCCCGGTTTTCCGGCTGCTTGAAGAAAAAGGCGATGCTCTCGGCCACGACCGGGCCCACGTCCTCAATGGCCGTCAGCTCTTCCACGCCGGCCGCAGCCAACATATCGATGCCCCTGAAATGAGCGGCTAGCGTTTGGGCCAAGCGCTCCCCGACGTGCCGAATGCCCAGGGCGAAAATGAGCCGGGCGATATCGTTCGATTTGGACTTTTGGATCTCATCGAGCAGGTTCTCGGAGCTCTTGGGGCCCATGCGCTCGAGGTCCACGAGGTCGTCATATTTGAGGGCGTAAATGTCAGGGATGGACCGGACGAGCTTCTTTTCGAGGAGCTGATCGACGAGGGCTTCGCCGAGGCCTTCAATGGTCATCGCCCGCCGTGCCGCAAAGTGAAGAAGGGACTCGCGAAGCTTGGCCGGACACGACGGATTGGTGCAGCGGGCGATGGCCTCACCCTCTGGCCGGAACGCCTCCGAGTGGCAAACGGGGCACTTCGTCGGCATGACGAATATCTTCTCCCGCCCCGTCCGGCGCTCTTTCATCGGGCTGACAATCTTCGGGATGACGTCGCCGCTCCGCTCGATCAGAACGTAGTCCCCGATCCGGATGTCCTTGCGCTTGATCTCGTCCTCGTTATGGAGGGTGGCGCGGCTGATGGTGATGCCCGAGAGCCTGACCGGCTCGAGCTCGGCGACCGGGGTCAGAGCCCCGGTCCGGCCGACCTGGACGACGATGCCGTTCAGGCGCGTCGTTGCCTGCCTCGCCGGGAACTTGAAGGAGATCGCCCAGCGGGGGAATTTGGACGTGACCCCGAGCGCCTGACGCTGTCCGGTGGAATTCACTTTGATCACGACGCCGTCCGCGTCGTAATCCAGCGAGTCCCGTTTTTCAGTCCATTCCCCCCAGAAATCGACGACCTCGCCCAAGGTGCGGCAGAGGCGGGAATGAGGGTTGATCTTGAACCCCAGCTTCTTGATGGTCTGGAGGTTTTCCCACTGGCTGGCGAGTTCCGCGCCTTCGATATGGATGGAATAAAGGAAGACATCAAGCTTGCGGGAGGCGACTTCCTTCGAGTCGAGGAGCCGGATCGATCCCGAGGCGGCGTTCCTCGGATTGGCGAAGAGAGCCTCTTCTTTCGCCTCGCGTTCTCGGTTGATCTTTTGGAAGGATTCGAAGGGAAGATAGATTTCTCCCCGCACCTCGACTTCCCGCGCGTCGGGAATAACGAGAGGAAGGCTCCTAATCGTTTTGACGTTCGCCGTCACGTCGTCGCCCTGGACGCCGTCGCCGCGGGTAACGGCCTGGACGTATTTTCCGCCCCGGTAGAGGATTGAAATGCCGAGCCCATCAATCTTGAGCTCGGCCACATACTCGATCTGCTGCCCGGGCAGGAGCTTCCGGACCCGCTGCTCGAATTCCTCGAGCTCTCTGACTGAATAGACGTTGTCCATGCTCAGCATCGGCCGCTTGTGGCGGACGGTCGGAAAGCCTTCGACCGGCTTTTCGCCGACGCGCCGGGTCGGGGATTCGGGCGTGACGAGCTCGGGAAACCGGCCTTCCAGGCGTCCAAGCTCTTTGACGAGCTGGTCAAACTCATAGTCCGAGATCTGCGGCTCGTTGTCCACGTAATATTTCTTTTCGTGATACTTGATCTCGTCGCGGAGGTCCTTGATGCGGGCCGCTGACTGCTTGCGGGTTAAAGGCTTCGAAGCCATGGCGCTCCTCCCGTTGGCGGTTTCCTCACCGTTCCATTGTAATAGTTATGGCCGCAAAAAAAAATCCCCTCGTTTCGCCCCGCTCGAGAACAAAACGAGGGGAGGGAATATTCCTCAGAATTCAGGAGGCCTTTATTTTTTGATTCCCAGCCTCTGTTTGGCTTCTTCGAGGAGCTTATTGAAGCCCTCCATGGAGGCTTTCTGTTTGGCCTGGAGATCTTCGAGGACTTTCTGTTCCTTATCGATAAGCTCGTTGATCTTGCGATATTCGCGCCTCTGGTCCGGTGTCAGGTCCTCTTCGCTCTTGTCCCCGAACTTGGTGTTGATCGTTTTGGCCCATTCGTCGATGAGCTGCTTGCTTTCCAACATCAGCTTCACGCGGTTGTTCCATTCTTTGTCGTTGCTGTAATACAGATTTTCGGCGAG
>JALHTW010000287.1 GCA_022866045.1 Candidatus Aminicenantota bacterium | reverse complement strand
CCGTATTTTTTGATTTTCTTCGCCTATCGTGATAACTTTCCCTTCCCATGGACAAAGTCTATACGAAAAAATTCCAGGTCCACACCTATGAAGTAGATTTTCGGTTAAATGCGCCCCTGCTCTCGCTTTTGAATTATCTCCAGGATGCGGCAGGCGATCATGCCACCCTCTTGGGCTTTTCCATCCTGGATCTCATGAAACGGGACCTTACTTGGATGCTTTCCCGTTACCACATCAAAGTTTTCCGATATCCAGCGTTGAACGACCGGATCGCGGTATCCACCTGGCCGTCGGGAAAGCAGGGCCTGTTTGCCCTCCGGGATTTTGAAATGGCGGACCAAGATGGAGAAATAGTGGCCGCGGCCACAAGCTCCTGGCTCTTATGGAACGTCAAAGTGAAACAGCCCGCCCGGCTTGAAGAAAACTTGGCCGATCGATTCGCACTCGATAAAAGAGCCATCCAAGATGATTTTCTGCCGCTCCCTCCGTGTTCAGCTCCCGATCGCGAGCTCTCCTTCCGGGTCGGGATGCAGGACATCGATATTAATAATCACGTCAACCACGCCGTTTATATTCAGTGGGCGCTGGAAACCGTACCAGAGGATATTCTCAGGGCCGCCCGGCCCACAGACATCGAAGTGGCCTACAAAGGCGAGGCTTTTTATGGAGATGAGGTCGTTTCGAAAAGCCAGAGATTCGATAATGAAACAGGGCCAACTTTTTTTCACGGGATATTTCAAAAAACGAGCGGCGTGGAACTCACCCGGCTGCGGACGGTTTGGGCGTGCGAATAAATTGTTGGCCCTGTCATTCAGGCTGGGTCATAATTCGAAAATAAGAGTTTTTTAATTTTAGATTTCCCAAATTTGAATAAAAATGATGGATTATTGTATTCTTAGTAGTTTTTTAAAGGAAAATCTCATGCCTATTTCCCATTTTCAAATCTCTATGCTGATTGCGAGTTTAAGAGAAACAGGTCTGAAATTTCAAAGGAATCACAATGTTAAGTCATTACGGAAAAAGAAATGCTTATATTTGGGAACTCAGATTGACTTTCCCGCGCCCTTTTGATAAAAAGCTCATAGGGAAGGCAAAAGCCATGATGATCAACAGGCGAGATAAAAACAATGTCGTGATCTTCGACATCGAGGGGGAGATCAAGCGATCGGACATCACGGATGTCACGCTTCATCAGCTGGTCAAGGAACAGCTCGAGGTTGGCAAAAAGCACATCCTGCTGAATTTTGAGAAAGTGGAATTCATCGACAGCTTCGGTGTCGGCGAGATCCTGGCCAGCTACATTTCCACGCACAACCTGGGGGGGAAGCTCAAGCTCGCCCGGATCTCCAAAAAGCTCTTTCTCATCTTCCAAGTCACCATGCTGACCAAAGTCCTGGATATCCACGAGGAAGAAGACTCGGCCCTCCAGAGCTTCTTCAAGGATTGATTTTCTCTTCGATTCTTCTTAGGACACCCCATGGCGAAACGTCGCCTTTTTAAGATCCTCTCGGCCGTCGTCAACATCAAGCCCGGCGAAGAGGTCCTGGCCACCCTGCTCTTTTTTTATTTTTTCCTCATCACGGCTCCCTTTGGCATCATCAAGGTCATCCGGACCGCCAATTATCTCGAGGACCTCACAGCGAAAAAGCTCCCTTACGCTTATATTACGCTCATCCTCGTCGGTTTTGCCGTTTCCCTGCATGCCAGGCTCCAATCCAGGATCTCGAGGCGCCGCCTTCTTTTATCCACACTTGTTTTCTTCATTTTGACCGGCCTCCTTTTTTGGGCCCTTTTTTCCGTGTCTGATTGGAAATGGCTGGCGCTTATTTACTATATGTGGGCCAATATCTTTGTCGTGGCGCTGACCACGCAGTTCTGGTTTTTGGTCAACGATGTTTTCAATCCCCGCGAGGCCAAGCGGCTGATCGGTTTTTTCGGCAGCGGCGGCCTCTTAGGCGGGATTGCCGGCTACCTTCTGACGTGGTTTTTGGCGAAATCGGAGCAATCGCACCTGCTTCTTCTTTTATCGGCACTATTCTTGTGCGCCTGCATGGTCGTCGTCAATGCCATCTTCGCCTGGCTGAAGAAAAACGAGAGCCGGTTTACCGCCGCCGGCTCCGCTTCGAAGCCTATCGGCAGGGAGGCGGAGCGAGTCGGTTTATGGGACAGTTTCCAGAGCGTGCGAGTCAATGATTATCTCAAGCTCATGGCCGCTATCGTTGTCGTGACCTGGATCGTGTCCACGTTCATCGACTGGCAGTCCATGAGCATCATCGAACAGAACCGGGCGGCCAAAGCCAATCTGGCGTCCTTTTTCGGCCAATTCTACGCCGGCATGCTGGTCTTCGCCTTTCTTCTTCAGTTCGTGTTGACCAGCCGTTTCATCAATCGTTTCGGCATCCGCCCCGGCCTGATGATCTATCCTCTGATCATCCTCCTCTGTTCCGTCGGCATCGGGGCTTTCCCGGAAAGCCTGGGCGTCGCCATCGCCATCAAGGGAAGCGATAAGGCCCTGTCCTATTCCATCAACCAGTCATCCCGGGAACTTCTCTATATCCCCGTCATGCCGAATTTGAAATATAGAGCCAAGATTTTCATCGACATGTTCTTGAACCGCTTTTCCAAAGCGGTTGGCGGAGTGCTTTTGCTGGGTCTTTTTTTCATCGTTGGGCTTAAGCCGATTGCGGCGATCGGTATTGAGCCTATGCGCTGGGTGAGCATCGTGACCGGTGGATTCGTCCTGCTCTGGATCGTTTTGAACTTCAAAATCAGCGGCGCCTACGTCCGGGAAGTTAAGGATCAGCTTGCGAAAAAATGGGAGCGGGCCGACGGGATCGTGGCCGGGAAGATGGACGTCGAGGCGGCCAAGCTCGTCGTGGACACGCTCGAAAGCCGGATGCAGAGCCCGACCCTGTTCGCCCTCCATCTCTATGAGCTGGCGCGGCAGAATAAGCTCACGCCCGAGATCCGAAACCTACTGGGGCTCAAGCCATCGGAGATTTCTTCGCCCTTGTCCCATCCGCTTTTTGAATACGACGCGTCCCCCTGGCTGCCCGATTTTGAAGAGCGGATCCCTCCGGCCGAGATGGACAAAGAGATCCGTGAAATCCTCTCGCTCGAAAATTATCAGAAGCTCATGGAGGATTATGCCGGGAAGGTGCTGGAAGATAAAAGCGGAGGATCGGAAACCGCGAGAATGGAGCTGGCCAAAGCGATTGGCCTGATGGAGGACCGCTCGACGCTGGCGGCGAGGCTTGAAGATCTGCTTTTGGATGCTTCGCCGAAGGTCTTTCAGTATGCCGCGGAATCCGCCGCAAAACTCAAGAAAAAGGAATATGTCCCGATCCTCATCCGGAAACTCGGCGATCAAAAGGCTCGCGAAGACGCGAAATCGGCCCTCGAAAAATACGGAGGATCGATTGCCGGGACGTTGTCGGATTTTCTTTCGGATGGTGGCGAGGGCTTGGACGTTCGCCGGCAAGCGGCGTCGCTTCTGGCGCATATCGCCACCCGAGAGACGGCGGATGTTCTCCTCGAGGAACTCGCGCGGGGCCGTGAAGAATTGAATGAAGAGATCATCGACGCCTTGGACCGAATCCGGTCGCAAAAACCGGACATCGAATTTGAAGAAGAGGTCGTGCGCGGTGGGTTCGCCTCGGAAATTGAAAAGCTCGGGCCGGCCAAGAGCCCCTCCGACCTGCTTCCGCTTTTCAAACTGCTCGGCCTCGTCTATGACCATGAGGATATATTCCGGTCCTATCAGAATATTTTGAAAGGGACGAAGGATTCGATCGCCTATGCCGTCGAGCTCCTTGATCATACGGTTGACCTGGAGATCAAGGAACGGCTCTTCCCGATTTTGGAGGGTTTCTCAAGCAAGAAGAGCGAGGTTGAATAGCCATGAATAGCGGGCGTGCCCATCGGCTCCTGCGACGCGTCGTGGACATTCAGCCCGGGGAGACCAGGACGACGCTCCTGCTCTTCGTTTACTTTTTCCTGATGATGGCCGCGGCCTATGTCATTCTGCCGCTGAAAACCTCCCTCTTTCTAAAAAAGCTCACGCCGGAGAATCTTCCTCTGGCCTATCTTGCAACGGCCGTCTTGATGAGCTTTGTGGCGGCCTTCAATACCCGGCTGCTGCAGACTCTTAACCGGAAACGCTATATTTCTTTGAGCCTGCTCTTTTTCACCGCCGGACTTCCCGTGTTCCGGGTTTTATTCAGGACGGGTCAGACCTGGGTCTCTATGGTGTTCTGGTTCTGGGCTGAAGTGTTTCTCGCGATCTCCGTCATTCAGTTCTGGATCCTCGTCAATGACATTTACACCCCGCGGCAGGCCAAGCGCTTCATCGGATTTTTCGTGAGCGGCGGGCTTTTGGGCGGAGTCGCCGGGTCCTTGGCCGCTTCTGTTCTTTCCGGGCTTATCGGCTCGGAAGAGCTCCTCCTGGTCTGCCCTTTTTTCCTCCTGGCCGGGCTTGGCATCATCCTGGTCCTGCCCCCAAACCCTGGGGAGATACGCCCGGAGAAAGAAATCCGAAAGGAAGGGGCGCCAAAGTCCCGGGTCGGATACCTCCAGAGCCTCCGTATCCTGATGAAGAGCCGGTATTTGCTCCTCCTGAGCGGCGTGATGCTAGTGGGTTTCGCCGTGAGCAAGTTCATCGATTTCCAATTCTCCCATGCGCTCCATGACCGGTTCACGGATGACGAGCGGACGGCCTTTTTGGGAGTTTTTTACACCCTTTTATTGGTCGCCTCGTATCTCCTCCATATTCTTCTGACGAATCGCATCCTGAGAGAATTCGGCCTGCGGGCAGCCCTTTTTATCTCCCCCGTCGTCCTGGCAGTGGGCGCGGCCTTCGGATTTTTCATTCCGGCGGAGGCCGTAAAGACGATGATGGTATGGACGTCGCTGATGCGGGGCGCGGATAAGAGCCTGTCGCATTCCTTGAGCCAGTCGACGCGGGAGATTCTGTATATTCCCGTTCCGGTCGAGACCAAATATAAAGCCAAGGTCTTTATCGATCTTTTTATCAACAAGTTCGCGGACGCGATGGCCGCGCTATTTCTCCTCGTGTTCTTTAACCTCCTTCATTTTTCGCTCCCACAGTTGAGCGTCCTGACGCTGGCGTTCCTCCTCGTTTGGGCTTATCTCAACCATCAGATTTCTCGGGAATACGTGGGCATCGTCAAGAAGAACCTGACCATCAAGTGGCCGGACGCGGATAAGTTCGTCTTCGAGCAGATCGACGTCGACGCGACGAAGCTGGTGTTCGACACTCTGGAGAGCCGGCAGCGGAGTTCCGTTCTTTACGCAATGAACCTTATGGACCTGATCAAAAAGGATCAGTTGAGCCCGGAGCTAAAAAAGATCATCACGGCGAAGTCGTCCGAAGTCCTGGCCGGGTCGTTCGATTCGCTCCTGGACGTCAGCGGGGAGGCGCTTGTTCCAGAATGGGAGGATGTTATCGAGGAGCAAGACCTGGACGCGCAGGTCCGGGAAATCCTCTCGCTCGATGTCTATCAGGAGCTGATGCGGGAGCGTGTCGAGAAGATCGCTGAAGCCCGGGACGGGGACGCAGTCGTTTCCCAGATGGAAATCGCTAAAGCATTGGGAATGATGACGTCGGATTCGCCGCTTGTTCAAAACCTGGGCCGTCTGTTAAAACACGATTCTCCCGAAGTCGTTCGCTACGCTTTGGAAAGCGCTGGGCGACAAAAAAAGAGGGAATTTGTTCCGCATGTCGTCCCTCATCTGGGCCGGCCCGCGACGCAGCAGGCCGCTGGCCAGGCCTTGCTCGAATATGGCGATAAGATCGGGGGAACGCTGAAGGACTATCTTTCCGATCCGAAAGAAGACGTCAAGCTGAGGAAAGCCATTCCGGATATCCTGGCGCGTATGGGAACCCAGCGGGCCACGGATCTCCTTGTCCGGGAGCTGAAGAAGCGGGATTCGGACGTCCAAGGGGAAGTCATCGAAGCGCTGACCAAGATCCGGTCCCAAAGTCCGTTTCTTCGATTTTCCGAGAGAGATATCGACTCTGAGGTCTTCATGGCCGTCAAAAAAGCCTGCATCCTCGTCCTCGAGCTTTTTAGCGCCCAAAAAGAGAATAAAAAGGCC
The DNA here is from genome assembly GCA_022866045.1 of Candidatus Aminicenantota bacterium. Classification (GTDB taxonomy): domain Bacteria; phylum Acidobacteriota; class Aminicenantia; order Aminicenantales; family UBA4085; genus JALHTW01. The sequence goes on along the minus strand of JALHTW010000287.1, from coordinate 8,999 downwards.
GTGTTGGCCGGGGAGCTCGAAAACATTCTGGCGCGCACCTTGAAGCAGATCTTTGAGCTCGCGAGCCTCGTCTATCCTCACGAAGACGTGATGAGGGCCTATCAGAATTATCGCGAAGGGACGAAAAGGTCTGTGGATTACGCTCTCGAGCTACTCGAGAATATGCTGAAAAAGGACATCAAAGAGGCACTTTTACCGCTGCTCGAAGACAGGCCATTGGATGAAAAGGCCCAGACCTGCCGCAAAATCCTCAAGGCGCTTGAAAAAAGAGCGTTTATGATATAATGAATCAGGCCAACCCATTGACAATGGCGACATTGTACATATATCCCAAACAGGGAGAATCGTTTTCCCTTCCCCTGAAGGATGGGCAGGTGTCCTTCGGCCGTTCGGCCGACAATGATATCCCGGTCCCTGACCCGTTCTGCTCGGGCCACCACGCGATCATCACCCCGTCCGAATCCGGATATGTGATCAGGGATAACGGGAGCAAGAACGGCACCTTTCTCAACGGTAAAAAGATCACGGCCGTAATTGAGCTCAAAGAGGGCGACGAGATCCTCATCGGATCGGTCCGCATCCTTTTCGACAAACCGCTCCTGACGAACATCGAAGTGACCGACGTCCCGGTGCCCACGACGAGCGTCAACACCGTCATCCCGTTCAAGGACATCCTCGCTCAGCCGACCTCGCGGACGACGGTCCAGGCGGCCATTCCCATTACGGAAGTGGAGGCGGTCCGCGCCGAAAACAAGATCTTTTCCGTTCTGAGCGAGGTCAGCCAGGCGCTCGTCCTGCACAAGCCCTTGGGCGAACTCCTCGAGCATGTCATGGACCTCCTCTCGGCCCACCTGAAGATGGACCGGGCTGTCCTGATGCTCAAAGAAGGGAATCCCATCCAGCTGATCCCTAAGGTCATCCGGATCAATAACAAATTTTTACAGAATCAGAAGATCCAGGTCAGCCGGAGCATCATGAACATGGCCTGCGAGCAGCAGCTCGCCGTCCTGACGTCGGACGCGGCGGTGGACCCTCGCTTCAAAGGCCAGGAGAGCATCATCAACTCGGGCATCCACTCGGCGATGTGCGTCCCGCTTTGGAACAACAAGGAGATTATCGGCATCATCTACGCCGACCGGATCTCGCTCCTTCAGGAATTCAGCGAGGAAGACCTGAGGCTTTTAACCCTGCTGTCCAACCTGGCCGCGGTGAAGATCGAGAACGCAAAGCTCATCGAGCAGGCGATCGAGATGGAGAAAATGGAACGGGAGCTCCAGCTGGCGGCCCAGATCCAGAGGGATTTCCTCCCGAAGGGCACGCCGCCCTGCGAGAACTTCGACATAGCCGGCAAAAACGTTCCGTGTCAGCAGGTGGGCGGCGATTATTTTGATTTCATTATCATCGACCCGAGCCGGATCGGCATCGTCGTGGCCGACGTGTCCGGCAAAGGCGTCAGTGCATCCCTCCTTATGGCCTCGCTCCGGGCGGCCCTTCATTCCGAGGTCCATCCGCGCTACGAGCTGGCGGCCATGGCGGCGAAGCTCAATAATTTCGTCCACCGGAGCTCGGCCATCAACACCTTCATCACGTTCTTCTTCTGTGAGCTGAACAAGGAGACCGGCGAGTTGGGCTTTGTCAACGCCGGGCACAACCCTCCTCTCGTTCTAAGCCGGGACGGAAGCATCAGGTTTTTGGAGAGTTCCGGCCTCTGCCTGGGGATGCTGCCCCAAATGGGATATGAGGAGCGGAAGGAGGTCCTTAAACCCGGGGACATCTTCGTCCTGTTCACGGACGGCATCACCGAGAGCCGGAACAAGGACAACAAGGAGTACGGGGACGAGCGCCTGGCCAATGTCTGCCTGAAGAACGCCGGGGCTTCGGCCTCTGACATGAGGGATGCCGTCTATCGCGACCTCGACGTCTTCACGGACAAGGCCCCTCCGGCCGATGACCGGACCCTTGTCGTCGTCAAAAGAATAAACTGAAAAGGGGGCGGCTCTGTTTTTGTTTTGAAAAAATAGGACCGTCCCCTTTTTTGCGCCCCTTTTTTCTTAAGAGTAGAATTTTTGCCCGAATTTCCTTATCATTATGGGGCGCCATGAGAAAGGTATGTCCATGAGAAAATCAGCGTTCATGAAGCTCATCCTCATTCTGGCGATCGTTGTCGTTTATGGTTTTCCTCAAGCAGCCCCTATCGCGGCTCAAACGACGTCGACATTGCCCATTGATCCCATCTGTGATGAAATCGCCAGGTTCATCAGCGGGATCCCCTGCACAGCGGAGAATTTAAAGGCCCTCCAGGAGACGCCGGAATGGAAGAAGTTCGCCGACGGCCTCGAAAAGCATTGGGCGGATATGGAATCCAAACGGCTGCAACCGATGCGGGCCTGGGCGGAGGCCGAGCTCGCCGAACCGAAAGCCGCGACAAAGGTCTTATTCTATCCCTTCGGCGGGCCGGATTTCCTCACGGCGTTCGACCTCTTTCCCAATGCCGATACGTACGTTCTGCTCGGGTTGGAATTCGTCGGGAAACTCCCGGAGTTCGACAAAGCCGCGCCGGATGCCCCCCAACATGTAGAAACCTACCTGGCCAGCATGAACGCGGCTCTCTCGGACTTTTTCAATAAAAGCTATTTCATCACCAAGAACATGGACGCGACCTTGACGAGTGATAAGGTGGACGGTGTGCTTCCCGTCATCTGTTTCTTCCTCAAACGGACGAATAACACGATCTCCGCGGTCAAGCGCTGCGAGTTCCTGGACAAGGGCGAGCTAATGGAATACGACTATTCGCTTCCGCGGAAAAGGGTGAGGCGGCCCTCCGGCATCAAGATCGAATTCTTCGCGAACGGCACGAACAGGCTCCGGACGCTGTATTATTTTTCCTGCGACCTCGCCGATGACGTCTTCAAGAAGGATTCGACTTTGTATCTTTATCTGGATGGGCTCGAATTCGAAACGACGTTCATCAAGTCGGCCTCTTACCTCATGCACTACCGGGAATTTTCGAGCATCCGGGATATGATCCTGAATAAGAGCCGGTTCGTCCTCGAGGACGACACGGGGATCCCGTTCAGGTATTTCCCGGCCAAGGATTGGGATGCCCAGCTCTACGGCGAATACATCAAGCCCGTCAGCGATTTTAAAGGCGTCGAGCAGTTCGATCTCGAAGCCGCCTATGCGGACGCGGCCAAGATCAAAAAGCTTCCCTTCCACCTCGGCTACCATTGGGGGACCAATAAGGACTCGATCCTTTATTTCAAGAAGAAAAGCGCCGGGGCGGCCCGCTAGGCCGGTGTCATGAAAACAAAATTCAGCCTTTACACAGCCACGGCCCTTGTCATCGCCAACATGGTCGGGACCGGCGTTTTCACCAGCCTCGGCTTCCAGGTCGTCGGCCTCACTTCGGGGCTTTCTCTGATCCTTTTGTGGGTTCTCGGCGGGATGATCGCCCTCTTCGGGGCGCTGACGTATTCCGAAGCCGGGGTCATGTATCCCCGATGCGGCGGCGAATATCATTATCTGACTAAAATGTATCATCCGGCTATCGGATTCCTGGCCGGCTGGATCTCGTTTCTCGTGGGATTCGCAGCGCCCGTGGCGGCCGCATCCATCGCTTTAGGAAACTATCTCCGGAGTGCCCTGGACCTCCCGGAATTCTTGAGCGGTTCACTTTCGTTCCTGAGGACCGCGTCACTCTTTGCCATCGCGGTCATTGTCGTCCTGTCCGCGCTCCATGCCACGAACAAAATGGTGGGCGCCAAATTCCAGAACGTCATCACGCTGTTCAAGGTTCTCGTTATTTTCGGCATGGTCGGCCTCGGCCTCGTCGTCGGTAAATCGACGCACCTGTCCTTTGCTTTGACGAAGGGAGCGGTCCATGACATTCTGAGCCCGGCCTTCGCCATTTCCATGTTCTTCGTCACGTTTTCTTATTCCGGCTGGAACGCGGCGGCGTACGTGGCGGGGGAGATCGACAGGCCGTCTAAAAACCTGCCGATCAGCCTGATCACGGGGACGCTTTTCGTGATCGCCATGTACGTGCTTCTGAATTTCGTCTTCCTCTATACCGTGCCGACGGCAGAACTGAAAGGACAGCTCGAGGTCGGATTCATCTTCGCGACCAAGGTGTTCGGGACGCAAAGCGGCAGGATCATGGGCGGAATCATCGCGTTCCTCCTGCTGTCCAGCATCAGCGCCATGGTTATCGCCGGGCCGAGGATCTCCAAGGTCATCGGCGAGGATTATCACCTCTTCCGTTGGATGGGCAAGAACAGCAGGAGGGATATTCCCGCGATCGCCATCATCACTCAGGGCGCGCTGTCGATCTTCTACGTAATCACGTCCACGTTCGAACAGGTCATCATTTTCATCGGGTTCACCCTGAACCTGTTCACGTTTCTGACGGTCCTGGGCGTGATGATCGTGAGAAAGAAACATCCGGAGCTGCCCCGGCCGTACAAGACGCTCGGATACCCCCTGGTTCCTGTCCTGTTTCTGCTGATTAATGTCTGGATCCTGGTTTACGGCTTGCTGTATCGACCGAAGGAATCGCTGGCCGGAATTTCGATCACTGCGGTCGGGCTTCTGGTGTATTGGATCGACAAGAAAAACAGGCCGAAGGATTTCCGGCCGCCCGAGGATACGTCCAGTGGAGACATGTCTTAGAATTTCTTAATTTATATTTCTCTCGCCCCATCGTGTCATTTTCATCTATAATATTCGAGAATATTCGAGCTACAGACAAATTGAGGAACGCGCCATGAACGATAATCCTACGCCCATCTCGTCCCTAAAAAAATGGCTGGTGGCGGCCCGGCCCTGGGCCCTTCCGGCTTCAACGATGCCGGTCGTCTTCGGGACCTCTCTGGCCGTCGTCATCGGCGGCGTGCCGCTCGCACCGTTCCGTTTTCTCCAGGCGCTCCTGGCCATGATGATCCTCCATTCGGCGGCCAACATGCTGAGCGATGTGTTCGATTTCCGGCGCGGGCTCGACAAGGATGTCACCCCGGTGAGCGGTGCCATCGTCCGGGGCTGGCTTTCCGACAAGGCCGTGGCCGCGGGATCGATCATCCTTTTCGTCGTCGGCAGCGCTCTCGGTCTTTGGCTGGTCGCGATCACGGGAACGGTCCTTCTCGTCATCGGGATCATCGGGGTTCTGATCGGGGCTTCCTATACCGTGCTCAAATATCATGCCCTCGGGGACATGGCCGTCTTTTTGAATTTCGGCCTTCTCGGGTCGCTCGGGGCCTGGGTCGTCCAGACACGGGAATTTTCCTGGATCCCCGTTATCTGGACCGTGCCGATGGCGATGCTCGTCAGCGCCATTCTCCACGCCAACAATTGGCGCGACACCGTCTCGGATACGGAGCGGCGGGTGAAGACGTTCGCCTCGATCCTGGGAGACCGGGGGTCGTTCGTATATTATGGATTTTTGATCTTTGGCTCCCTGGCCATTATTTTTGGGCTCGTGATCGTCCCAAGGCTTATCTCTTCCAAGCTTCCGGCCATGCCCTGGACGTTCGCGATCATTTTGCTCGCCCTGCCGCGCGCGCGGCAATTGTGGGGGCGGGCGAAACGCCGCCGCCATCCCCGGCAACCCATGGATTTCATCATCCTGGACGGCGCCACAGCGAATTACAACCTCATCTTTGGACTCTTATGCACAGCCGCGCTGTGGATTCAATATGTTTTGGAATTGATATAAATAGAATGCCCGGTGAGGAAAATCCCCTTATCCCCCCTTTTTCTAAAGGAGGGAGAGGGGGGATTTTTGCATCCCAAGCGAATCGCGGCGACCTTACCTTAGCCCTCATCGCCGCTCTCCTCTTTGTCCCACTTTTTATCTTCCGCTCCGTCGGTCCTTTTGATTTCTGGTGGTGGATGAGCATCAACATCACAGCGCTTATCGTCCTGGGTAATCTTTCGGATAAGTCGTATTTTCCCTCCGTTCTCTCCGATATCAGATCGCGGCCGGTCTGGAAGATCGGGGTCGGAGCTCTGGCCGCGATTCTTCTCTATGGGATTTTCTTCGCGGGCAATTGGCTCTCCCGCCATATCCTGCCTTTCGCAGGTCCAGACATCTCGCGCGTTTATGGCTTTAAAGAAGGGGCCTCAACACTCCGGGTCATCCTCCTCATGGCCCTTCTCATCGGGCCGGGCGAAGAATATTTCTGGCGTGGGTTTTTACAGCGCCGCTTTCAGACTCGCTTTGGACGGGGAGCCGGATGGTTGTTGACCTCGACTCTCTACGCTTTCGTTCATGCTGGAAGCGGCAATACCATGCTCGTCCTCGCCGCCGCGGTCTGCGGCCTTTTCTGGGGCTTCCTTTATCTGCGCTTGAGATCCGTACTTCTTGTCGCCGTGAGTCACACGCTCTGGGACCTTCTTGTTTTTGTTGTTGTCTCCTATCAATAAAATTTCAATATTCTCCATTTTGGCAGCTTTGGGAAGGGATGAACGGCTTGACTTTTCGGACCTTGCTTTAGATGTCATGTTCCTCTCTTGAGTCAGCGATTTGAAAATCCGTGTTCACTTGATTAGAATAAAAATAAGAAGGAACCAAAGGGACGATGAAGCGTCTTTCGAGACGGAACTTTTTAACTGACGCCTTAAGCCTGGCCGGCTCCCTGCCTGTTTTGACCGCCGTTAGGGCGAAGGATTCAAACGCAAACGATTACCCTTCTTATCTCAAGCTCTATCGGGAGGGGACGCTCAAGCAGCGGGAAGATAAGCTTTTCGCCTATTACGAGAACTGTTCGCTCTGCCCGAGAGATTGCCGGGTGAACAGAAAAAAAGGCGAGACCGGGAAATGCCGGGCGACGTCCAAGGTCAAGGTCGCCAACGCCCATTCCCATTTCGGCGAGGAAGCTCCTCTCGTCGGCCAGGGCGGTTCGGGGACGATCTTTTTTGCCAACTGCGGCCTGCGCTGCCTCACCTGCCAGAATTATACGATCAGCATCGAAGGCGAGGGGATGGAGATCTCCGACGATTCGCTCGCCGAGATCATGGTCAAGTTGCAGAAGCTGGGCTGCCACAATATCAACCTTGTGACACCGACCCATTATGCGCCCAATATCGTCCGGGCGGTTCGCCTGGCCGTTCCGCTGGGTTTGACCATCCCGCTCGTTTATAACACGGGCGGGTATGAGAAACCCGAGATCCTGGTTTTTTGGGACGGCATCGTCGATATTTATCTGCCTGATTTTAAATACGCCGCCCCGGCCATGGCCGCCAAATATTCTTCCGAAGCCTATAATTATCCTCATTACGCCCGTCTGGCCCTGAAAGAGATGTTCCGGCAGGTCGGCGATCTTGAATTGGACGGCCGAGGGATGATCGCCCGGCGCGGTATCATCTTGCGCCATCTCATTCTCCCCAACCGGATTGCCGGAACCGAAGACGTCTTGAAATTCGTGGCCGAGAATCTTTCCAAAACGACATACATCAATCTCATGCGCCAGTACCGGCCGGAATACAAGGCGTCGGAATTCCCGGAGCTCGCCAGGCAAATCAAGTCCGGCGAATACAGCGAGGCCGTCGACTGGGCTCGAAAATACGGCTTGACCCGCTTGGATCGCTGAGCCCTTTGACAGAAGGAATTCCTCTGGTATAATGAGCACTCATAAAAATCGCAAATAGAGCAACATGCAGGGAAACAAGGGAGCTGCCATGAAACGTCTGGCTTCGATCATAGGGCTTCTGCCGCTCCTCAGTCTTTTCGCCTTGGGCCAGAGCCAGGATATCGCTACGGTGAAGGTCGTCCCATCCGCGGAAACCTTCAAAGCCGGCCAGACGTATCCGGTCACGCTCGAAGTCAGCATTCGTGCGCCTTATCACATCAATGCCGAGCAGCCGCTCGAGGATTTTCTGATCGGGACGACGGTCGATTTCAAGTCCCAGCCCGGCGTGACCTATAAGAAATTGACTTTCCCCCAAGCCGAAATAAAAAAGCTCGAGCTATCGAGCAATCCCATGGCCATTTATGAAGGCACGGTCAAGATCACGGCCGAGATCGTACTGGCGCCGGATTTCAAGGGCAAGGAGCTGGCGATCGAGGGCAGGCTCGGATATCAGGCCTGCGACGAACGTTCCTGCCTCCCGCCGGCGGATGTCGCTTTCAGCAGAAAAGTGTCCGTTTCCGGAGGAGCGGAAGCGGCTGCGCCGGAATCCCGAGTCAAGGAGCCTGGATCCAAGAAGGAAGAGCCAACATCCCAAACGGCCGCGCCCGGCGAGATGAAAAAAGAGGCGCCCTTCAAGGAGAATAAACCTGTCGGACCAACAGACGCCCAGAAAGAAAAAGCGGCCGCTATCGCGGAGAACACCGCCCGGACGGTCAAAAACGCGGCCAGCCCTTTCGTTGAGAAGGGCCTTTTCCTCACCTTTATCCTGGTCTTTGTCGGCGGGCTGGCCCTCAACCTGACGCCCTGCATCTATCCGCTCATCCCGATCACGATCAGCTATTTCGGCGGACAGTCCCAGGGCAAGAAGGGGAGCATCATCGTCCATTCCATCATCTATGTCGTCGGCATGGCCACGACATACTCCATCCTGGGCGTGATCGCGGCGTTCACCGGCAGCCTCTTCGGCGCGGCGCTGCAATATCCGCTGGTGCTCGTCGCCATTGCCCTCATCATGGTCGTCCTGGCCCTGAGCATGTTCAACGTCTACGAGTTGCGTGTCCCGGCGTTCCTCAACAAGTTCGCCGGCGGCTCGCAGAAAGGGCTCTTCGGGACGTTCTTCATGGGACTCACGGTCGGTATCATCGCCGCGCCGTGCATCGGTCCCTTCGTCCTCGGGCTTTTGACCTACGTTGGGAACAAGGGCAACGTCTTCCTCGGATTCTCGCTGTTCTTCGTCCTGGCCCTGGGACTCGGCGTTCCGTTCCTCTTTCTCGGCATCTTTTCGGGAAGCATCAACCGCATACCGCGTTCGGGGGCGTGGATGGTCTGGATCCGGACGATCTTCGGTTTCATTCTCATCGGCATGGCCGTCTATTT
>JALHTW010000286.1 GCA_022866045.1 Candidatus Aminicenantota bacterium | reverse complement strand
CGTCGTTGAGCACGCCGAAAGACACGCCTGTGTCCTCGATCTCCCAGAGCCGTCCCTGCCAGTCGCCGATCTTGCCATCGATCGTGATTTCGCTCTCGCGCCACTGGCTTTCTATCTCGATCGAGCCGCAGCTCGCGAGAAGAAGAATGGACAGGAACAAGAACAGGACAGAAATTTTCATGCCGCGATCTCCTCTCAGCCGTGAAATGTCGATATTCATACTCTTTTTCAATAAATTAGACAAAACGCGGCCTGTTTTCTTGGCAGGAAGGAGAAGAAAGTATACGGGGTCGCGTCTACACTTTCCACTTTTTCTTAGAGAGGGATTTTTCGATTCCCTGGACAGTGCCTTCCAGGATTTAATTCTAGGCAAGATTTTCTTTCATCTGTCGAAAAATCTTCCTGACGAAGGACGGACCTATCGCGGTCGGCGAGAACAATCAGTTGTTTTTGACGTGACATGATAAAAAGCCCCTGGGCACTCGATTCGCCTTTTGAGTTTAATAAGATTCTATAAGACTCATCGCCAACGGAGTCCGATATTCTCAGTCGAGACAAAAAAGTGGAAAGTGTAGACGCGACCCTTTTTGACGCTTGACAACATTCTTTTATTATTGATATATGCTCTTCCATAGGTCCACGCAGACCATGCCGACCGAGAGTCCATCGATCAGGATCGAATTCCGAAACGAATATGCCTACGTCGTCCTATTATTTCTCTTAGCCGCGGTCTTCCTTTTTTCGAACCTCTGGATCGGCGACATGGGGCTGGATTCCTGCGCTTATGCCACGATTTCCCGGTCGATCCTGCGGACCCACGATTGGCTCGTTCCCCATTATGAACATTGCCCTCAATTCCAGGACTGCTGGCTGCACCCTCCTCTGTTCTACTGGATGACGGCCGTCAGTTTCAAAGTCTTCGGCATCAACGAGTTCGCCGCGCGCTTTTTCCCCGCCTTGCTCGGCCTGGGTACGATCCTGCTCGTCTATCTGATCGGCTGGGGAACCGGCCGGTCTCACAAAGCGGGGTTCCTGTCCGCGTTCGTCCTGCTCACCACCCAGCCTTTTCTCGAGCTCAGCCGCAAATGCCAGATCGATGGTCCCCTGGCCTTTTTCCTGACGCTCACCGTCTTTTTTTTCCGTCTCGCCATCCAGAAAAGCAAATATTTTTTCATCCCCGCGGGCATCGCCGCCGGCCTGGCCACGCTTACCAAGGGCCTGCCCGCATTGGGGATCCTGGGCGTCATCGGCTTGTTTTTCGCCATCAAGGGCGATTTCAAGTTCTTCATCAGCGGCCGGCTGCTCATGCTTATGACGTCTTATATCCTGACCCTCTGCCTGTGGCTTGGTCCGCTCCTCCTCGCCGGCCAGTTTCAAAATTTCGTCCATAATTATTTCGGCGGACAGATCTGGGGCATCCTCACGGGCGAGGCCGCGTCCCAAAAAGGCCTCTTTGCTGGCAGCCTCGGAGATTATCTCTGGTATATCGTCGCTCTAGTCAAGAGATATTGGCCATGGCTTCCCTTCCTGATTTTCTCATTCTATCTGGGCCTCAAGAGGAGGAAAGAAACGCCGTTCGGATTCCTCTTTGTGCTGTGGATCTTGGTCTTTCTGCTCTTTTTCAGCGTGTCGACCTTGAAATTTTACCGTTACCTGGCGCCTCTTTACCCAGCCTTCGCCCTGCTCATCGGGGTGATGCTCGCGGACAAAATAAGAGATAAAGCCTTTCGAAGCCTGGTTAACGCCTCGCTGGCAATCCTATTCATCGTCCTCCTCGCCACGTCCCTGTTTCCCCTGTATTTTGGAAAGATCAACGCTCCGGACAAAACCGAGATCAAGAAGATGGCTCCTTACATCCGGTCGTTGACCCAGAATGCAGAGCCCATCTCCATTTACAAGCTGAATTACTGGGGCACGGTGGCAGATTTCGCCTTCTATGTCGATCGTCCGATCCGGAATTATGATACGGACGAGACCTTCCTCCGGTCATTGCAGGCCGGAGAGCATTATGGCTATCTGAAGAAAGCGGACTATCTCGCCCTGCCGCAGGAATTTCAAGCTCAATTTCTCCCGCTCTTCGAAACGAAGAACTTCTTTCTGCTCACCAATCTCGAAAACTATAAGTCCCAGCTTAAGAGGGCGTTCCCTTTTGTTATTTATTGACGATCGTGGGTGCCGAACGAGGCCGGCTTTGGCTGAAGGCACTGCCTCAATCGTCCGTTGAAGGATTGAGCGTCAGGAGTTGACCGTAGGCGAACCTCGTTTGTACCTATAAATAAGCCCGGCTCTTCGACGAAAGGTATTTGACACCGGTGCGCCTTCTCAATATAATTGACCGGCAGGAGGCGACTATGAAAAAAACTACGATCATCGTATGCACACTCGTCTTACTTCTGACCGCGGCCGTGGTTGCGGAGGCGGCCGTCATCAGAGTCAAGGTCCAAACGGCCAACGTCCGCCAGACGGCGGACATCAACTCGCCCATCGTCAGCCGCGTCTCGATGGGGACGACGTTCGAAGCCACGAAGAAGGTCGGGAATTTCTATGAGATCTCCGTCAAGGACAATGCCGGCAACTTCGTGACAGCCTATATCAGTGCCGACGTCGTCGAGGAAGTCGGCACCGGAGCGCAGCCCGTCCAGCCGACCGTGCCCGCTCAAGCCCGGCCGACGGAGGCCGCGCCGTACGCCAGCCGAGCGGCGGCTGGAGGGATCATTGTCGGGGTCGGAGCCGTCCTTTCGAATCTGACCTATGATAAGGACTCCCAGGCGTACCTGGATGAAAACGACGTCTCGAAAAAGATGAGGTTCGGGTTCCAGATAGGCGCAGGTTACGAGATTCCCTTCAGCGAAAACTTCTCGATCGTGCCCGGAATCTACTACTCGACAGCCGGGTCGAAGCTTGAAGGCACGTTCCTAGGAACGGCCTATAAAGAAACGCTTTCGATGAGCGGGATCGTCATTCCCATCGACCTCAAGCTCAGCTTCAATGGACCGTTCATCGCCGCCGGCCCGTACCTGGGGCTCATCCTCTCGGCGAAGGACATCTCCTCCCCGGGGGAAACCACGGATGTCCTCGACGAAATCAATAAATTCCACTTCGGGCTTTCCTGCGGCGGCGGGATCGAGCTCAACATGAGCAGCATGACGTTGGTGGTCAAAGCGGCCTATCAGCTCGGCTTTACGAATCTCCACAAGGCCGAGAATGCCTCGGACACCGGGTCGATGAAACACAACGCCATCATCATCCTCGCCGGGATCAAGCTGTAGCGTCATGCTGGATGTCGGGCCCGACATCCTTTTTTCTCTGACCTGAATTTGAGGCGCAAGGAAGGCCGCGACCTCGCGCATCCTTTACGTTTCCTCCCTATCTGAAAAAGCTAACTAAGGCAGAGGCCGGTCGTATTTTAGATCAAATTGAGGAAGAGCTTTCAAAGAAGGCGGATGCTTATCCGGTTCTCAAAGGGCAATTTGCTGGTCTTCGAGAATATCGAGTCGGTGATTATAGGGTAATCTATGTAATTTTAGGAGCTGATGTCCTTATCCTTAGAATAGGTCACAGGCGAGATGTCTATAAGAAAGGAATCTAACAACTCGTTCCAGCGGACGCGGCTTGACCGGAGTCGCTGAGTTAAATCGAATATCAAATTCCCCGGGGTTTTTTTGATGGTTGTCCAACCGGCACCCCGCGGTGATCCACGGGTTTGAAGAGCGCCCCGCTGAACGGTCTCGCTCGCACCATGGCGCTCCGTTTGGATCGCGAAATGTCACGGTCTAGAAGCGCACCCCCAACCCTATGCCCATGGTTAGGCCGCCGATATTTATATCAAAATCAGCCGGCTTCATGCTGCAGGTACTGTATTTAAGACGGCAGTCCAATACCAGCCGTTTGACAACGAAAACGGAGACACCGGCGGCGCCGCAAAAACCGATCTTGCTCTGTTTGACCTTACCGATAAAGGAATTTTTCTCATCGAACATATAATATCCGATGCCCGCCTCGACATAGGGCGAGATATTGCCGGGCATGATCCGGTAAAGCGCCCCGCCCTCAATGGCCATGACGTTGACGTTTGTCTCCTCTTCGGTAAAGGAAGACTTGCCCGTTCGGGCGCGGT
>JALHTW010000285.1 GCA_022866045.1 Candidatus Aminicenantota bacterium | reverse complement strand
TTTCTTGTCTTTACCGTTCTTTTTCTGTGGCTCTCCAAGGTCAGGACTAAGGACCACGGAAGCCTTGGGGCTGAAGCCATGAAAAGCCGGTTCCAGCGGTTTCTTCTTTCAAGAGCTTCGGACTATCTGGCCGCTTTCATCGCCGGCATCGCCGTTTATTCCAAGCCGCCGAACGTGGCGATCATGGGGCCGATCCTCCTCTGGACCCTGATCAAGAGAAAATACGTGAAATCTCTCGCCATGGTCATCTGTTTCTGCGTGAGCCTGGGCCTATTGTTCGGAACGACCTTCCTTCTTCTGAAAGACTGGAACTACCAGGGAGGTGAGCGCAGGAGCTTTTACTATCACTTCCCTTACGAAAAAGACTCCTACACTTTTGACACGGCCCCTAACGAACCGATGTCGGCCGACGGTTACTTAGGACGGACTCTCCGCCCCGTCAAATTCGTCTTTCATAACATCTTTTATTACTTTTTCGGCCGCTTCACCGGCATCACCTGGTACTTTTTCCCGGCTTTTCTCTTCCTGATTCTCTTCGCCGTGGGCAAAAAAAGCCTCGACCAGTGGCTCCTTCTAGTCGCCCTGGCCGGCGAGATCCTGATCTATATCATCATGATGCCCGACAATTACGGCGGAGGCGGCGGATCGCTGGCCAACCGCTATTTCCTAAACATCTACCCGCTGTTTCTATTCCTCCCGCGGATGAAGATCAAGCCTAAGGAGATTTTTGTCGCTTGGGGAATGGCTGCGGTCTTCCTCAGCCAGATCCTGATCTCGCCGCTCCAAGCCTCGATGCGGCCGTCCACGCACGGCAAGAAGTTTCCCTTTACCCTCCTGCCCGTGGAAATGTCGCTCATCAATAACCTGCCCACGAACACCGAGCCTCCCGCCTTCCGTCAGGAATGGGGCCAGCCCCTCTTTAAAGACCGCTTTCTCTATTTTTTAAACGACAATTTCAACCAAAAACATTCGACGGAAAACGGCTGGTGGACGCTCGGCGACCGGAAGGCCGATATCGTCCTCCGGACATTTTTCCCGGTCAGAGAAGTCGTCTTCCATCTTCTAAACAACCCGAGGCTCTCGAACAAAATCACGGTGACGGTCGACGGCAAGACGCAGAGAATAACGCTCGGCGCCATCGAGAAAGCAACGCTCCGTTTTCCGGTCGGGAACGGCTTCCAAGACAGGCAGTCCCACTGCTACCGCCTCAAGATCAAGGCCGAAAAGGGATCCAGCCCCTACTATGAAAGCGAGGCCAGCCAGGAAACGCGCTGGCTCGGCGTCTTTTTCGAGCTTGAGGTCATCGCCAAGTAGGCCATGTGCGGCATCTGCGGAATCGCCACGACATCGGCCGGCCCGTCCATCCCGGCCGAAATCCTCACCCGGATGTGCCGGGAAATTATCCACCGCGGCCCGGATGACGAGGGCCTCTTCGTCGCTGAGCACATCGGGCTGGGGAACCGCCGGCTGAGCATTATCGATATCGAGGGAGGCCATCAGCCGCTCTCCAATGAAGACGGCTCGATCTGGATCGCTTACAACGGCGAAGCCTATAATTTCCTGGAGGTCCGGGACGAGCTCATCGGCCGCGGCCACGTCTTCAAAACGCGGACGGACACCGAAACGATGGTCCATGCCTATGAAGAATGGGGCCTGGATTTCGTTCACCGGTTCAGGGGTATGTTCGCCTTCGCCCTCTGGGAGAAAAAAACGCGGCGCCTTCTTCTTGTCCGGGACAGGATCGGCGTCAAGCCGCTCTATTATACGCAGCTCCCGGACGGGACTCTCGTTTTCGGGTCGGAGCTCAAGGCCATCCTGGCCCATCCGGACGTCAAGCGCGAGATCGAGCCGACAGCCCTCGACCTTTTTTTAACGCTCGAATACGTTCCGGCGCCGTACTCGATCTTTAAAAATATCTACAAGCTTCCCGCCGGACATTATCTGACTTACGACGAAGGACGGACCGCCGTCCATAAGTATTGGGACATCGAACCGAACCGTCCGCCGGATGAATCCTTGAAAGGCCGATCTCTCCCCTCCCTCATGGACGAGCTTTACGCGCTCCTCAAAGAATCCGTCAAGCTCCGGCTGATCAGCGACGTTCCGCTGGGAGCGTTCTTGAGCGGCGGCATCGATTCCTCGACCATCGTCGGGCTGATGCGGGAGCTCGGGGCCTCGCCGCTCCGGACCTTTTCGATCGGCTTCAAGGACTCTTCGTATAACGAGCTCCAATACGCCCGGAGGATCGCCAAGCGCTTCGAGACCCGGCATGAAGAATTTATTCTCGAGCCGCAGGCGCTGGAGCTCACGGAAAAGCTCTTTCGCCATCTCGACGAGCCCCTGGCCGATTTCTCGATCTTTCCGACGTATCTTATCTCCAAAATGGCCCGGGCCCACGTCAAAGTCATCCTCTCCGGAGACGGCGGCGACGAGATCTTCGCCGGCTATGAGCATTACCAAGCTCAACGGCTATCGAGGCTTCCTGCCGTCGCTCGTGGGGCAAAAGCCGCCGGCTTTATAACGAGCCGGCTCCCGCCCGGCGAACAGAAAAAAGGGGCCTGGAACAAACTCCGACGGTTCACCCAGGCATTCGATAACAATAAAGATCTAAGGCATTTGCGGTGGATGATGTTTTTGTCCGATCGCCTCAAGGAAAACCTTTATTCGGACGATCTGAAAACTCGGTTGGGCGGCATCCGGAGTATCGGGCAACATGAGCCGTTCGGCCCGATCTACGAGCGGCTCAAAAGCTTCGACCGGACGACGGGCGAGCTTTACCTCGACCTTAAGACCTATCTCGCCGACGACATCATGGTCAAGGTAGACCGGATGAGCATGGCCGCGTCGCTCGAAGCCCGCGAGCCCCTCCTCGACCATAAACTCGTTGAGTTCGCTTTCCGGCTGCCCGGAAAGCTCAAGCTCCATGGCCTGACGACGAAGTGGATCTTCAAAAAGACGATGGAGCGCCTTCTGCCGAAAGAGAACATCTACCGCCGCAAGGAAGGCTTCAGCATCCCCATCAAGCACTGGCTTCGGGCCGAGCTCAAGGACCTCATGGAGGATTATCTCAGCGAGAAACGGATCGCTTCCGGCGGTCTTTTCCAATACGCGGCCATCCGCAAAATGATGGACGACCATTCTTCGGGCAAAGAGAACTATAGCCACCAGCTCTGGGCCCTGCTGGTTTTCGAGCTCTGGCGAGAAAATTACTTAAAAAAATAAGAGGAAGGACATACGCCCAGTTCTCTGGAATTATGGGTGTGTCGATATTCTTTTTAGACAAAAGACCGTCTTTGTCCGCGGCGTGATCTTGAAATCCTCGGCCACCGGCAAACCCGGGATCCAGACGATGTTTCCATCCGAGCAGAAGACAGGAAGTCTGTCCCTATCGGAGAGGGGGATCTTTTTCGCCCGCAGAATCTCTTTCAGCTTTTTCCGGCCGGGCGCTCCCAGAGGCTGATACCGGTCCCCTTCTCGGCGCGGCCGAACGAGAAGCGGAAAGATGAGCTTTCCGGCATCGCCATAACACCGGCTCTGGTCATCAAAAGGCCAGGATGCCTGATTCGGATTTTTCATTTTCTCAACAGTGAACGTCATCCCCGCTTCGAGGACAGGAAGAGGATTCTTGCCGTCCCAGAGATAAGAAGAAGAAGGAGCTTTTGGTGCGGTCTTCTCTTTTAGAAAAATAAACCCGCCTTCCCTGCGCAAGCGGAGCTTATCGGGAAGCGTCAGCTCCCGGTCCTCGCCGAGGTTAATGACCGCCTCGACATCCTCAAACGAAATCCGCCGAAGATCTCCTTTCCTATCTTCCAGGAAGGCGCGGACGACGCGACGAGCCATGCCTCTTGGAAGCTTGGCGAGATTACGGGCAGCCAGGGACGGATGAGAATCTTTCCGGACGATCAGGCCGCTATATTGTTCCTGGGTCATCTTTTCGAGGACGGCCTCCTCGTCCTGGAGGATCAACGCCAGACGGCCGAGCTTGGGCACGAGGCCGGGCTCATAATGTCTTTCAAGATAGGGGATCAATCCGAGCCGGATCTTGTTGCGAAGAAAGCGCCTGTCTCTGTTCGTTTCGTCCGTGCGAAAGGGGAGTCTCTTCCGGCGACAGAGGGCTTCGATGTCGCTCCGGGAAATTTCAATGAGAGGCCGAATGATCTTGCCCTTCACAACTGGGTGAATTCCGCCCAACCCTCGAGGACCGCTGCCGCGCAGCAGCCGCATGAGAAACGTCTCCGCCTGGTCGTTGAGCGTATGGCCCGTGGCGATCCGCGTTGCTCCGGCCCGGGCCGCCGCCCTTTCGAGAAAGCCGTATCTCAGGACCCTCGCGGCTTCTTCAAGGTTGAGCCTTTTCCCTCGGGCATAGGCTTTGACGTCGCGGCGTTCGACCACGAGCGGAAGACCGAGCTTCCGGGCTTCATCCCGGACAAACCGCTCATCCTCGTCCGCCGCCGGCCGGAGCCTATGGTTGAAATGAGCCAGCCCGAGCTCAAAAGGCGTTTCCCTGTGCAGCTCAAGAAGCAGATGGAGGAGGGCCGTCGAATCGGCGCCGCCGGAACAGGCGACGAGAAGACTGTCGCCGGCCGCGATCATGCTGTACCGGCCGACCGTCCTTTTGAACCTCGCGAAAATGTCTTTCTGCATCGAAAGGAAAATGGCGGCGGAGGGATTTGAACCCCCGACTCTGCGGATATGAGCCGCATGCTCTGACCAACTGAGCTACGCCGCCAGGGGTGGTAAGATTTTAGACAAATCGCCGGTTGAAGTCAATTTGGAGAGGGAATCCGCTTCGCGTTTCCACAGGGCAAGACAGGGCATATCAACCGTTCGCCAATTAAAGGTGGCGGGTCCTGCGCGAGCCTTGAGCAGGGATGACTTGAACTTTTATTAACGCCGAAGATGAGCGGGCGAGTTCCGCGACGCCGAAAAAGGGGGAACGCTCATGGCCTTAGGAATCCCCTAGAGGAGCAAATCCTTTCTAATCTGAATTATTCATGAATTACGTTATCTCTCCCGGTCGTGAATTTGCAG
>JALHTW010000284.1 GCA_022866045.1 Candidatus Aminicenantota bacterium | reverse complement strand
ATTCCCCATTCATAAAGGGGGAGGAGGGAGATTACGAGGAATGTAAAGAATTTTGCGAGGACAGATGTCCCATGAGGAGAACAGCCGGGAGGGGCGAGGCTGACCCGGCTTCCTGGCGGCGAATTTTACATGGCAAAATAATTGTGACATAATCCAGGGTTAAACAAGTCGCGACAAGGAGGTCCGATGAAGGGTTTGAAAATCGTTGCGCTCAGTTTAATCCTTCTTTCCTTTCTGGCCTGCACGCCGGGCCTTGTGCCTTCGGGCTGGGAGTTCCTGGGCAAGCGGGAGGTCGGCTTCGGCGTCGACCACGACAACATTACGATCCCAGCTCAGATGAGAGCGTTCAGCAAGCTCTTGATCGTCGTTCGGATGAATGACCTGGAGTTATATGACATCAAGATCACCCTCGAAAGCGGAGCCGACTTCTCTCCCAATTTCCGTGGAAAATTCATCGCCAACCGAGACACCCAGATTATCGATCTTCCCGGAGCCGCCCGGCGCATCAGGAGAGTCGATTTCCGCTACCGGAGTTTGCGCGGGACCGCCCGCCGGGCCATGGTCGAACTCTACGGAAAATAAAAAGCGCTATTTCAGTTTAGCCAGGCGCTGACGGGCGTCGGCTTTTTCGGGAATTTTCTCGTCCGCGTCTTTCCAATACTGAAGGAATTTCGTATATTGCTCTGCCGCCCTGTCCCGAAAGCCTTTCTCTTCAAAAACTCGGCCCAGACGATAATGATACAGCGGATGGATCAGGTAGCGGACCTGGTTCTTGGGGTCGATGGTCATGAGTTTTTCGTATTCGACGATTGCCTTGTCCAGGTCGCCCTTCTTCCAGTATGCCCGGGCCAGGACGTCTTTGAGGAACGGCATGTTGTAGTTGACCATAGTCGGCGTATTCACGTTCGGAAAATTCAGCCGGGTCATTTTCCCCCCTATGGCGATCGCCTGATCCGCCGAATTCTCCGCTAGAGCGATCTCCGCGCTCAACAACTGGAAAAGGAAGGTCATCGTTTCTTTATTGGCCGAGTCTACGCTGGGAAGGAGAGGCTCGATTTCCCCGCGCCTGATTTTAGCGGCATCCGCCCGTCCCTGCTTGAGCTCGACCCAGCCGAGAAGGAAGCTCTGAGCGGCCGTGGAAAAGGTCCGGGTAGAGGGATCTACTCTTGCATTATATGCGATATATGCCTGAAAGGCCTTTCGGGCGACGTCGAACTCGCCGCGATCGCAGTGGATATATCCCGTGAGCCAGTCCACGGTCGCCACGATGTAGTCCACGCCGGCCTTCTCGGTCTGCTCTCTTATCGATATATATTCGGCCAGGGACCCATCCCATCGGCCCTGGAAATAGCCGTAATAGGCCTTCAGCCAGTACCCCTCCATTTTCGCGGTCGGCGACGGCGCGCGGGCGATGAACTCCTCCAGCCAATGGTTTACCTCGGCGTAATTTTCTTGAAGAGCGGAAACATAGGCCAATCCTCTGCAGGAGCTGTAGAAATCCGGCTTCATAGCCAAGACTTCCTTGTATTTCGCCCCGGCCTCATCCAACTTTCCCATGCTCAGATATAGCTCCGCGATGGAATCTAGGGGATTGGCGTCGCCGGGGTTGACAGAGGCATAGCCCTGGAAATACTGGATCGCCTTTTCGAAATTCCCCATCTGAGCATGGACATAGGCGAGCTGATTGATGGCGTAGCCGAAATTCGGGTCAAGAGAGATGGCCTTTTCGTACTCCCCAATAGAATCGAGATAACTTTTGCGGCCTTCGTAAAAGAATCCCAGCTCAAAGTGAGCATGTTTTTCCTGCGGATATTTCTCTGTGAGCTCCCTTAAGAGGATTTGCCTTTTCTCCGGATTTCGCTCGATTATCCTGGCGTACTGAGCTTCGATGTAGAGCCTCTCTTTCTCAGTCGCCTTCCCGGAATATTGTTTGGCCTTTTCCAGGGCTTCGTCGCCGGCTTTAAAATCAGCGAGAGCAGAAGAGGCTTTAGATAGATAGAGATAGGCAACAGCGAATGTCGGATCAAGGGCGACGGCCTTCTCCAGGAATTTCCGGGCGTCCGCGTGATAATACTTTTCCCAGTCGTCCCGGCCCCGGAGGAAATAATTGTAGGCCTCCATGGAATTTGTCGTGAGGTCGATGATTTTCGGTTGGGATTTTTCAATCTTGAGGATGGGCAGACCGATGCCGCGGGAAACATTGCGGCTGATCTCATCGATCTGCGTCTTGAGAATGCTCGCCGGGCCTTCGCCCTTGGACTGTGCGCCCTTGAGGAGCTGCTTTGTGGCGGCGTCCAGCACCTTAACATCGGTGACAAACGTCTCACCGGCTTTACTGTAGAACCCGACAACGAGCGCCTCGATGCCTTCCTCGCGGCAGATCTCGAAGCCGCTTTCTTCATCAAGGACGGCCGCTCCGTCTTTGCCAGACTGCCTCAGCAGGTCCTGCAGCCGCTGCCAGGACGTCACCCGGAAATGGCCCGACTGCTCGAGGCTTGTGATCAAGAGATTCGGGATTGTTTCCTGGAGATAATCAAAGGATTTATCGCCGGTCTGGTTCTTGAAACCGATGACGGCGACGGAGCGCTTCGACCCCTGCGGCTGGGGTATGATTTGCCAGACGACGAAGGCCAGGGCCAGGACGAGAAGAATCACAGCCGGCACCCATAATTTTTTGGAGGGGAGTCGGACCGTGATCTGCCTGGACGTCAACGGTTTCCGGATCGGCAGAGGCTGCGTTGTCGCCGGCAGCCCTTTTTCGATCTTACCCAGCTCCTCGAGAATTTCGTCCGCGCTCTGATATCGTTTGTCTTTAGCCTTGTCCAGGCATTTGAGGACGATCTTTTTCAGATCTTCCGGGATCTGCGTATTGAATTTCCGGGGATCGGGCGGCGCTTCGCTTTTCTGCTTGACGGCGACGCTCAACGGCGTATCGCCCTCAAACGGGAGGCGGCCCGTCAGCATCTCGAACAGGACGATCCCCAGAGAATAGATGTCCGAGCGCCGGTCAGCCTCTTTACCGTCGACCTGCTCGGGCGACATGTATTCCGGCGTCCCGATCATGACCCCTCCGCCCGTGATCCCTTTCGCCTTGAGCGAGCGAGCGATGCCGAAATCCATGATCCGGGCGTTGCCCTCGCGGTCGATCATGATGTTCTGAGGCTTCAAATCCCGGTGGACGACGCCCAGACGGTGGGCCTCGGCCAACCCTTCACACACCTGCCGGGCGATGCTGACCGCTTTACCGATCGGCAGCGCTCCGATTCTATGGATCAGGCTCTTGAGGTCCTCGCCGGACACGTATTCCATG
Source organism: Candidatus Aminicenantota bacterium (assembly GCA_022866045.1). GTDB lineage: Bacteria > Acidobacteriota > Aminicenantia > Aminicenantales > UBA4085 > JALHTW01. Next base: position 5,728 of record JALHTW010000284.1, on the reverse strand, counting down.
GTGATGAAATATGAGCCTTCCTCACGGCCGAGGTCATACATGCGGCAGATGTTCCGGTGGGAGATTCCTCGGGCAAGCTTCAGCTCGTTCCGGAAGCGCTCGATGGTCTGCTCATCTGAAGCGATATCGGGATTTAAGAGCTTCAGGGCCATTTTTTCCCGGACTTCGGTGTCGAAGACCTTATAAACCCGGCCCATGCCCCCCTTGCCCAGGTCCTCGATGATCTGATACCGCCGGGCGAAGGTTGTCCCCGCTGTCAATTCACGGATGTGCGTTTGCATGGTTTCAGTAAACGCGAAATCTTTTTCCGGATGAAGGGCCACACCGCAGTTTCCGCAAAATCGGGTTTCGGAAGGGTTATCGAACCGGCACTTGGGGCATTTCATCGCTGAACGCTTATATTAGCCTGATGGAAAAACAATATCAGGTTAAAGGAAAAAGGTCAATAATTTAGGAAACGCGCCCGGAAATACGGGGAGACATCACTTCATTCAAGACAGAATGACTGTCTCCACTCTCTTCGTTGGGAAATTAACCTGAATTATTCATAAATTGCGTCGTTTCCTCGAGAAGAGAATTCGCAGATGGCGCCGAATTCAAGACGAGGGGGAAAAGCTTAGGATTTGAGAGTAACCGTCTTGAATTTGGCTGTATCTTTCAGCCTGACTATATGGGCGTTGAAGGCCGAGGCTTGCTTTTGCGATTTGATCTTGGCTTCGATCTGGGATTTAACCTGGTCCAAGGGCAATGTCTCTTTCTTCCGGTTTTCGATCTTCAAAATGTGATAGCCATAGGTCGTCTCAACGATATCGCTTACCTCCCCGACCGGAACCGAGAAAGCGGCGTCCTCAAAAGGCTTCACCATCTTGCCGTGCTCAAAATCCTCGTAGAGCCCGCCCATGTCCCTGGAGGTGGTGTCTTCAGTATATTGCTTGGCCAGTTCAGCGAAGTCTTCGCCTTTTTTCGCCCGGGCCAGGATATCTTCCACCTTTTTTCGAATATCCGTTTTTTCGGCCTCGGTCTTTCCCTGCGTCAAGAGCAGGATGTGCCGGACCGAAGCGGTTTTGTCTTCGCCGTAAACTTTCTGGATCTCCGCGTCGGTCACCAGGGCGCTCGTCGCCAGGATGCCCTCCAGGTATTTCTGGATCATCAGGTCTTCGGAGATGCTCTTTTTAACGTATTCGATACTGATACCGTTCGTTTTCAGCATCTCCAGGAACTGCGGTTCGCCGCCGGCCGGGGCGTACTGAGCGTCGAGGGCGGACTTTATTTCCTCCGGCGTCGCGGACTTTTTGGCCTCGGTCGCAGCTTCGATCAGGAGTTTTCTCTCGCCGAGCTGGACGGCGGCCTGCTCGATAATATTCTTCAGCCGCTGGGCATCCAGATCCTTGAGCTGGGCGGTACGGTTTCCCAGGGAATCCTGGAACATCTGGATGATTTCGCCGGCCGTGATGTCGAATTTCCTGGACGTAATGAGAACACTGGCCTTCTCAGGGTCGAGGGTGGGCAGGACCGCCGTCAGGTACTTGGCTAGCTGATAGGCGGGCGTTCCGGCCGCAATCTTCGTCGCCGCCTCTTTCTTAGAAGAACAGCCGGTCACGGCGAAGGTCAGCCCAAGCAAAAGAATGAAGAATTTTTTCATCGAAATCTCCTTTAACCCTAAAAGAAACATCTAGTTAACCACACTCGGGGGCGAAAGACAAAAGAAATTTTTCGGGAGGCGGGGCGTTCAGCGGTCGAGCCGGACTTCTTCCCTGTAATCTATGGAAATCTTGGCCCCCGGCTTAGGCTTGAGGAGTTCTACGACTCGGAGAAAGGTCTTGTTGCGTTTTTTCCACATCCGGTTCAGGTTCCGGGCATAATGAGCGATCGCCACGCCGATCCATTGGCCGGCGACGAGCTTTCGGACCGATTGCTTGAGCGAATAGAATTTTTTGTGGCAGACCATCTGCGCTTTTTGCAGGTCGAAGAGCGAAAACCGGGCCGGCTGAAACACGACATGGTGAGCGTCATAAAGCGTCCAATCATGGAAGCGGATCCGGTTCTCAGAGGCCACTTTTTCGTAGAACTCCGAACCGGGGAGCGGCGTCAGGATGAGGAATTGGGTCGAGGTCAGCCGAGCCTTCTTGGCGAACTTGACCGTCCGCATGACCGTTTTCCAGTCGTCCTGGTCAAAGCCCAGGACGAACATCCCGTGGATATGAATCCGGTGCCTGCGGAGGACCTTGACTGCGTTGGAGATCTCGGCCACGGTCTGATTTTTTTTCATGCCCTTGAGGCTTTCGGGGTTGACCGATTCGAAACCGATGTACAATGTGTGACAGCCGGCCTTCTTCATGAGTTTGACCAGCTCCAGGTCGCGGGCGACATCAGCCCGGACCTGCGTCGTCCATTTGAACTTGAACCGCTCGCGGATCATGGCCGCGCAGAGGGCCTTGGCCCGCTCCCGGTTTGCGGTGAAATTGTCGTCATAAAAGAAGATGACGTTCCCCCGGCGGTCGTACTGCCGCAATTCCTCGATAATGTTCTCCGTTGAGCGAAAGCGGTATTTTTTCCCGAACATCCCAGTCACGGAGCAGAACGAACAATCGAACGGGCAGCCCCGGGATGTCAGGACGGGAATGGAAGACATCTTGGTCCGGCGCGGCCGGTCGGGCTTGAGGAGAGACAAATCCGGAAACGGGATCCGGTCCAATTCTCCCGAGAACGGAAGGAGCGGGTTATGAACCGTCTGGCCGTCCTTTTGATAGGAAAGATTGGGAATATCGTCGTAGCCGCCGCCGCGTTCCCAGGCGTCGATGAAGGCCATCAGCGGTCGCTCCCCTTCCCCGCGGATGACGAAGTCGGCATGCTCTAAAGCCTCTTCGGCTAAATACGTGACGTGGGGACCTCCCATGATGACCGGGATGCCCGCCTCTCGGGCCCTGTCGGCAATCGCATAGGCCCGCGGCGCCGTAGAGGTGATGGTCGAGATGCCGATGAGGTCGGCCGAAGCGATCGCCTCGAAGTCGATCTTCCGAAAATCCTCGACAAAGACCTCGGTGTCCCAGCCGCGCCCCTTCATCATCGTCCCCAGGATGAGGGTCCCCAGGCGGGGCAGGGGGAATTGGGAAAAGATGTGGAGGTTCGGCGCATGGGGCTCGATAAAAACGATCTTAGGCATCGGTCTTCTCCTTCGCCGCCTCCGGCCTTTTTTGATTTTTGTTTTTTAGGTTCAAAATATCCTTTTTCTTTTTCTTGAGGAGGTCCTCCCAGCGCACGATCCCCTCTTTGAGGAGTTTCATTTTATCAAAGAGCGCTTTGATTTCACGGAGCATGGCCTCCAGCTTGGCCTCGACTTCGGCTTTGGGAAATGCTTTCAGGCCGGCCTGGATGGCCAAAAAGTCCCGAAAATAGTCTGAAACGACCTTGATCTCTTCGAGCGCATAGCCGAAGAGCTGGAGGTCTAGGATCAGCGTGCATAAATAGATATAGGCCCCGGAATAGAGCCGGAATCCCCCTTCGGTCCTCATGTCGGGCTCGATGATGCCCTTGTCCTCCCAATGCTTGATCGTCCGCGGGCTCACCCCGGATTGCTCGGCCAGTTCGCCGACCGTGAGATAGCGGTCTTTTTCCGGCGTCTCTTTTTTGCCAGATTTTTTCTGGGGAAGGCCGACTTTTTTGATGATCTTCTGGATCTCTTCAAAGCCATAGCCCAATTCGGTCAGCTTCTGGATGTGGACCACCCTCGCCAAGGCGTTCGCGGGAAAAAGAGGCCTCTGGTCCTCGGTGAAGCCGGACGGACGGACCAGTTTCCATTTCATCCATTCGACGAGCGCCTCCCCGGAGATCCCCGCCCCACGGAGAAATTCTTCCCGGGTGAAAACGTTTTTCTCCATTTTACACCTATACGTCTACTTATATTTATGATTAATATATAGTGTACGTATAGGAATATATTTTATAGGTTGCGTCTTGTCAAATGAAATTTTGGATCAAACCCGCCCATCCGGAAGATCCGGCATTACCGCACAGCAAAAATGTCGGATGCAGAGGTTCACCCTGAAAATAAAAAAGGGAGGCGATTCAAAAGAGGGTTTGGCCTCATGCGTCTCGCCTCCCTACTGAAAGGAAGAGAGTTTTAAGAGTCTCTGATTAATGAAGACTGCATTTTTTATGCCAAGTGAAAATCCGATCGGACGCCAGTCATCAGGCTGGAAATCCGGACAACATTCTTAAGATTTTTATCAAGGTGTAAATTGGCTTTACATCACACCTTGTGCTTGACGAGGGCATTGACCCCTTCCACCAACATGTCGATCTCTTTCGTGGAAATATAAAGGGGCGTCGAGACCCGGACCGCCAGCGTCCCGGCGTCGCGGCTGCCGATCGTTCTTACGACCAGGTTATATTTTTCCCGGACATAATCCACGATCTTCGAACATTCGATGCCATCCACCGAAAAGGCGGTCAAGCCCGCGCTGAGATAGGGATCCGTGGGCGTGTTAATCTTGACTCCCGGGATCTTGCTCAATCCCTGTTTCAAATAAGCGGCCAGGGCTTTGATCCGCCGTTCGACGCGGTCTTTGCCGATGTGGTTAATAAAATCGATGGCTTCGCCCAGGGCATAGACCATCGCGTCGGCCCGCTGTCCCGCGGGATCGTATTTGCTCGCCCCAACCGTCGTATCCCAGCCCGATGCGACGACCGTCGGCCAGAGCTTGTCTTGGGCTTCCTTCCGGACGAAGAGAAGCCCGATCCCCGTTGGCGCACCGAGCCATTTGTAGGGGCTCGAGGCGAAGAAATCCATGCCCATTTCTTTCATGTTCAAGCTGAGCATCCCCAGGCCGTGAGCGCTGTCGGCAAGGACAAGGACCCCCTTTTCATGGGCCATCTTGCTCAATTCTTTGATCGGCGTCATGAGCCCCGTGATGAAAACCGTGTGTCCGACGCTGATGATCTTGGTCTTCGGCGTGATCGCGGCAGCGAAGGCGCCGACGATCTCCTCCACTCCCTTATGCGGCAAACTCAGCTTCACTTCCTTGACGATGACGCCGCAGCGCTTGGACTTGAGCTTCCAGGGCCCCAAGGCGCTCGGGTGCTCAAGATTCGAGATCAAGACTTCATCACCCTCCTTGAGATCCAGCCCGTTGATGACGAAATTGAGCCCTTCGGTCGTGTTGCTGGTCAGGGAGACTTCGTCCGAAGCGGCATGAATGAACTGGGCCAGCTTGTCCCGGACACCCTCTTTCCCGCCTGGCAGGAAATTATAGACATCATAGGGATTTTGGACCTGGACCTTGAAATATTTCATCAGGGTGTTGAAGACGGGCTTGGGCATGGGACCGACGGTCCCGTTGTTCATCATGATCAGCTGGCCCTCGAAGAGAAAAAGCTTGCGGACCTCGTCCCAGTAAGCGCCGTCCGGAGAAATGTCTTCGATGTACTTCTGATTCAGCGAGGTGATGCTTTGATAGATGCCGGCATTCAGCTTGTTAAGCGCGGCAACCGAAAACGCCGAGCCCGCCAGCAGGTATTTGACGAAATCTCTGCGCGGCAAGCCCCCGGACAAGGGCTCTTCCTGAGGATGTTCAAGTTGATGGCCATTTTTTTTCATATGATTTTTCCCTCCCACTATTTCATTTTATCAGAATGAATTTCGGGGAGACAACACTTAATTCAAAAATGTAAGTAGTTCTTTTTCCGGGGCGCCGGAAAGTCGAGCCGCGACTGGACCCCACCTGAATCT
>JALHTW010000283.1 GCA_022866045.1 Candidatus Aminicenantota bacterium | reverse complement strand
TTATTTCACCCTGCGGGACCTGGTCCAAAAGAGGCAGGTTAAGCCCATGGCCCTCCGTTTTCTCCTTCTGTCCACGCACTACCGCAAAGTGCTGAACTTTACCTTCGAAGCCCTGGAGCAGGCGGAGGCGGCATGGCAGAGGATCAAAGATTTCCTCTATGAACTTGAACATCGCGCCTTTCCATCCGGCAAAAATTCAGATTCCCAAAAACTCCTCGAAGAAACGAATGATCGATTCGTCGAAGGGCTGAGCGACGACCTCAACATATCGATTGCGTTGACCGCCCTCTTTGAGCTCATCAAAAAGACCAATGTCCTGATCAAAGACGGAAAGATCTGTGCGGATGACGCAAAGGACACGGTTTCCTTCGTCTATTTTTTGGACCGGGTGTTCGCGCTCCTGCCTTCGAAGAAAGACATGGATCTCGCGGACGAACTGCGGCGCAAGATCCAGGAGCGGGAACAAGCCCGCAAAGACAGGAATTTCAAGCGGGCCGACGAGATCAGAGAAGAGCTCCTTGAGTCCGGGATCGTTCTCGAAGACACAAAAGACGGCGTGCGATGGAAGATCCTCGAAAAACGCGGGTGAAGCTGGGGAGGCTGGGTGAAGATGCCGTCGTCCGGTTCCTCGAAAAAAAGCGGTATCGCGTTGTGGCCCGGGGCTTTCGCCTGTTCAGAGGCGAGATCGACATCATCGCCTACGACCGAAAGACACTCGTCTTCGCCGAGGTCAAAACCCGGACAGGCTGCGGCTTCGGCTTTCCCGAGGAATCCGTGACGACCGCCAAACAGGATCAGATCCGGAAGATCGCCCAGGGATATCTCGTTAAGAGCCGCCTCGGCGAGATCCCCTGCCGGTTTGACGTCATTTCCGTTTTGATTGAGGCTAGAGGACGGCCGATCATCAGACAAATTAAGAATGCTTTTTAGCTTTTGCGGAAATAATCCCCCTTCTCCCCCTTTAGACTGAGGGGAACAGAAGGCCATAGATATCCCCCATTTTAATCGAGGGAGTTGGGGGAGTGAGATGCTTGTTATGCGAATGAATCTGTTTTAAAGGAGGTCTTATGAAACTCTTGAAAACGAACCGTGCCGCCCTGGTCCTGCTTCTTGCCATCTCCGTTTGCCCAACGGCCTTCGGCCAATCCGTGCCTAAGCCCGAGGAGGTCCTCGGGTTCAAGATCGGCGAGGACTATCACCTGGCCACGTTCACCCAGGCCATCGACTATTTCAAGAGACTCGCCCAAAGCTCGGACCGCATCAGGCTCTTCGACGCGGGGAAAACCTCGATGGGACAGACGATGACCTACGCGGTCATCAGCGCTCCGCAAAACCTGGCTGCGCTCGACAAATACAAGCAGACCGCGCGCACGCTCTCGCTGGCCAAGACATCATCCGCCGAAGCCAAAAAGCTGGCCCAGGAAGGCCGAGCCATCGTCTATATCGACGGCGGACTGCATGCTTCCGAATGTGCCCCGGCCCAGCACAACATCCAGCTGGCGTATGACTTGGCAACGGCCCAGGACGCTAAGACCCTCCGCATCCTCAACGACGTTATCCTCGTCCTTGTCTTCGCCAATCCTGACGGAATGAATCTCCTGGCCGAGTGGTATCATCCCAATATCGGTACACCCTTTGAAGTCTCGCCCATGCCCTACCTCTACCATAAATACGCCGGCCACGATAACAACCGCGATTCCTATATTGCCAATCTCATCGAGACGCAGAACATCACCCGGCTCGTGAACCAGGAATATTATCCGGTCATCCTCTACAACCACCACCAGACTGCGCCGTTTCCCGCCCGTATCTGGACACCGCCCAACTCCGAGCCCACCAACCCCAACGTCCATCCGCTCGTCGTCCGCTGGCAAAACATCATCGGTTCGGCCATGGGCGCTGCGTTCGACGAAGAGGGAAAAGAGGGCGCCATCTCACGAATCGTCTTTGACACATGGTATCCCGGCTACGTCACCCAGGTCGTCGATTCCCACAATATCATCTCGATCCTGACCGAAACGGCGCTCTACCGCTACGCCACACCCCATTTTTACACTCTCCGCGAGTTTCCTCAGGCGTACCAGGATCTGACGATGTCGGCGTTCTATCCAAGTCCCTGGAAGGGCGGCTGGTGGCGGCTTAAAGACGCCGTGGATTATTGTCTGACCGCTTCCAAAGCCGTGCTCGACATCGCCTCCAAATATCGAGAAGAGCTGCTTTTCAATAAGTACAGAATGGGGGCTGACATTATCGCCAAATTCAAGAAAGAACCGCCCTATGCCTGGATCTTTCCCGCCCAGCAAAGCGACCCTGGAAACCTCTCCCTTCTTCTCGACCGGATGATCCTGCTCGGCGTCGATGTCTATAAAGCCGAGGAAGCGTTCGCCTGTGACGGCATCACCTATCCACCGGGGACCTTTATCGTTCCTATGTCCCAGCCGTTCGCCCTCTTCGTTAAGAACGTCTTCGAAGAGCAGCGCTATCCGGACATGCGGAAATATCCCGATCTTTGGCAGGGACTTGTCTCATCCCAAAAATTCGAGGGAGCGCCTTTCGAGGCCTACGACATGATGGGTTGGACTCTTCCCTATCAATTCGGATTGAAGGCGCTTCCGGCCAATACGCCGGTCAATGTCAAAATGACCCCCCAGAAAGAGGTCAAGACTGGCACCGGAGAAATCAGGGGGCGGGCATCATCGGCTTATCTCTTGAGTCCCGCGGAAAACGCGAGCACGACAGCGCTGAATCGGATCTTCAAAGCGGGCGGCAAGGCGTCCTGGGCGAAAAAACCATTCACCGCCCAGAATATAACCTGGCCCGAAGGCACGATTATCGTCCACGCCTCAAGCATCGCCCCGGCGGTTATGGACAAGCTGGCAAAAGATCTGAACATCAGGATCACTGGCATCGCCGATAATCTCAAGGTCGAAACTTATGAGCTGAAAAAACCGCGCCTCGCCATCTACCAGGCCTGGCTCTCGAGCGCTGAAGAAGGATGGACCCGGTTCGTTCTCGACCAGCACGAATTCGAATACGCAATCCTGCATGACGCCGACATCCGGGCCGGAAGCCTTAGCGAAAAGTACGATGTCCTCATCATGCCCGATTACGGAAGCCCGGAGAGCGTTGTCAACGGCTACATGAAGGGCACGATGCCGGCTAATTTCATCGGCGGGATCACTCCGAACGGCCTTCGGAACCTGAAACAGTTCGCCGAGGGGGGCGGCGCAATCATTTTCATGAACTCGATCTCGGAGATGGCCGTGAGCGACTTTGGTGCGCCGGCCAGGAATGTCCTCAAGAACGTCAAATCCCAGGATTTCCTCTGTTCAGGCTCGATCCTGCGGCTCGAATTCGATACAACCCACCCCTTGGCCTACGGCATGACTAAGGAAAGCCCGGTCGTTTTCTCCGACAGTTGCGCCTTCGACATCGTTCCGTCCTACGGCTCGAAGAAAGAGGCCAAGAGCGTAGCGAAATACGCGGGAGAGAATTTGTTGATGAGCGGCTGGATCCACGGCGAGAAGCTCATTCAACAGAAATCGGCGATCTTGGACGTGCCTTTTGAAAAAGGCAAACTCATCCTCCTTGGGATCCCCATCCAGTTCCGCGGCCAGCCCCGCGGCACGTTCAAATTGCTGTTCAATGCGATATTCTACGGCGCGGCGAAATAAACAGAAAAGCTTTTTTTAGTCATCGTCGAAAAAGCCGGCTGCGTGTCAAATCTAACATCAACACATTAATTAAAATGACATCCCCGTTCGGGCGGCGCCCAGGCCGCCCGTAGCCCCCGGGCCCCCCTCCGCTACGGGGGCCTGAGGGCGGCCTGGGCGCCGCCCATACACTGTCACTTTATTTATTGCGTTTGTATGAGTAACACATGTCTGTCATAAGACGATTTTCACTTGCGAACGGTCCTTGGATCGCTTGAGCAAGTGCTTAATCGTTTTTTTCAAAACCGGATGGACGACATCGGGCGCGATCTCGGCCAGCGGGACGAGCACGAAATTTCTTTCTGCCAGGCGCGGATGAGGGATCGTCAGGTTTTTTGTCTGAATGACGGTGTCTTCCGCGAGCAAAATATCGATATCGACGATTCGCGGGCAGTTCGGAGCAGCCGGCCGGCGCTTCATTTTCCTCTCGATCCATTTAACCGCCTCGAGAAGCTCCCAGGGAGAGAGGGCCGTTTCTATTTCGACGGCCTGATTGAAAAACCAGGGCTGGTCGGCAAAACCCACGGGCTCGGTCCGGTAAAACGCTGATCTCGCCAGGATCTTAAGGTCCATCCTCTTCAGCCAAATATGAGCTGTTTTTAGATTTCTTTCCGGATTCCCCAGATTACTGCCGAGCCCAAGATGATATTTCACGAAAGTTCTCACAGCGCCAGGAGACCAAACCTTTTCAAAACGCGCAATACGGCCAAGGTCAGCCACAAATGGTCTTCGAAAGCGGCGTTGTTGGCCCGGGATTCCCAAAATCCCTGACTGTTCTGCTGTCCCAGGAGCCAATCCAAACCCCGCCCAATCTTCGGCTCATCCGCGCCAAATCCCGCCTTGGCGAGCGCGTCCAGGCTGCTGAGGATGTTCGTCGACCAGAAGGGATAGCTCAATTCCTCCCAGCGGGCGGCCGATCTCCGGTCCTCATATCGATCATCTTTAAAGAACCGGCCGAGGACGAGCTCGGCTGCCTTACGGCATTGCCGGCTTCCCCTCCATGGGGGGGATTCGGTCAGAGCCCGGAGCACAAGTCCCGTGATGAAATGGGAAAACGGCTTCGACTTATCAGGCTGGAAAGGCCGCGCCGAATTTTTCGCTCGATCCAGGTGCCGCTTTTCGATCTCTTTCTTGCTGATGGTTCGGCAAGGGATCGCCCACCCGCCGTCTTTCTGCCTGTGAAGCATGAGCCAGTGGAATCCTGTCTGGACCCGCTCGTCCTTGCCCAGTCCGAGCCGGCACAAGATCTCAAGCGTCAGGGCGTGAAATCCCGGCGTGTATTCAGACCATGATGTCGCCCGGAAATCCCCCTCTTTGGTCTGTGATGAAAACAGATACCAGGCAGATTTTTTGACCTGGATGTCATCCCTTGTGCAGCCATAATCATAGAGCCGGGAAACATTTTTCAGCGTCTCAGCCAGAAGATCCGTTCTTTCGTCTTGAGAGGATCCGGCGGAAACGTCTTTTATCCAACTCCCATCCGGCCTCTGGCTCTCCAGGATCCTGACCCGGGCGCCGAACTTGCCCAAATTCTTTTGGTCTCTGTCCGCCGGCACGCCCAGGATATCTTTCTTCAGCCAGTAGAGAACCGGCAGGCTTCCTCTGGCGAGAAGGAATTCGACGGCCTTGAAGGGATGACAGGTCGGGACAGACATGGATGGTGTCACCCCTATTTTAAGACAAGATGGG
>JALHTW010000282.1 GCA_022866045.1 Candidatus Aminicenantota bacterium | reverse complement strand
TGACAAGAACCCGCGCAGTTATAAGGATGAGCTTGCCCGCCAGCTTTATTATGAAAAGGTTGATGTCTACGGAACCAGTCTGCGCGGGCCCTTTGCCAAAGGCATCGGCAATATCGAATTCGGTTCGGACGGCCGGACCGTCTGGGAAATCAACCCCGTGTCAGGCCCTCAAATCAAGGAAGGCCTGGAAAAGAAGAGATTTCAATTTCTTTACAGCCTGGATCTTCCGATGCGCTGGCGGGAGGTTTTCAAAAAGGTCGAGTGTGCGGGCCTCGAAACCGTCGAAGAAAGACCAGCCTTCAAGGTCACGGCCGTCTCTCTCGATGACTACCTCGTAACGTACTATTTCGACCAAGCCTCGGGGCTTCTCGTCAAAATCGAATATCCGATGGAAACGACGATCGGACAAAGCCTCCAAGAGATCATTCTGAGCGATTACAGGAGTGTCGGCGGGACCTTGTTTCCCTATATCCAGATCAGGCGGGAACTCGGCCGGGAGATGACTCTGACATTTAAAAGCGTCGAATACAACGCGGATATCCCGGAGGGCACATTTGCCCTGCCCGAAGCGATCCGGAAAATCAGCAAGTCCGGGAAATAGGAAATGCGGCTCGCCTGGAGTATCTCCTCCTTCGGCTTCGTCCGTTCCCTTGTCATCCTCCTTTCTCTCGTTCCGGCCGCGGCCGGCCCCGTTCAAGAGCGGCCGGCTGCGTGGCGGATGGAATTCACGGATTTGAAAATCGAAATAGATCCGGGCCATGGACAACTGCGGGGAGACGCCCGGCTTCGATTGGCGAGCCTCGGGTCCGGCGCTGAAGAGGTCTCGCTTGAACTCAACCATGAGCTCGTCGTGCTCACCGTCACCGACGGGACGGGCCGTCCCCTGGATTACGATCGAAACGGCGGAAACCTGACCGTCCGTCGCGGCAAACGCTTTTCCGAAACGGAGAATGACATTGTCCGCATCCGTTATCAAGGTTCGTTCTCAGAACGGGTTCCGGAGCTTAATTTTTTCAACGCCTGGATCGGCCCCGATATCTCTTATGCTTTGTACCCCGGCCGATGGTATCCGGAAATGTCGGGACCGGCCCGCCGTTCGAAAGGAAAGATTTCGTATTTCGTCCCCGAAAATTGGACCGTGGCCAGCGTCGGAAAATTGACGGCCGAGAAGATTCTCCCGTCGGGCAAACAATATGATTTCGACATCGCCTCTCCGGTCGAGTATTGTTTCGCCGCCGCTCCGTTCCGTTCTCTCCGAAGGAACATCGAGGGCTTGGATGTCGGGGTCTTTCTGCTTGGGGGAGGTCCGGAAAAAGCCGAATATTATCTGGAAAACTGCGGCAAGATCGTCCGCTTTTTTAAAGACCTCTACGGCTTTTTTCCCTACGACGGATATTCGGTGATCGAACTCCCGCAGGAACTGTTGGGGAACGCCGGAGGCGGGAGTTACGAAGGCATCACGTTCTATATTCCGGGCGCGATGCCGGACCGGTTCTTCTACCTCCCCGTCTTCGGCCACGAGATCGGCCATCTCTGGTGGGGCAACTTCGTCCATGGCGCCGAGGGTCCGGTCATCGACGAAGGGCTGGCCCAATTGTCGATGGCCCTCTACCTCGAACAGGCCTTGGGGGAAACAACTTTCCGAACCATCCTGAAAAACGGCGCTCCGGAGTTGCTTTTGATCCATTCCGCCCGATCCTATTTTCACGCTCTGCAATCTCCCGCGGCCTCGGACCGGACGCTTCTCGGCCTTCTTCTCCGAGGCGAAGACCTGGAACTCGGGATCCCGTCAAAAACAAAAACGAATACCCTCCACATGCTGGCCAACAGCAAAGGCTGTTTCGTTTTCGTGATGCTCCGCGACCTCATCGGCGGGGAGGCCTTCCGGGCGGGATTGCGCGGCGACCTGGCCCGCTTCGCCTGGAAAACCATGACCTTGGCCGACTTGCGCGGGGAGTTCGAAAAAGCCGCCGGCCGGGACCTCGAATGGTTTTTTGACCAATGGTTCTTCCGCAAGGGCGCGCCGGAGTTCGTCCTGTCCACCACCGCCGAGGCCCAGGGCGCGAACTGGGTGGTGAAAGGCCGAATCCGGCAGGTTCGGGACGTCTACCGGGCCGCCGCGGAGATCGTTTTCGTCAAGGACGGCGCCCGCGAAACCAAGGTCGTCGAGATCAGGGCGGAGGAAACGGGCTTTTCCTTCGTTCTTCCATTCAAGCCCGACGCCGTTCTCTTCGACCCCGATTACAAAATTCTCCGTTGGACGGACGAATTCAAAATTTAAGCATCTTATACTGTCTCCAGTCTGAATTATTCATGAATTACGTTATCTCTCCCGGTCCTGAATTTGCAGACGGACGCCGAATTCGAGGACATGACCCGAATTCTCCGGAATTTGGGATGGTGTCCCCCTCGTCTTGAATTCGGCGCCATCTGCGAATTCTCTTCTCGAGAAAACGACGCAATTTATGAATAATTCAGGCTAGAGCATTTTTACCTAGCGGGCATGTTCTTTGCAATTTAATCTTTAACATCTTTTTCTTATATCCTCTTTGCTAGCTCTGACAAAAACTGCAGACTAAAAAAGTCTTGCCGAATCGTTTCTTTTTATAAGCTGAAGCAAAGCATTCGCTCCTATCATTGGGGCAAAGAGGTGGAGGCTTATTTGCTATAGGCCCTTTGTTCTAAAAACTATGGAAGATCGATTTCAAGATCCTTGCAGATTTTTCTTGCTAGGATATCGTTGATCTCCTTATGGCGTGGCACTGTCGAGAGCTTTTTTTTGGTTTCATTGAAAAAGACGCTGTGATTCGCGCCTTCTCTTAATAAGAGACAACCGCACTTCTTCAAGTGCTTGAGAAGCACTTTTCTCTTCATTATAAAGAGATTTCGATCTTTTCGCGCAACACGTCTTTTCCAGCGATCTCTTGTTCCGAAAGAAGCCTATTAGCCTCCAAGATAAGGCGAATTGCTTCTTTCAAGTTTTCGCGGGCTTCCTTCAATGTAGATCCTTGGGTATTCGCGCCGGGCAGTTCCTCGACAAAGCCGATATAGCCCTGCGAGACTTTTTGAAAAACGGCCGTGAACGACATTCTAATTCCTTTTGGAGATTATCCTACAAAACTCCACGAGGGTCAACTTTTTGACAGGAATCGAACCCGCACACCCCTTACGGAGCGAGGGATTTTAAGACCTTGCGTTTAAGAATAGAGTAGAGGCAATCGAATCGATAAATGTCTAAGATAAAGACTGACCCGTCTAGGACTCGAACCTACAATCCGCGGTTAAGAGGCGGCTACTCCACTCGAATCTGCCGACTTTATGGGCTTTCTTAAAAATAAGAAGCCTAGAATCAGAAACCGTGCTGAAACGCGTCGGCTGATTCTATTTTTTCGATTCGAGCAATTTCTTGAACGCCTCGTCGTCCGTCTTGAAATCGCGCGCCGCCTGGCCCACCCGGAC
>JALHTW010000281.1 GCA_022866045.1 Candidatus Aminicenantota bacterium | reverse complement strand
AGCTACGAGCGTGCCCAGGTTGGGCACGACGAAGACGGTCACAGCCCAGATCAAAAGAAGGATGACGAGCGACGATGCGGCCCTTCGGGTGAGCGCCGAAACAAAAATCCCCAAGCTTAGAAAGAGGGCGATATAAACGAGCGCAGTCAGGATCAGAAGGAAAAACCGGCCGGTGCTCGATGCGGAGAAGCCGACTCCGGAGTCTAGGTTCATCAAGGCGAATCCAAGAAGCGTGACCAGGAGAAAAGGCGCAGACAGGCTAAAGAAATTCCCTAACCATTTCCCGGCCAGGATCTTAGCCCTCGAAACGGAATTCGAGAGCATCAACCGCAAGACGCCGCTCTCCTTCTCCCGGCTGATCTGATCGAACCCGAAGAGGATGGCGACGAGCGATAGGACGACCTTGACGATGTAAACAAAATCGGGCGTTGGGAAAAAGGCAAAAATAGTGTTGCCGGATTTCTGGCCGGCAAAGACGTCGATGCCGATCCGGCTGATCTCGAAGGACCGGGCCATGGCTTCGTCCAAGCCTTTGGCGAAAATGGACAGCGGGTTCGGCGGAAGGACGGCAATCGGCTCGCCGGGCTTGGCCCGGACAAGCTCATAATCGGCGAGCCGCCCCTTATAGTCCTTGTAGAGGACAAAAAAGCTGGTGAACAGGAGAAGGGTCGTCAGGAGAATGGCGATGAAAAATTTATAGCTGAGGAGGTTGGCGACGATTTCCTTTTTGACGATGGTCCATAACAGGGCGGGCGTTCTCTTTGGCATGCGGTCCTCCTTAGGCTGTCAGCGGCTCTGATTTCATGTAGTCGATATAGATCTTGACCAGGTCCTCATACTGGAGCTCTTCGCGCGTCCGTTCCATGACCAGCCGGCCCTCTTTCATGATCCCGACACGGTCGCCGATCTCCTTAGCCCGGAAGATGTCGTGGGTCGACATGAGAATGGCTTTGCCCTCGTTCTTCAGCTCGGTCAGGATCTCTAAAAACTCCTCGGCTGCTTTAGGGTCTAATCCTGCGGTCGGCTCATCCAGCAAAACCGCTGGCGCGTCTTTGATGATGGCGATCGAGATCCCGAGCTTCTGGCGCATGCCTTTAGAATAGGTCTTGACCCTCTGCTCGAACGCCTTCTCCTGGAGGGAGACACGGCGCATGACCTGATAATATTGTTCCTTGGTCAGGTTTGTCTTGCCGCCCAGCTTGGCGAAGAACTCGAGGTTTTGGCGGGCGGTGAAATTGCCGTAGAGCATGACGTTTTCAGACACAAAGGATACATATTTCTTGGCTTCGAGCGGGTCCTTGGTGACGTCGATCTCTTTGATGTAACACGTGCCGGTCGTCGGCGGGATGAAGTTCAGAAAAAGGTTGATGGTCGTCGTTTTCCCGGCGCCGTTAGCGCCCAATAGGCAGTAGACCTCTCCCGGCCGAATACCTAGGTTTAGATGGTCCACAGCTAATACGCCGTCCTCGTAGCGTTTGGAGAGATCGTCGGCCTTGAGTATCGGATTTTGCTTTGCCATGGAGTCCTCCTTTTTAACAGCCTCTATCTCTAAGTTCATCTTCGTGTCAGCTTGATGCCGAAGACAACGATGCCCACGAGCAGCCCGACGAGCAGCAGCACCAGCAGGCTGATGCCCAGGACGTTCGTTTTTGACGCGACATGGATGCGGACGATCTTGTCTTCGGACTCTACGTTTCGGTTATCGGCGCTGCACTCGGTCTTGATTTTCGGTTCATAATCGCCGACCGCCACGTCTGCCGGCGGCAGGAATTTGATGGTAACAACGATTTCATTGTCTTGTTCGAGGGAGGCGATCAGCTCCGGCTGGATCTCCGAGCGCCAGTTCAAAGGAAGGTCGGAATAAACGCGGATGTTGTTCAATTTGCGGGTTCCGGCATTCTTGACCCGGACCTCCATGTTCACGTTCTCGCCGACCCTGATCTCGTGATAAAGATTGACCGCCTGGACCTCGATCTTGCCCACGCCTCTTGGGACGAGCACGAGCCGGACGCTCCCCGCTTTCATGGTATCGATGTCTTTGGTGTCGATTCGGGGTTTCTTTGTCATCAGATCCTGGAGCTTCGTTGCCTGGTCCACATCAAGCGTCAGAGCGTAGAATTCAATGGGCTTGTCGATCACGACCTGCGCGTCCGCGTTTTTCGGGAGGTAGAGCTTGAGCGAAAGCTTCATATTTGTGACGCCCTCGGTGAACTTGATCTGCGAGAGCCGGGCCTGGGTCTGGGGATCGCTGAATTCGTAATTGATCTGATGGGGGAGGTTGACGACTTCGAGCTTGAAGACATTGGCCTCGCCGCTGAATTTTTCGAGCGAGAGGTCATAGGTCGCCTGGCTTTCCAGGTCGGCTTCCTGGGAGAACTGGGCCGAATTCATGGTCACGATGTTGGCGCTCACGCCTTTTTGGAGATAGACTGAGGTCGCCTCGTTCTTGCCGGAATAGAAAACGTTGACATCGAGGTTTTCGACATCCTTGAGGAGCTGGAAAGTCACATCCTGCTGTGTTTCGAGCGGCAGAGAGGCCATGGTCTTTTCGTACGGGTCGGAGACGATCTTGCCCTCCGATTTCAACGAGACCGAAACATCCTTGATCTCTTTCATGAAATCCAGCGGGAAAAGGTCCTCGGCGCTGATTTT
>JALHTW010000280.1 GCA_022866045.1 Candidatus Aminicenantota bacterium | reverse complement strand
GTCTCGAGGCTGGACACCGCATCCGACCCTTTGAACGAGCCGACGTCCACCTCGGCCACGGAGACGAAGATGAAGTTCTTGTAAAGCCCATGGAAACTGCGAATGATGGAAAGCAACGTGTGGACGCCGAACCCGTTATAGCCATTGACGAGCTGAATGGCTGTTGTGGCTTTCGGGTCCACGGGCTTGGTGTTGACAGGCCCCTTGGTGGGCAGGTTCAAGAGCAAGTCGTCCATCTCCCGGACGCCGCCGCGGACCTTGTTGTAATGCCCGCGCGTCAGATAACAGAGGACGATCACGGCCGAGGTAATCAATAAGGTCAGCCAGCCGCCGACCGCGAATTTCTCGAGAGACGTGATAATCAGGATCGTCAGGCACAACGTCAAACCCGTCAGGTGGACGGGAAGATGCTTTTTCCAATGGGGCTCTGTCTTGCGGTTTTTAATGAAGAACCGGGACATGCCGAGCTCGGACAACGAGAACGTCAGGAAGACATTGATCGAATACATAACGACGAGCGTTTCGATATTTCCGTGGGAATAAAGGAGAAGGAGAACTGCGGCGCCTCCCATCAAAAGGACGCCGTTCTGGATGGTGAACCGGTCGGACAACGAGGCGAATCGGTGAGGAAACCAGTAATCCACGGCCATATTGGCCATGACCCGCGGCCCGTCCACGAAGCCGGTTTGCGCGGCGACCAGGAGCAGGGCGCCTTCGGAGAAGATCGTGATCAAAGCCAGAATCGGGCCGAAACTCCATTTGCCGAAGAGCCGGCTGGCCAGGACCGCGTTGAGGGTCCGGCCTTCGACGGGCTCGACGTTAAAAAGGAGATAGCAGACTAAGATCCCTCCCGCGGTCACGGCGAGAGACACGGCTAAATAGACCATCGTCCGCTTTCCGTTGTGGACCCGAGGCTCCCGCATGATCTGGAGCCCATTGGAGACGGCTTCGATTCCCGTATAGGTGCCGCCTCCCAGAGAAAAAGCCCGAAGGAAAAGAAGGAGCATGCCGCCCGCACCGAGCGTCGTCAGGCCGCTCTTAAAACCCGTCTGAACGGTGTGGACAACCGGGGCGATCTGAGGGATATGGGAAATGATGCCATAGCCGATGAGGAAGACGTGGGTGATGACGAACGTGATAAAAATCGGCGCCAGTATAGTGACGGATTCCCGAATGCCGCGCAGGTTGATGACTACGAGGAAGATGATGGCACAGACTTCGAACGGGACTTTATAGGCCTGATAGGAGGTCGGAAAAAAGCTGAAAACGGCATCTCCGCACGAAACGATCGAAACTGTGATCGTCAGCATATAATCGACGAGGAGGGCGGAACCGGATATCACCCCGGCCCTTTCGCCCAGCGTATGGGTCGCAACAATGTAGCCGCCTCCGCCCGAAGGGAAATATTCGATGATCCGGGAATAAGCATAGGAAATAATGAAGACCGTCAGCGCCGTTGCCAGGCCCAAGAAGACGGCCAAATAGGTGTGCTTCCCCAGGGCCCTGAATGCCGCCTCCGGCCCATATGAGGCCGAGGACAGCCCGTCCGCGCCGAGCCCGATCCAGGCGAGGACGGGAATGAGAGCCAGCTTATGGAAAAGCTTCGGGTCTTTGATATTCCGCGGCCTGCCGATCAGCGTCTGCTTGATCTTATCCGTCAGTGTCTGTTCTTCGCTCATATCGGTTCTTGTTTACACTTGTCGCCTATCCAGTCGTATTCTCCTACACCTGGTGGGATGGATTGCCGAAAGGAAAACTCTGCGTTTTCTAGGTAATTTATAACCTCGTTCGGCTGATAATATTAGCAAAAATGGTCCTGTCAAGGCAAGTTCAAGCTGACCGTCGATCACTCTTGAATTGCAGAGGAACACAATACCCTTTTCCCTATTTTTATCAAAATTAATTTATCTGAATTATTCAATAATTGCGTCGTTTCCTCGAGAAGAGAATCCGCAGACGGATGCCGAATTCAAGAGGGGGACACGATCCCAAATTCCGGAGAATTTGGGTCATGTCCCCGAATTCGGCATCCATCTGCAAATTCACAACCGAGAGAGATAACGTCATTCATGAATAATTCAGATTTATTAGCAGACAAAAAAGAAAAGCAAAAATGGGGAAACGAGTATTGTGTCCCCGATCAGATGTTGATCCGGATGGGCAGGATGACCGTCGTAATTCCCTTCCAGCGGAGCTGCTGCTGGATGGCGAAGGCCGTTTCGTTGTGCATCAACCTGTGGATGAGGCCGGATTGCCGAAATACGGACTGGCCGGCGAAAACCATGGATTTTGGGAACTTCTTGGCGACGGATTCCACGAGGCTGCTCGCCGTTTTGACGATGTCCGTCCCCAGGTCATATTTGAAATCCGCGGCAAACCCGAGTTTGCGGGCCAGCTCGACGTATTTCCGGAGAAAATCGCAGACCGAACCCTCCATGCAGGAGACCGCGTCCGAACCTTTGAACGAGCCGACATCCACTTCGGCAACAGACACAAAAATAAAATTCTTATACATATCTGGGAAGCTGGCGAGGATGGACAGGAAGGTGTGCACGCCGAAGCCGTTGTAGCCGTTGACGAGCTGAATGGCGGTCATGGCTTTCGGGTCCACCGGCATCGTGTTGACGGGTCCCTTGGTCGGCAGGTTCAAGAGCAAGTCGTCCAGTTCCCGGACGCCGCCGCGGACCTTGTTGTAATGCGCGCGCGTCATGAAGCAAAGGAAGATGACAATCGAGGTGATGACGAATGTCAGCCAACCGCCCATGGCGAACTTTTCGATCGAGGTGATGACGAGGACCGTCAGGCAGAGGGCCAGGCCGACGATATGGACGGGAAGATACTTTTTCCATTTCTTCTCTTTGGCCCGGTTTTTGATGAAAAAACGCGACATGCCGAGCTGGGACAGAGAAAACGTCAAAAAGACATTGATGGAATACATGACGATCAGCGTCGTGATGTTGCCATGGGAATAAAGAAGAAGGAGGATCGCCGCGCCGCCCATGAGGATCACTCCGTTTTGGATCGAGAAGCGGTCGGACAGGGATGCGAAGCGATGAGGGAACCAGTAATCCACGGCCATATTGGCCATGACCCGGGGACCATCGACAAATCCGGTCTGGGCCGCGACGAGAAGAAGGGCCCCTTCCGAGAAGATCGTGATGAGAGCGAGCGCTCGTCCGATCTTCCATCCTCCGAAGACTTTTCCGGCAAGGACGGCGTTCAGGGTCTGACCCTCGATCGGTTGGACTTTAAGCAACAGGTAGCAGACCAGGATGCCGCCGGCCGTGACGGCAAGAGATGTGGCAAGATAGATCATGGTCCGTTTCCCGTTATGCACTCTCGGCTCCCGAAGGATCTGAAGGCCGTTGGAAACGGCCTCAATTCCCGTATATGTCCCCCCTCCCATGGAGAATGCCTTCAGAAAAAGCAACAGCATTCCGCCTCCACCGAGGACAGCCAACCCAGCCTTGAAATCTGCGCCGATCTGATGGGAGACGGGCCCGATCTGGGGAATGTGAGAGAGGATGCCGTATCCGATCAGTAAGATATGGGTGATCACGAAGATGATGAAAATAGGGGCGAGCAGCGACACGGACTCTTTAACGCCCCGGAGATTCAAGATGACGAGAAGGATGATGGCGCAAATATCGAACGGGATCTTATATTGCTGAGCCGAGGCCGGGAAAAAACTGAAGATGGCGGCGCCGCAGCTCACGATCGAGACGGTGATGGTCAGCATGTAGTCGACAAGGAGCGCCGCACCGGAAACGACTCCGGCTTTTACGCCCAATGTATGCGTCGCTACGATATATCCGCCGCCGCCCGAAGGAAAATATTCGATGATCTTGGTATAGGCGAAAGAAATGATAAGGACCGTCGTAGCCGTCGCGATGGCCAGAAAGATCGCCAGATATGTGTGTTGGCCGAGAGTCTTGAACGCTTCCTCGGGACCGTAGGAGGACGAGGACAGCCCATCTGCGCCCAAACCGATCCAGGCCAGGATTGGAATCAGGGCCAGCTTATGGAATAGTCTTGGGTCCTTGATGCTCCGCGGTTTTCCGATGAGCGTGTGTTTGATCTTTTCGGTGAATGACTGTCCGTCTGTCATGGGAGACATTCTCTACACTATTATCTTCACGGGGTCAAAGTCAAGGCTAGTCGATTGACTAAAATCAAGGCGTGTGGTATCCAATATGAAGTAATGATATCTTAAATTTTTGCCCTCACGGAGGTGTCACAGTGTACGGCTGGACCGGCAATATTCTCCGCGTCAACCTCACCACAAAAAGCACTAAAAAAGAGGCTTATAGCGAGGAGTTCGCCAAAAAATGGGTCGGCGGACGAGGCTTCGCCGTTAAAATCCT
>JALHTW010000279.1 GCA_022866045.1 Candidatus Aminicenantota bacterium | reverse complement strand
GTAACATAAGAGAGACACGATCGGCTCATTTAGGTTTCGCAATTTTAACCTGAATCTGTGAGTTCAGAAGAAGTTTGACCCTAATTAATTTTTCGGCTAGGATTAATCACGCATCATGGGCCGACAAGAGAATCTCCTCAAATCCCTGGAATTGCTCCGGAAGATCTGTATCGAAGCCGATTCCCTCCGGGCCATCAAGCACCTCCCCGCCCAAGAGGGAAGTTACGTCGATTATCCGAAGGAGGTTCACCCGTCCCTCGTCAAGGCGCTCCGGGAAAAAGGCTACGAACGGCTCTACACCCACCAGCATTCGTGTTGGGAGGCCCTTCAGCAGGGAAAGAACGCCGTGGTGGTCACGCCCACAGCCTCAGGAAAAACCCTGGGCTATAATCTCCCCGTCCTCGACGCCATGCTTAAAAACTCGTCAGCCCGCGCCCTTTATCTTTTCCCAACAAAAGCCCTGGCCAACGACCAGCGGGCCGAACTCGACGAGACGATCAAGCTCCTGCCCGAGGAGATCCGGATCTTCACCTACGACGGCGACACACCCCAGGACGCGCGCAAAGCGATCCGCGCTCGCGGCCACATCGTTCTGACCAATCCCGACATGCTCCACGCGGGCATCCTGCCCCATCACACCAAATGGATCAAGCTCTTCGAGAACCTGAAATACATCGTCATCGACGAGCTCCATAACTACCGCGGCATCTTCGGAAGCCACCTGGCCAACGTCCTGCGCCGTCTCAAGCGCGTCGCCAAATTCTACGGTTCCTCTCCGCAGTTCATCCTCTCGACGGCAACGATCGCCAACCCGCTCGAGATTGCCGAAAAGATGATCGAGGAACCCGTAACGCTCGTGGAGAACAACGGCGCGCCGCGCGGCGACAAATACATCGTCTTCACCACGCCGCCCGTCGTGAACAAGTTTCTGGGCATCCGCCGCTCCTACGTCAACGAATCGCGGCGGATCGCCGGCATCTTTCTCAAGCACGACCTTCAGACCATCGTCTTCGCCCAGAGCCGCCTGATCACCGAAGTGCTTCTGACATACCTTAAAGAAGATATCGAAAAAACGGTCAAGGACGAGGGCCTCATCCGCGGTTACCGGGGCGGCTATCTTCCCCTCAAGCGCCGCGAAATCGAGAAAGGACTGAGGGAAGGCAAGATCCTGGGCGTCGTCTCGACAAACGCCCTCGAACTCGGGATCGACATCGGAACGCTCGACGTGGCGGTGCTCGCCGGCTATCCCGGGACGATTTCCAGCACCTGGCAGCGGGCCGGCCGCGCCGGCCGAAAGACCGGAACCTCGGCCGCGGTGCTTGTCGCCTCAAGCGCGCCGCTTGACCAGTTCATCGTCAACAACCCGGATTACTTCTTCTCCAAGAATCCCGAGAAAGCCCTCATCAATCCGGATAACCTTTCGATCCTCATCAATCACATCGAATGCGCGGCGTTCGAGCTGCCGTTCATGGACGGCGAAAAATTCGGCCGCACGGACATCGGCGAGATCCTGAAGTTCCTCGAGGACGAGAAGCTCGTCCATCATTCGAAGGACAAATGGTACTGGACCTCCGACGCCTATCCGGCCGACGGCGTCAGCCTCCGCTCCATAAGCTCCGATAATTTTGTCGTCGTGGACAGCACGGAAAAAACGAAGGCCATCGCCGAGGTCGATTTCTCGTCGGCCCTGACGACACTCCATGAAAAAGCGATCTACATCTGCGAGGGCCAACAATACTTCGTTGACAAGCTCGACTACGACCAGCGCAAGGCTTACGTGACAAAGACTGATGTCGACTATTACACCGACGCCATCGATTACACCAAGATCAAGATCTTGGACGTCTTCGACAAGAAAAAACTCGACCGGTTCGATACGTTCCACGGCGAGGTCCATGTCGCCACCCAGGTCGTCGGCTTCAAGAAAATCAAGTTCCACACGATGGAGAACGTCGGCGCCGGCGACCTGAGCCTGCCGCAGAACGAGATGCATACGACGGCCTATTGGGTGACGGTACCGTCTTCGCTTCTGCAGTCGCTGTCGTTCAGCCCGGAGCAGAAGATCAACGGCCTCTATGGGCTGTCCTATATCCTCCATCACGTCGCGCCTCTCTTCCTGATGTGCGACATCCACGACATCGGCGTTTCCATCGGCGACAACTCTACGGGCGAGTCCATTCCGCCCAAAGACCTGATCGCCAGGGTGCCGCCGGGCCGAGGGCCGGTCTATGCCGCCGTCGATTTCGAGCCGAACATCTTTATCTACGACAACTACCCGGCCGGTATCGGTCTGAGCCCGTCGCTTTTCGACCTCGAAAAGACGCTCCTCGATTACTGCCTCAAGACGATCACCGCCTGCCCCTGCCAGGACGGCTGCCCCTCGTGTGTCGGGCCGACGAAAGAGAGCGGGGAGCAGGCCAAGGAAGTCGCGGTCGAAATCCTGTCCCGCCTGCTCGGCTAGTTTGACTTTCATTTTATTTTGGCGCGCGGCATTCCCTGAGCTCTGACCATATATCACTTTCAAATGTAACTTTCATTTTATCTTGGCGAGGGGCATGCCGCTAAGGAACCCGTCCGAGGGCGAAAGCGGGCACGGTTAAGAAAAACGGCCGCGATTCTCCTCTTGGAGAACACGGGCCATTTTTCTTAGAGCTTGAGAACGAGGTCGAGCAGATTTTCCTCGCCGGGGAAAATCTGCGTGGTGACGCGCGGCATGCCCCGAGCCAATTTGACTTTGCCGCCCCCCTATGCTACTTTTTGTGAGAAAATCATGAACATTTTTCGGTTGATCACCGACGCGAGCCTGGTTGTCAAGGCCATCCTCCTCATCCTCCTCTTCTTTTCCGTGTTCTCCTGGACGATCATCATTTTCAAGAGAAAGTCCCTCAAATCGGCGGCCGTCCAGTCCCAGAAAGTCCTGGTCCTATTCAAAAAAAGCCGAAACCTAAGCGATGTCAGCGAGGCGTCCAAAGCGTTCCCCTCCAGCCCATTAGCCTCCATTTTTCAGGCCGGATTCAAGGAAATCGCCTACCTCGCCAAGAGCAATCCCCAAGCCGCGCCCAATGGAGCGAGCCTCGATAACCTGAGCCGGGCCCTGACGAAAGCCTCGAACGCTGAAGTCGCCAAGATGGAAAAACTGATGTCGTTCCTGGCCACGACCGGAAGCGTTTCGCCCTTCATCGGCCTGTTCGGCACGGTCTGGGGCATCATGGACTCGTTTCTGAATATCAACATGACCCGGTCGGCCAGCCTGCTCTCGGTCGCGCCCGGCATCGCCGAGGCCCTGGTCGCCACGGCCGTCGGCCTGTTCGCGGCCATTCCCGCGGTCATCGCCTACAATACCTTCCTCCACCGGATCAAGGATTTCATCACCGACATGGAAGATTTTTCGCTCGAGCTCTTGAGCATCGCCGAGAGACTCTATGGTACTCCCTAAGCTTCCTTCGATCCGCTCCAAGCGGGAGATCGGCACAGCCCTTTCCGAGATCAACGTCACTCCGTTCGTCGACGTCATGCTCGTTCTGCT
>JALHTW010000278.1 GCA_022866045.1 Candidatus Aminicenantota bacterium | reverse complement strand
GGCCAGCGCATCCCGGACGACAACGTCAGCGTCTGCCCGAACGAATCCCGGATCGGCGAGATCGACCTGAATAAACCCGACGAATTCCTGGCTTCCTCCAACGTCATCTCCTGCGCTGTTGAAAACAAGCTCTATGACCCTGCGAGCGGCAAGCCCTTTAGTTGGAAGCGGGCCTATTCGCCGAGGGAGTTCAGCGCCGCGAGCAGCCAGGGACGGGCGGCACGCTTGTGGCGGTTCTTCGACATCGTCGCTCCGTCGCTGAAGCTCAGCGCCGATACGCCCGACATGAACCTGCCGGTCTCGGTCAAGCCCGACAAGAAACTCTCGGTCCAGGACATCATGAACATCACCCGCGATAAGTGCTACGGGACGGCATTCGACCCGGTCAAGGGCATCCGCGGCGGTCCCTACGCCAACCCCTATTATTGGGGCGGCACGCGGAAGATCAGCGTCGCAAACGTCGAATACACCAGCCTGGTCCAGTGCCGGAGCTGGCTGCCCAATGACATCGGCGGCATCGTCTGGCTGGCTTTCGGCCCTCAGGATACGTCGTGCTATATGCCGCTCTACGCCGGCATCACCCAAATGCCGAAGTCCTTCACCATCGGCGATCACTTCGAATTCAACCGTGCCTCAGCCCGCTGGGCGTTCGATTACGTGGATTTCCATACCCAGGTCGTCTATTCCGAGGCCATCGAGGACGTGAAAAAGGCGCAGATCGAATATGAAGGCACCGTTGTCCAGAGAACGGCCGAAATCGACAAGCAAGCCCAGGACCTCTCCGCCAAGAGCCCGGCCAAAGCCCGCGAATTCCTGACCAAGTATTGCCTGGACAATGCCAACAAGGTCGTCAGCGCCTGGTGGGACCTTGGCGACAAGCTCCTCGTCAAATACAACCACTTCGGCTTCTACGACACGGAGAAGCGCTCCCGGGGTCGGGCAAAGCCAGCTCCGTCGATCTGGCAGAAAGCCGTCCGGATGATGGACATCATGGCCGAGCAGGAACCGCAGCGCTAGGAAAAACAGTTTTCATGCGGCGCTTAAATATGATAAAAAGATTTTTATATAGTCCCCTGAAAAGGAGAATCGGCATGAAAAGAGCTTACCTCGTTCTTCTCGCGGCGGGAATTCTGATCTTCCGACCGCCGATCGTTCAAGCCCAGGGCCAGGTTCCGAAAGCCCAGCTCCCTGTGCTCACGACCTCGGCAGGGCAGAGCAATGATGTCAACACGGTCAACGCGGTCTTGGAAGAGGCCGGCATCAAATACGATTACTGCGACGTCCCGACGATCGAAATGATCCAGGCCGGGGTGGGCCTCGCCAGCAAGCAGTCAGCCGAAGGCTTCCACGTCGAAGTCTATACCGACATAGCCAAATATCCCAAGGGCACGTCCTATAAAGCTGTGATCATCGCCATCGGCGCAAGCCTCAAGGGCATGGGCGCTTCGGGGCTGACCACGGACGCCGAAGAAGCGCGGGTGAAAAAGATCGTCGATTACTGCAAAAAGAACAAGATCTTCGTCATCGCCGTCCATCCCGGCGGCGAGGCCAGCCGCGGCCCGGCCGGAAGCGACAACGAGCGGATGATCGACGCCGTCGCCCCCTTCGCCGATTACCTCATCGTCACAAAGGACAGCAACAAGGACAGCCGCTTCACGAAAATCGTCGAGAAGAGCAAGGCGCCGCTGACCCTGGTGGACTATGCTCTTGGCATCGTCGATGTCATGAAAAAGGTCTTTTCATAAGCTTTTCATAAAGAAGAGAGGTGCTCATGCCGTCTTACAAAAAAATCATCGTTTTTTTGTGCGTTTTAGCTTTCTCTTTTTCCCTGGCCTCAGCCCAGGGAAAGATCACGACTCCGAAGCAGGAATTCGGGTTCAACGTCGGCGACGACTATCAGCTCATCAATTACACCCGACTCCTCGCCTATTGGAAAAAACTGGACAAAGAGTCGGACCGGATGTCGCTCGTCAACATCGGGACCACGTCCGAAGGCCGGCCGATGGTCATGGCCATCATCACTTCGCCCAAAAACCAGGGCAAGCTCGATTTCTATAAGCAGATCGCGAAGCGCCTCGCCCTGGCCAAAGGCCTGACCGATGCTGAAGCAAAAAAATTGGCGGCCGAGGGAAAAGCGGTCGTCTGGATCGACGGCGGCCTCCATGCCTCGGAGATCGTCGGCTCGCAGCAGATCACCGAGCTCGTCTATCAAATGGTGAGCGGAAAGGATGGCGAAACCCTCAGGATCCTGGACGAGGTGATCCTCCTCGCGGTTCCGGTCAACCCCGACGGCCTCGAGCTCGTCGCCAACTGGTACGTGCGCGAGAAGGACCCGCTGAAGCGCTCCATGAGCGGCCTGCCCCGGCTCTACCAGAAATACGTCGGCCACGACAACAACCGTGATTATTACATGGTCACCCAGCCCGAAACCGAGGCCGTGAGCCGCCAGCTCTATGTCGAATGGCATCCCCAGTTCCTTTACAACCACCACCAGTCCGGCCCGTCCGGCACGGTCCTCTTCTGCCCCCCCTTCCGCGACCCCTTTAACTACGACTTTGACCCTCTCGTCACCGTGGGCACGGACCTCCTCGGTTTGGCTATGCATGAGCGGTTCATTGCCGAAGGAAAGCCGGGCGCGATCATGCGCACGGGCGCAAGCTACTCGACATGGTGGAACGGCGGCCTGCGCAGCACGGGCTACTTTCATAACATCATCGGCATCCTGACCGAGATGATCGGCAACCCGACGCCCGTGGACATCCCCTTTATTCCCGACCGGCTCCTGCCCAAAGGCGATTATCCCTATCCCATCCAGCCTCAAAAATGGCATATGCGTCAGTCTATCGACTATTCGATCACGGCTGACAAGGCCATCCTTGACTTTGCCTCCCGGCGCCGCGAGGAGATCCTATACAATCGCTACCTCATGGGCAAAAACGCCATCGCGAAAGGCAACCAGGATACCTGGACGGTCGAGCCCAAGTGGATCGCAGATGTCCAAGCCCAGGTCGACAAAGAGCGGGCTCAAACGCAGCCCGCGGCCGGGCCGGCCGGCGCCGGCGGCCCCGGGGGCCGGGGTGGATTCGGCGGCAGCGCGCCGGCCAAATTCTACGATCAGCTCCGCGACCCCGCCAGGCGAGACCCTCGCGGCTTCATCATTCCCGCTGACCAGCCTGATTTCCTGACCGCGACGAAGTTCGTGAACACCCTGATCAAAAGCGGCATTACGGTCCACCGCGCCGCAAAACCGTTTACGGTTGGCGCCAAGGCATATCCTCAAGGCTCTTACATCGTCAAGGCCGGCCAGGCCTTCCGGGCCCACCTCATGACTATGTTCGAACCCCAAGACCATCCCAATGACTTTGCCTACCCCGGCGGTCCGCCGCGTCCTCCTTATGACAGCGCCGGCTGGACAGTGGCTTTCCAGATGGGCGTCCAGTTCGACCGCGTCATCGACGCGTTTGACGGCCCCTTCCAGGAGATCCAGGGGTTCGCCAAGCCTCCGGCTGGAACGTTCCCGGCCGCAAATGCTAAAGAGACCACCGGTTTCCTGCTCAGCCATCAGGTCAATGATGGGTTCATCCTCATCAATCGTCTTCTGAAGAACAACGAAGAGATCTATTGGACGAAAGAACCGTTTTCGGCCTTGGGAAAGACGTTCCCTGCCGGGACAATCTTTATTCCCGCGAAACCTTCGGTCCTGCCGGTCCTCGAGAAAGCGGCCAAAGGCCTCGGATTGAATTTTGAGGCGGCGGACCTCAAGCCTTCGGGCGAAGCCTATCGCCTGAAACCGCTCCAGATCGGGCTTTGGGACAACTACGGCGGCTCCATGGACTCCGGCTGGGTTCGGTGGATCCTCGAGCAGTATGAATTTCCGTTTGAGGTCGTCTATGCGCCGGCTTTAGACGCGGGCAACCTCAAGTCCAAATTTGATGTCCTGATCTTCGTTGAAGGCGCCATTCCGGCCTTCGGCCAGGCCGGCAGCCAAGGCACGGGCCGGGGCGGATCCGGCCAGCTTAACCCAGACACGATCCCTCAAGAATTCCGCCACATGATCGGACGGATCACGGCGGATAAAACGATCCCTCAAATCAAGAAGTTCCTCGAAGACGGCGGCGCCGTGCTGACCATCGGCGGCTCGACCAGCCTCGGCTATCACCTGGGCCTTCCGATCGCGAACCACCTGCTCGAGAAGACGCCGGATGGCAGGGAAGCGGCCGTTGGCTCGCAGAAGTTCTATGTTCCCGGCTCGGTGCTTCAGGTCCGGGTCGATAATACCAATCCCCTGGCCTACGGCATGCCCGAGCTTCTGGACGTCTTCTTCGATAACAGCCCGGTCTTCGACCTGACGCCCGAGGCAGGAATCAAAGGCGCGCAGGCCGTGGCTTGGTTCGAGAACACGAATCCGCTGCGGAGCGGATGGGTCTGGGGCGATCTGTACCTGCGCCGCGGCGTCGAAGTCATTTCCGCGTCGGTCGGCAAAGGGAAGCTCTTCCTTTTCGGCCCGGAGATCACGTTCCGCGGCCAGCCGCACGGCACGTTCAAGTTCCTGTTCAACGGAATCTATTACGGCGGAGCGGAAGCCGTCAACTTAAACTAAGATATTCCCGTCTATTCCGACGACGATCTTTTTCGGCTTGAGGCGTGTGCCCGATAGGGCCACAGCCTCTTCGACCATATGAAAAAGCCCCGAGCAGCAGGGCACGGTCATGATCGCCACGGTCAACGATTTAATGTCGTTCCTTCTCAGGATCTCGGCGATTT
>JALHTW010000277.1 GCA_022866045.1 Candidatus Aminicenantota bacterium | reverse complement strand
GCGCCCGTCTGCAAATTCACGACCGGGAGAGATAACGTAATTCATGAATAATTCAGGTTGGTAACATGCCTTGATTTTTTGCGAAACCCTGAAGTCGGTATGTGTGCCCAAAAAAAATGGGCGATACGAATCTCTTCGTATCGCCCAGGGCAAAGAGTCGAAGTCGGACGAGAAGCTTAGGTGCCGGAACCGGCGGAGCCGGATCTCGGGCCGCGAACGACTTGGCCGCTCAGGTTGATGATATCGTTGTCGAAGGACGCTACCGTCGAAAGATCGTACAGACCAGCTTCAGGGTTCGATGCATTAAACGTCCAGGATTCGATCAGGCCGCCGCGTCCATAAGAAGCGACTAAGTAATCATCCGCAGATGATCCCGACAAGCCATAGTTGCCGTCGACCGCCGTACCCGAAAAGTACACAAAATCCGTTCCCCATTGATCCTTGGTCGGCATGACCTTGATATAGATCGTGCCGGAGATGGCGGTTTTCAGAGCAGCGAGACCAGTTGCCGGGGGAATCGCTTTGTCCGTAATGTAATCCATTACGCACGTGGCGATGGTGCTGATGTCTTTCTGGGTCCCTCTCACTTTGGCTCTCTGCAGGGCGCCCATGGCATTGGGGATGAGCAGGGCGGCCAGGATGCCGATAATGGCCACGACGATGAGCAGCTCGATCAGGGTAAAGCCTTTTTCCTTCCGAAATTTAAACATTTAAAACCTCCTCTTTTCCTTGTGGATTCTTTTTGCTTCCAACAAGGAGTTTTTTAATTTGCATAGCGCATATATATATGCAAATTCCGTGCCAGACCAGGAAAAAATCTTATCTTACTGATAATAATGAAATTAATATTTTGTTCATCAAATATCTACCAACAAATATTGGCATTTTATGTCACATAATACCATTTATTGTCACTCCTCAGAGTATGATCTGGCGGCATTCTTTCCGTTCCTTTGCTCGATTCTCTTGAACGATCTGATCTTATATTTAGCCAAAAGGTATCTCAGGGACCGGTAGCTGATTCCCAGCAGTTCAGCCATTTTCCGCATATTGCCTCCGCCCATCTGGCCCGCTTCCTGAATATAGTTTTTGGCGACCTGGTCCAGATAGTCCTCCAGAATGAATCCCGGCTGGATGGCGACCTGGCCGTCTTCCTTCGGCCGCGAATTCACGATCTCCGCGGGAAGACATCTGGCCGTGATTGTTTCCCGATCCTCCACGGCCACGATCCGCTCGATGAGATTTTCAACCTCCCGGACGTTTCCCGGCCAGGGGTAAGCTTCCAGAAAAACGATAACTTCGGGGGTCAGCCTCTTCATCTTGCAGGCCACTTTCTCGCAGTGCTTCTGGAGAAAATAGTTCAACAGGAGCGGGATGTCTTGGGTCCGATTCCGGAGCGCCGGCATCTCGAACGAGATGACGTTCAGGCGATAGAAGAGCTCTTCCCGGAACTTTCCCTCCTCGATTCGCTTCTTCAGGTCCTGATTGGTCGCGGCGATGATCCGGACATCGACCGGGATCTCATCGTTCCCGCCGACCCGCCGGACCGTCCGTTCCTGGAGGACGCGAAAGAGCTTCACCTGGGTCCAGGGCGACATCTCGCCCACTTCGTCCAAAAAAATCGTCCCGTCCTGGGCCGCCTCGAACATGCCGCGCTTGTCGGCCACGGCCCCCGTGAACGCCCCTCTGACGTGGCCGAAGAGCTCACTCTCCAGCAGATTTTCGGGGAGGGCGGCGCAGTTGATCGAGACGAAGGCGCGGTCCCGGCGGCGGCTGAGGGCGTGGATGGCCCGGGCGGCCATTTCTTTTCCCGTTCCGCTCTCACCCGCGATGAGGACCGTTGAATCCGTGGTCGCCACCTTCTCGATCAAACCGAAGATCTCCCGCATCGCCTTGCTTTTCCCGATCATCTTTTCGAAGCTCGCTTCCTCCCGGAAGGTCTTTTTGAGGAGGATGTTTTCTTCGCGGAGCCTTCGTTCCTCGAGACCGCGGGCAACGAGGACCTTGAGCTCCTCGATGTCGAACGGTTTGACGACGTAGTCGAGCGCGCCGACCTTCAGCGCCTCAACGGCCTGTTTGACGCTGCCGTAGGCCGTGATCATGATGACCGGAGCAGTCGGGTTTCGCTTTTTCGCGTGCTTGAGGAGGTCCATGCCGTCGACCTGGGGCATTTTGATGTCGCAGATGAGGACATCAAAATCGCTCTGGTCGATGAGCTCAAAGACCTTTGGGGTGCCCGGGTTCGTTTTGACCTGGTAGCCCTCTTTTTTGAAGACGACGCCGAGAAGGTCCAGGATGCTTTTTTCGTCGTCAACGATCAGGATCGTTTCCATTCCCGTTCTCTCCCCGCTGTTCGGCCTTTTTCGCGGGCTTTATCGGGCCTCACGGGGAGCGTGATCAGGATCTCCGTGCCCTGATGCTCCTTGGAAAAGACCCGGATCTTCCCTTCGTAGTCGTCCACGATTTTCTGGACGACGGCCAGCCCCAGACCCTGGCCGCCTTCGAACCGGGAGTAAAACGGCTCGAACATGCGCGCCTGCTCTTCGGCCGTCATGCCTTTGCCCGTGTCCGCGAAGCAGAGGCTCAGCCTGTCCTTGGCCTCACGGACGATATTGATGGAGAGCTCCCCGCCCTCGGGCATAGCGTGCAGGGCGTTCCGCGTAAGGTTCCAAAAAACCTGTTTGAACTGGCCGGGATTGCCGTAAAAATCGGCCTTGGTCGTTTCGAAATTGCCTTTGACTGCGGTCCGCCCGTTGAGCTCACCGCTCATCTTGAGCATGGTCAGCGTTTCCCGCAGCATTTCGGCAAGGTCGAAGGTCATGAAGACATCCTTGCCGGGCGAAGCGAGGTTCAGGAACTGGTCGATCGATTCGGACACGCGGCGCGATTCACTGAGGACGATATTCATGAGCCTGGACTGCTCCGGATTCAGGGACAATTCATTCTTGAGGACCTGGACCGAACCCGAGATCGCGGCGAGCGGGTTGCGGATCTCATGGGCAATGAGCGCCGACATCCGTCCGGCCGCGGCCTGACGCTCTTTGATCTCGAGCTCCCGCTCGGCCACGGCCAGGGCCTCGCGCGCTTTTCTCAGACTCGAGGCCAGATGATTGACCAGGAAGGTGATGACGAAAAAGACGCCCCACGCCAGGAAGATCGTATAGAGCACAAGACCGATCGAGAGTTCCCGGAATTGGTCCTCGCGGAAATAGGGAATCAACCCGTAGTACATCCCGTCGGCAAGCACCCCGAAGAGGATCGCCGCCAGGGAAGCGGTCAGGTAGGCCGCCCGTCGCCCGAGCACGAGGCTGGCCGCCACGATCACGAAGACATAAAGAAAATGAAGGTTGCCGTTGATCCCGCCGGAGATGTAAACGAGCGCCGTGATCAGGAGAAGGTCGAAATGGATCTGCAGGTAAGCCTGGAAACGGTAGTGGGAATCCCAGCGGTAGAGCAGGAGATAGAAAATGCTCAAGACATAGGAGCCGATGATCAGGGAATAGAAGGGGCCGAGAGGAAGAAAGGAGACCGTGGACCACTGGATGACGACGGCGGCCACGACAAGAGTTGTGACAATGATCAGCCGCGAGAGGACGAGCGACTGGATACTGCTTTTGACGGTCTTCATTGGATTTGCGACATAAGGCTGAAGATCGGAAGATACATCGAAAGAATGAGCGTCCCGACGATCCCGCCGACGCCGATGAGCAGCATCGGCTCCATAACGGACAGCAGCGCGGCCACCGACGCCGAGACCTCGTCGTCATAGAAATCGGCGAGCTTGGTGAGCATCTGGTCGAGCGTTCCTGTGGCTTCGCCGACACTGATCATCTGGGACATCATGAAAGGGAACCGGCCTGTGGACTGGAAGCCCTGAGTCAGGCTCTTCCCTTCTGAGACCTGCTTGCGAACGTCCATGATGCTCTTCTCGATGATCACGTTGCCCGACGTCGACGCCGTGATCTTGAGGCTTTCGAGCATCGACACGCCTCCGGTGATCAGCGTGCTGAGCGTGCGGGTGACCCGGGATACCGCCACTTTCAACAACAGCTTTCCGAAAAGGGGCAATCTCAGGACGACGCGGTCCACCGCCCGCCGCCCCTGCTTGGTCTTCTTGAAATAGCGGAAGAGGAAGACGAAGGCGATCGTTCCCAAAAAGAGGTAGAGGATATAGCTCTGGAGGAAATCGCTCATTGCGACGACGGCCTGCGTCACGAACGGAAGCTTGGCTTCGAGCTCCACGAAGATCGAGGCGAAGACGGGGATGACCTTCCACATCAGAAATACGGCGGTGAGGATGGAGAAAAGGACGATGGCCGTCGGATAGACCATCGCCTGTTTGACTTGAGCCTTGAGTTTTACGGTCTTCTCAATATAATCCGCGAGACGCTGGAGCATGGTGTCGAGCGAGCCGCTCTGCTCGCCCGAGGCGACCAGGTTGCAGTACAGGTCGTCGAAGGCCTTGGGGAACTTCCGTTTGGCCTGGTTCAGGCTGGAGCCGGCCTCGACGTCTTCCCGAACGCTGACGATGACTTTTCGAAAATATTTATTCTTCGTCTGCTCGGCGAGGATACTCAGGCTCTGGATCAGCGGCAGCTCGGCGTCGATCAAGACCGAAAGCTGGCGGCTGTAAACGGCCAGATCCTTAAGCTTGATCTTTTCCCGCTTCAAGAATGGGATCTTGAACGGCTCTTTCTTCGCCGTGACGGCGGACACCGCGATCTGCTCTTTTTGAAGGATGCGGGCCAGTTCTTGGCGGGAACCGGCCACGCGCTCTCCGCTGACGGCATCCCCGTATCGGTTTCGTCCTTTCCAGACAAATACGGCCATGTTCCGTCCTCTTATTTTTTGACGTTCGCACCGATGCTGAACGACGTCGGCTTGAACACTTCCTTTCTCTGGAGGATGTCGGCCAGTTCTTCGGGAAAGGACGTGACGGCCATAGCCGTCTCGAAGGAGATGAGCTTATTGAAGTAAAGGCTGGCCAGGGACTGGTTGAACGTCTGCATACCGAACTTCTCCTGGCCGAGCTGCATCGCGGAATAGATCTGGTGGATCTTATTCTCGCGGATCAGGTTCCGGATAGCCGGGTTCGGAATGAGAATTTCCATGGCGAGCACCCGGCCTTTCCCGTCGGCCCGCGGCAAGAGGGCCTGGGTGAGCACGGCTTCCAAGCTCATGGAAAGCATGATCCGGGCTTGGGTTTGATACTGGGCCGGAAAGATATCCACGATCCGAGAGATCGTTTCCGAGGCGGAATTCGTGTGGAGCGTCGAAAAGGTCAGATGCCCGGTCTCGGCCACCCGGAGCGACGCCTCGACGGTCTCCTGGTCGCGCATTTCGCCGACGAGGACGACATCGGGATCCTCGCGCAGGACCGAGCGCAGGGCGTTCGCATAGGATAGCGTGTCCACATAAAGCTCCCGCTGGTTGATCAGGGCCAACTTTGGCGTGAAGAAATATTCGATGGGGTCCTCGATCGTCACGATATGGACGGCCCGCTCGACATTGATATGGTCGATCATGCAGGCCAGGGTCGTCGACTTTCCGCAGCCGGTCGGCCCGGTGACCAGGATCAGTCCGCGCGGCAGGTAACAAAGCTGGGTCACCCGATGCGGAATTCCCAGCTTTTGGAAGCTCCACATCGTGGGGAGGAACCTCCGGATGGCTGCCGCGACGGCCCCTTTTTGCATGAAGACGTTGGCCCGGAACCGTCCCAGCTCCTTGATCCCGAAGGAAAAGTCCAATTCCAGCTTTTCTTCGAACATCTTCTTCTGTTTGTCCGTCAGGATGCTGTAGATGATCTGTTTGGTCTCGGTCGGGGTGAGCGGCGGATGATCGATCGATTTGAGCGTGCCGTGGACCCGGATCCGCGGCGGGATATGAGTCGTAATATGCAGATCGCTGGCGTCGGCATCGACCGTTATCTTCAGCAAATCTTGAATCGTAAGCGTCATCGCCCTTCTCCTAGTCTTTGATCGTTTCTCTCAGGACTTCCTCGAGGGTCGTGATGCCGGCCTTGATCTTGATCAACCCGCTCCGGCGGAGCGTGATCATCCCCTGCTCCATGGCCATATTCTTGATCTCCTTGGCCTGGGCTCTGGTGAGGATGAGATCCCGGATTTCGGCCGTGATTTCCATGGCCTCGAATAAAGCTGTCCGGCCTTTATAGCCGGTGCCGTTGCAGACGTCGCAGCCCCTGGCCTGGAGGATGGTCGCAGATTCGGCCTCTGGGGGGGAGAACCCGATCTCGATAAGCGATTTAGCCGGAATTTTCTGCGGCTGGGCGCACTTTTTGCAGACGCGCCGGACAAGCCGCTGGGCGGCGATGAGGATCACCGAATCGGCGATGAGAAACGGCTCGACATTCATGTTCATCAGCCGGTGGATCGTGCTCGCCGAATCGTTGGTATGGATCGTCGAAAAAACGAGATGTCCCGTCAGGGCGGCCTTGATGGCGATGTCCACCGTTTCATAATCGCGCATCTCGCCGATAAGCATGATGTCCGGATCTTGCCTCAGGAAGGCCCGCAGCGATGTGGCAAAATTCAGTTCTATCTCCTCTCTGATATTGACCTGGTTAATGCCGGCGATATAGAACTCGACCGGATCCTCGGCGGTGATGATATTCTTTTCGACCGAGTTCAGCGTAGAAACGGCCGCATAGAGGGTGCTGGTCTTGCCGCTGCCTGTAGGCCCCGTGACGAGGATGATCCCCCACGGCCGGGCGATGGCCTTCTTGAAGAGTGCGAGCGTCTCCGGCTCGAAGCCGAGCTGAGCTAGGTCGATATTGAGCAATTCCCGGTCGAGGATACGGGCGACGATCTTCTCGCCAAAGATCGTCGGGAGCGAAGAGACGCGCATGTCTACGTCTTTGCGGCCGTCCATTTTGAGCTTGACCCGCATTTTGATCCGGCCGTCCTGGGGCAGACGTTTTTCGGCGATGTCCATGTTCGACAGGATTTTGACCCGCGAGATCACGGGATCTCTGAACTTCATCGGAAGGCTCATGGTCTCATAGAGCAAGCCGTCGATCCGTTGCCGCACCCGGAACGATTTCTCGTACGGCTCAAAATGAACGTCGCTCGCGCCCTTTTTGATGGCTTCGACAAAGATGTTGTTCACCATGGTGATCATGGGCGCTTCGTCCAGGGGCGGCTCGATATCCGAGACGTCGTAGTCCTCTTTGCCTTCTTCGACGATCATAATCTTGGCATCTTCGGCCAGCTCGATTTCCTCGGTGCTTTTTTTCAGGCGCACCGCGCCCGAGACGCCGTAGTACTTGCTGATGGCGCTCATAATCCCGTTTTCCGCGGCGATGACGGGCTGGATGCTGAGGCCTGTCCGGAATCGGATGTCCTCGATGACATCCAGGTCGGTCGGATCCATCATGGCCAGGGTGAGGAAGGACCGGATCCGGTGGACGGGCATGATCATATGT
>JALHTW010000034.1 GCA_022866045.1 Candidatus Aminicenantota bacterium | reverse complement strand
TTCGGTGGGGAGACTGGCCAGCCCGGAATGGAAAACCGGCCCAGAAACCCGACCGCGTTCTCATCGCTTTCCTTCTCCTCGGTGCTCAGCGCGATCGGGAAAAAGACATTTCCTGCCGCGGCCGCAGCCTCGGCGAGCTTCTCGTCGTCCTTAACGATTGCGGATCCTTCTGTCATGGCGATGTCGATAAAGCATGACGCCGCCTTCCCCGCCTGGAGATAG
The DNA here is from genome assembly GCA_022866045.1 of Candidatus Aminicenantota bacterium. GTDB lineage: Bacteria > Acidobacteriota > Aminicenantia > Aminicenantales > UBA4085 > JALHTW01. Next base: position 3,831 of record JALHTW010000034.1, on the reverse strand, counting down.
TTTATCAAATAGGCATACATTTCTCGGGGCCAGGGCCAGGAAAGCCCTTGTTGTTTGCCATAGACATCGAGGCTGTATTGGTCCACGAGGATGAGGACGATGTCTTGGCCGGCGCGCGCCGGATCGGCAAAAAGGCGCAGCCTCGCGTCCCAGGATTTCCATTCGAGCGGCCGAAAAAGATAGAGCGAATGGAGGACGAAGGTGACGAAGAAAGCGGCGATGCCGACGATCGCGCCGCGCAAGATTTTTTTCTTCATGATCTGCAGCTCCCCCTTCTCCTCCTTTTTCCAGGGGGGATGAGGGGATTTTTTATTTCAACGTCCTAATATATTGCTGGAACCGTTTCGTTCGGACATCATCGATTTTGGGTACTACCGCCAAGCCTGCGATCTGCTTGTTCAGGCTTTCGATCCTCTGCTCCGGAGTGGGATGCGTCCTAAACCAGCCCTTGCCCGCGGCGGCCGATTTATCGCCGACCATGGTCTTGAGGAAGCGGAGGATGCCGCTGGGGTCAAAGCCGGTCCCGGCTCCAAACTTCACGGCCAGGCCGTCGGCGTCATATTCGGACTTGCGGTCATAGCCCCGTTCGACAAGCTGTTCAACGATATCGCTCAACGCGCCTTCGAAGATGGTCGTCAGCTGGACCAGCTCCTGGGGGCCGAACCGCTGGACGGCCTGTGAGCCGAGGAACGTAAAGGCATCCGTCAGGCGCGACTTCTTGATCGCTTGGAGCCCGTGTTTCGCGGATACGTGCCCGATCTCATGGGCCAGGACCAAGGCCAGCGTTTCTTCATCTTTGCAGCGGCGGAGGAGGCCTTTTGTTACGAAGATCATCCCGCCCGGCGCCGCCAGGGCATTAACGTCCTCGGTATCCAGGATCAGGAAATGGTAGCCGGCGTAGACCTCCGGCCGGTCCGAATGAATAGCCACGGCATTCCCGACGATATTGATGTACTGGGTCAGGCCGTCGTTCTGATAAACGGGATATTTGGAAAGGATCAGGGCGGCCACCGACCGGCCGATATAATATTCTTCCTCTTCGGTGATATCGGCGAATGTGCTGCGCAGCATCTGGCCCGCTTGGACGACCGTCTTCGCCTCACCGGCCGTTTTTGTCGCGGTATTCAATATGCTGGTTGCTTGCTGGACGGCCGAGCAAGAGACAAGCAAAACCGCCAGACCCCAAACCGAGAGAGCCGATAGCCAGGATTTCGAGGTCGTCATTTGACACCTCGGAATTCGCCCAGCTTGCCCTTTCTGAGAAAGTCCTCGACCTGGGTCAGGCTGATCTTGAACTGGAGCATGGCCTCCACGCCGGTGAAATTCGCTTCGCCGTGTTTGGCCCGGTAGCTGTCTTCGACCTGCTTGTTAAAGCCTTTGCCGGCGAGGACAACTTCGCTCCCCGAAGCCTGCGTCTTCATGTCCTTGTTCATCGCCAGGAGATTGAATTTCGGGATCTCTATGGCGCTCGAATGGATCCAGCCGACGACACCGGAAGCGGTCTTCACCTGGATCCAGCCCTCCGACTCGCTCACCTTTTCGAGCTTAGCGCCCGCGCTGAGAGTCAGGAACGCCTGAGCAAAGTATCTCGGCCCATTTCGGAGCTTCGTCGTCTGGACCTTGACGACGAGGATATCCGCCGCGGCAAAGACCAGGGTCAAGGTCATGACCGCGAGGACAAGAACAGTCGACCTAGGCTTTTTCATTATCGTGTTTCCTTTCTATTCATCGTAAGTCAAATGCGGCCCCGGCTTCAAGGAGCTTCTCCTTGATGAGGCTGTTGCGCTTAACCGGCTTGTCGTTCTTGATAGCGATATGGAGCGCTTTGTAAGAGCCGATGATAATGCTCAATTTTTTGGCCCGGGTGAGCGCCGTGTAAAAAAGGTTCCGCTGGAGCATGATGAAATGCTGGGTCAGGAGCGGCATGACCACGGCCTGGTATTCGCTCCCCTGCGCTTTATGGACAGAGACGGCATAGGCCAGGGTGATGTCGTCCAGCTCATCCTTCTCGTACGACACGGGCCGGCCGTCGAAGTTGATGATGATCCGATAGCGCGCCCTGTCGATGTGGACGACGATCCCGACGTCGCCGTTGAAGACGTCCTTTTCATAGTCGTTCCGGATCTGCATGACCTTGTCATGAACCTTGATCTCCCGGCTTCCGATCCTGATGCCTTCCCCGGAGCCGTTGAGCCTTCGCTGGAGCTCGGCGTTCAGCCGGTCCACGCCGACGAAGCCTTTATACATCGGGCTGATGACCTGGATCTGGGGCGAAATCGGGGCGATATTGAGTTTCCGGGGAATGCTGTAGCCGCAGAGGTTAAGGATGGTCTTGAAGACCTTCTGCTCGTCCTCCTGGTGGATAAAATAAAAATCCGAATCCTTGTCGTCCCGGGGCGGATAGAGGATCGTCTGTCCCTGGTTGATGCGGTGCGCATTCGTCACGATGAGGCTGTCGCGCTCCTGGCGGAAGATTTCGTCGAGCCAGACCACGCTGATCTGCCCCGACTCGATGAAGTCGCGGAGAAGAGTGCCGGGGCCGAGGGCCGGAAGCTGGTCCTTGTCTCCGACGATGATGAGGCGCATCGAGGCCGGGACGGCCTTGATCAAAGAATGCATGAGGGCCAGGTCGACCATGGAAAATTCATCGATGATGATGGCGTCCCCGGTCAGCGGACGCCGTTCGTTGCGGCGGAACGAGCTCAGTTTCGGGTTGAATTCGAGCGTCCGGTGGATGGTTTTGGCTTCTTTGCCCGTCGTTTCCGCAAGGCGCTTGGCCGCCCGGCCCGTCGGCGCGGCGAGGAGGACCTTTCTCTCCCACCTATCGAAGACCGTCGTCACGGCCTTGATGATCGTGGTCTTTCCCGTGCCCGGCCCGCCGGTGATGACCAGGATCTTTTTCTGGAAGCTCTCCCGGATGGCCCGTTTCTGCATTTCCGAGAATTCGAGCTTGAGGTCCTTTTCGACATCAGTGATCACCTGATCGATGTCGAACGGCGGCTGGATAAACGGGGCCCGGGCGAGGGCGTGAATCGATCTCACGACCTCTTCCTGGGCTTGAAAAAAATAAGGCAGGTAAACGGCTGTGTCCGCCGTGAGTTTCTCGGCGATGGCCAGTTTTTTGGCCTTCAGTTCCTCAAGCGCCCGGCGAATCTTTTCCTCATCGACGTTGAGCTCTTCCCGGCAGCGCGTTTCGACCTCGCTCTCATAAGAAAAAACGTGCCCCTGCTCGTTGTCCTTTTCGAGGAGATAGAGGATGAAGGCCTTGATGCGCTCAAAAGAGGCCGGGTCCATCCCGAGTTTCAGGGCGATCTGGTCGGCGGTCTTGAAGCCGATGCCCCAGATGTCGAGGCAGAGCTGATAAGGGTTCGTCTTTAGAATCTGGTAGGACTTCTGCCCGTAGTGGTGGTAAATCTTCGTTGCCAGGCTCGTCGAGACGTTGTGCGCCTGAAGAAAAATGATGAGGTCCCGGATGTCCTGGTGCTCCTCCCACGATTTTTTGATCTCACGGAGCTTGACCTCTCCTACCCCGTCCACTTCCTTCATCCGGTCCGGTTTGTGGGAAAGGATGTCGAGGGTTTGCTCGCCGAACTTTTTGACGATGCGTTTGGCCAGGACCGGCCCGATGCCTTTGATCAGGCCGCAGGAAAGGAATTTTTCGATGCCTTTGGTGCTCGAGGGCAAGACCGGGATGAAGCTTTCGACCTTGAACTGGGGGCCGAACTTCGGGTTGACCTCCCACTGGCCGGTGACCTTCAGCCTCTCTCCGGGAGAAAGCGGCGGAAACTGACCGACGATGATCTTTGTCTCGCCGTCCTCGATGGCAAATTT
>JALHTW010000276.1 GCA_022866045.1 Candidatus Aminicenantota bacterium | reverse complement strand
GAAGGGCCTCGAAGAGATTGATCTGGCCGATGGCGTTAATGGCGAACGTCTCGGCCGGCAGTTTCCAGGAGGCTGGGACGAAGCTCTGGGCGGCCAGGTGGAAGATCCGGTCCGGCTTGATGTCGGCCAGGGCCTTTTTGAGCGAGATGACGTCCTTGATGTCGGCCTCGTGGAGCTCGACCTTGTCCTGGATGTGAACGATGTTGTCCATCCGGCTCCGCCAGCGGACGAAGCCGAAGACCGGGACGTCTGGATGGTTGGCCAGGATGTAATCCGCCAGGTGACTGCCGGCGAAACCGGTGATGCCTGTGATTAAAACTCTCATAAGCCCTCCATACCTTTTTAATCCCCTTCTAGGCGAATTCGCTCCACAAGTTTCATCTTATATATTCAACTCGAGCTGGCTTTCCTGGGCGTCCTTGCGCTCTTTCTCGATCTTCTTCAGCATATCCGGCGTCACGTCGCCCGTGACGTAATTCCCGTCGAAGCACGCGGCGCAGAAATGCTTGAGCTTCGGGTTCTCCTGGCTCACGGCCTTCTTAAGATTGTGGAGCGTCTGGTAAATGACCTTGTCCGCGCCGATTTTCCTGGCGATCTCGTCGAAGTTCCGGTCGCGGGCGACGAATTCCGTCCGCGTCTGCATGTCGATACCGTAGACGCACGGATGGCGGAGCGGCGGTGAGTAGGCGGCGAAATAGACGTGCCGGGCGCCGCACTCCCGGACCATCTCGATGATGGTCTTCGAGGTGTTGCCCCGGACGATGCTGTCGTCGACGAGCAGGACGTCCTTGTCCTTGAACTCCGCCGCGATCGGGTTGAGTTTCGTCCGGACCGAGCCCTGGCGCTCGCTCGCAACGGGCATGATGAAAGTCCGGCCGATGTAGCGGTTCTTGACCAGGGCCTCCCGGTACGGCAAATTGAGCTTGAGGGCGATCTCGATGGCTGCGTCGCGCGCCGAATCGGGGACGGGGACGACCACGTCGATGTGAAGGTTGTGCTTTTTGATTTCGTCGGCGAGAAGGCGGCCGAGGTTGATCCGGCAGCGGTAGACGTTGACCTCGTCGATGAACGAGTCGGGCCGGGCGAAGTAGACCCATTCGAAGAGGCAGGGCGAATGCGGCGAGTGAGCGATCTGCTTCATGTGGACGTTGCGGACTCTGTCGATGAAGATCGCCTGGCCGGCGGCGATGTTCTTGATCTCGCCGAAACTCATGATGTTGAGCGAAACGCTTTCCGAGCCGATGGCGTAGGACGGGACGACGCCGTCGCGCCGCACGCCCCAGACGAGCGGCTTGATCCCGAAGGGATCGCGGAAAGCGACCAAGCCCTGCTCGGCGATATAGGCCACGACCGAATAACTGCCGATGACTTTGCTGAACACGCCCTTCACCGCCTTGAAGATATGCTCTGGCCGCAGCTCGCGGACGTTCTGTTCTGCCAGCTCCTGGGCAAAGACGTTGAGGATGCTCTCGACATCGTTGTCCGAGTTGAGGAGGCGGTGGTATTTCTCGAAAAGGAGCTTCTTGAG
>JALHTW010000275.1 GCA_022866045.1 Candidatus Aminicenantota bacterium | reverse complement strand
TACATTGTCACTTTATTTATTGCGTTTGTATTAGTTTCCTTGTTTAATCAGAGCGGAAAGTAGGTCGAAGAGTTCGGCCTGGATTTTCAGCCCTGGGTCAATAGAAGGGGATATGTCTATGCCCCTAAAATAAGCCCGGACCTTTCAGAGTGCGAGATCATAGGGTTAAAAATAGAAATAAGATAAAATTTTTATAACAGCAACAAAATAATATTCTTAGCTAGAAAAAAATAGCAAAAAAATGTTGACTTTCAATCTGATATCTGATATATTACAGTTTAAAGCTGTTTATATTTTAACCTGTCTTGATTGAAAGATTTGACATGAGTAACGCCAAAGGCATGATCTTCGACATCAAGCGGTTCGCCATCCACGATGGTCCCGGCATCCGGACGATCATCTTTTTCAAAGGTTGTTCCCTCCAGTGCCTTTGGTGCCATAATCCGGAGGGGATCGACAATGGGTCTGAGCTCATGGCCCGCTCCTCTCGGTGCGCGAAGTGCTATTCCTGCGTTGCCGCCTGCTCGCTCGGCGCCATTTCAAGAAACGGCGGGCCCGTCGTCATCGACCGGGCTAAATGCGACCTCTGCGGCGAATGCGTCGAGGTCTGCATGTATGAAGCTCTCCAGATCGCGGGGCGCAAGGTGAGTGTCCCAGAGGTCATGGCCGAGATCGAGAAAGACCGGATCTTCTACGAGCAGTCCGGCGGCGGGGTGACGCTTTCGGGCGGCGAGCCCTTAAGCCAACCTGCTTTTTGCGAGGCGATCTTGACCGAACTTGACCAACGGAACATTCCCACCGCGCTCGACACGTCAGGCCTCGCGCCGTGGGGAGTCCTGTGGCGGAGCGCAAGCAAAGCGGACCTCATTCTTTACGACCTGAAAATGATGGATGGCGAGAAGCATAAAAAATACACCGGCGTTACGAACAACCGAATCCTCGACAACCTGAAAAAGCTGGCCGCCGCGAAAAAAGACATTGCGGTCCGCATCCCCCTCATGGCCGGCGTCAACGACGACAAAGAGAACATCCGCCGCACGATCGATTTTCTCAAATCTCTCAAAGTTATCAAAAAGATCGGCCTTTTGAGCTATCATAAAGGCGGCCAAGAAAAATATAAGAACCTTGGAAAAACCGACTGTTTCGAGATATTCGAGCCTCCGTCCAAGGCGCGGATGGAGGAGATCAGCCAGGCCTTTGCCGGGGCCGGCTTTACCGTCAAGATCGGAGGTTAAGCCATGAACGAGAGAGTGAAGAGGCTGCGCGAGCAAAGCCTGATCGCCGTTCCGTCGATCACAGCCGAGCGGGCGAAGCTGATTACGGCATTCTACAAGAGCCCCGCGGCGAGCCGCATGTCCTATGCCATGCAGCACGCCATGGCCTTCAAGCACATCCTCGAGAACAAAGAGATCTGGATCAACGACGGCGAGCTCATCGTCGGCGAGCGCGGCCCGGGGCCCAAAGCAACCCCGACATATCCGGAAGTCACATGCCACTCTATCCAGGACCTTGAGATCCTCGATTCCCGGCCCAAGACCTGGTTCAAGTCGGACGAAAAAGTCCGCCAAATCTACGCGGAGGAGATCATTCCTTTCTGGCGGGGCCGCTCGATCCGCGACCGGATGTTCGCCGAGCTGCCTCAAGAATGGAAAGACGCCTACGAGGCCGGTGTCTTCACCGAATTCATGGAACAGCGCGCGCCCGGCCACACCGTCCTTGACGATAAGATCTATAAGAAGGGAATGCTCGATTTTATCGCCGACATCGACGCGGTGATCGCCAAGCTCGATTTTTTAAACGACCCCGAGGCCTTCGACAAGCGTGAAGAGCTAAGGGCCATGCGCATCGCAGCCGAAGCGCTGATCCTGTTCGCTAAGCGGTACGCGGAGAAAGCCCGCCAGCTGGCCAAGAAGGAGAAAAACAAAGACCGGAAGAAAGAGCTCGAGCGCATCGCCGAGGTCTGCTCCTGGGTGCCGGGCCACGCGCCCCGCGATTTCAGGGAAGCCCTCCAGGGCTACTGGCTCGTCCATCTCGGCGTCATCATCGAATACAACACCTGGGACTCCTTCAATCCCGGCCACCTCGACCAGCATTTGTGGCCTTTCTATGAAAAAGGCTTGAAGACAGGCACACTGACAAAGGAAAGCGCCAGAGAACTTCTTCAATGCTTCTGGGTTAAGTTCAACAACCAGCCCGCGCCGCCCAAAGTCGGAGTCACGGCCGAGGAGAGCGGCACCTACACTGATTTTGCCCTGATCAACCTCGGCGGCTTGAAAGCCGACGGCACGGATGCCGTGAACGAGCTTTCGTTCCTAATCCTCGACGTCATCGAGGAAATGCGTATCCTCCAGCCGAGCTCTATGGTCCAGATCTCGAGCAGGGGGCCGGATTCCTTCCTCTGGCGGGCGCTTAAGATCGTCAAGACCGGGTTCGGCCAGCCGTCGATCTTCAACACAGACGCGATCGTCAAGGAATTAGTCCGGCAAGGCAAGTCCGTCGAGGACGCGAGGAACGGCGGCGCGAGCGGCTGCGTCGAATCCGGCGCGTTCGGCAAGGAGAATTACACGCTGACGGGCTACTTCAACATGCCCAAGGTTTTGGAGATCACGCTCCATAACGGCGTCGATCCGCAGACCGGAAAGACGATCGGCTTGAAGACGGGTGAGCCGGCGAAGTTCAAGACGTTTGAGGAGCTGTTCGCCGCGTTCAAGGCGCAGGTCAGGCATTTCGTGGACATCAAGATCAGGGGCAACAACATCATCGAGCGCCTGTACGCCACATACCTGCCGGCGCCGTTCCTGTCCATCCTGATCAGCGACTGCATCGCCAAGGGCAAGGACTATCACGCCGGCGGCGCGCGGTACAACACGAACTACATCCAAGGCGTGGGGTTGGGCTCCATGACGGACATCCTGACCTCGATCAAATATAACGCCTACGATAAAAAGACCGTGACGATGAAGGAACTCCTCGCCGTGCTCGATAAGAATTTCGAAGGAAGCGAGCGCCTCCGGCAGCGGCTGCTCAACAGGACGCCGAAGTACGGCAACGACGACGACTACGCCGACGACATCATGAGGTCCATCTTCGAAGCCTATTTCGAGGCCATTGACGGCCGGCCCACGACCAAGGGCGGAAAATACCGGATCAACCTTCTCCCGACAACCGTCCATGTCTATTTCGGCAAAGTGACGGGCGCGACCGCCGACGGCCGGAAAGCCAGCGAACCTTTATCCGAGGGCATCTCGCCGGTCCAGGGTTCGGACAGGAAAGGTCCGACGGCCGTGCTCAAGTCCGCGGGCAAGATGGACCATGTCCGGACCGGCGGAACTCTCTTGAACCAGAAATTCACGCCCTCGCTCCTGGCCGATGAAGAAGGGATCAGGAACCTCGGCCATCTTGTCCGGTCCTACTTCAAGATGGACGGACATCATATTCAGTTCAACGTGGTGACGGCCGATACTCTGCGTGACGCCCAGAAGCATCCGGAGAAATACAGGGACCTGATCGTGCGGGTGGCTGGGTACAGCGACTATTTCGTCGACTGCGGTCCAGAGCTCCAGAACGAAATCATCCGCCGCACCGAGCACAAGGATTTTTAGGTCTTGGATCTCCCCCCGGCAGAGCCGGCCGCGGCAATCTCACATTTGAAAAGAAAATAGCGCCGGTTTATAATCTTTTTCCTTTGTGAGCGAGCGCCCGCACTGACGATCCCTGAAAGGAGAACATAGACAAAATGCCCCACATTCCCCCCGAGCCGGTTCTTTATATGGTCTTGGGACTCGTCGGCATCGCCCTCATGGTCCTCGTCCTTCCTTTCAAGGTCAAAAAAATTGAGGAAAATCTGGAGCCTTTCTTCCTTGTCATGGGCTTTGCCGCCGTGACCGTGTCCGGGTCATGGAGCTGGACGCTGATCGTCGAAGCCATTAAGGCGCCGGTCATCATCGGCAGGCTGCCGATCGGCATCTTCCAGGTCGTGCTCGTCGTCGGCCTGCTCATCCATTATTTCAATGACCCCTTTTGCAACGGGATTCTGCATCTCGCGGGCAAGCTCGGCCACAAGCTTTTTCTTTTTCTCCTGATCACCCTCTTCGGCCTCCTCTCTAGCGTCATCTCGGTCATCCTGACCGCCGTCCTTCTGGCCGAAATCGCGGCCGCTCTCCCGGTCCAAAAAAAGGTGAAGATTGAGTTGATCGTCGTCTCCTGTTTCGCGCTGGCCCTGGGCGCCGTCCTGACGCCGCTCGGTGAGCCCTTGTCCACTCTCCTCGTGGCCAAGCTGACCGGCCCGCCGTACTTCGCCGGGTTCTCTTTCCCCCTCAAGATTTTTGGGATTTACATGGTCCCTGGTGTCATCGCTTTTGCGCTTTTCGGGGCGTTCTGGCTCGGCCCGAAACTGCACTCGAAAAGGGAGGGCCACGTAGCTCACTCCAAGGAAACCCTCGCGGCCGTCATTATTCGGGCGGCCAAAGTCTATCTTTTCGTGGCGGCTCTGGTCCTCCTCGGCGAAGGATTCCGGCCGCTGATCATCTGGTATTTTCAGAAAATTCCCGGCGAGATCCTTTGCTGGTTCAACATGATCTCGGCCGTCCTGGATAACGCAACGCTCACCGCCGTCGAGATCGGGCCGACGCTCGCCCTCCCTCAGATCATCGGAATCATCATGGGATTATCCATTGCGGGAGGGATGCTCATTCCGGGCAACATTCCGAATATCGTGGCCGCCGGCCGGCTGAAGATC
>JALHTW010000274.1 GCA_022866045.1 Candidatus Aminicenantota bacterium | reverse complement strand
GTTTATGACCAGCTCGAGACGGAAGGTTTTATCCGTTCCAGGCCGGGGGCGGGCTATTACGTCAAGGTTGATCAGGCCAAAATCCTCCCGAGAAGACATGATCTTTTTCAGGAGCTCACCCAGGAATACATTTCAAAAGCTCTGCAGCTTGGATACTCCGGCGAAGAAATGTCCAAAGAGATCTCCAACGTAACGAGTGAAAACATGTTGATACCGGGGAGAAAGGATAGAACCGATGATTGAAATAGAAGGGCTGTCGTTCAGCTATGGCAAAACAAAGATCTTCAGGGACTTTAACCTCCGAATACCCAAGGGTCAGGTCTGCCTGATTACCGGCATCAATGGGGTGGGAAAAAGCACGCTGCTGCGATTGATGGCGGGTGTGCTGAGGCCGGCAAAAGGGGAGATCCGGTTCGACCCCAATATGGGAGCCGATCCCAGAAGGAAGATCGGCTTCATCTCGGATGTTTTGAGCCTTTATGAAAGCCTAACGATCGCACGGGCCATCGATCTCCACAAGTCCGTCTATGCGCTTCCTTCCTTTGATGATTCCTTAATCCGGCATGCCAAAATTGGCCGTGGCCAAAAGATCAAGGAGTTGTCCACGGGGCAACGGACCATCTTCCACCTGAGCTTGATTCTTTCCATCGAACCCGAGATTCTGCTGATCGATGAGATTATTCATTCTATCGATGCCTATTTGCGGAAAGTCTTTCTCGAACAGATTGTCCAACTCTTGTTAAAACGGCCCGTGACAATGGTTATGGTCAACGTGAACTTCCATGACATCGAACACCTTGTGGAAAGGGTGATTCTGCTGAAATCCGGCAAGATTGCCGTTGACGAAAATATTGAAGAGCTCAAGGCCAAGGTCAAGAAAATCATTTCCGGGAGCCGCCCGGAATTCCTGAATATCCTCTCACAAATCGATTATTCAGACCATTCGGAATTTTATGTTTACCCCTATACAGACGATCTCAAAGAGAAAATAGAGGGCGAAATCGTAGACTTGAATTTAACGGAGATCGTTTCGGCATTCATCGGAGGCGAATATGCTTAAGAAGGAATGTCTCGAGGCCATAAAGAAGCTCCTGGAATCTCTGATCATCCTCATCGTTATTCCCCTGGCGATCGTATGGGACAAGCTCGTAGCCCATAACGGCTGGCCGTATGCGGATATATTCAAAGGAGGATTTATCGCGACTCTGGTTATCTATGCCGTTTACGCAGGGGCGACGATATTGCTGCCCGAGAGAAGAGACAGGGCATTTGAATATTTATTCTCATTGCCGCTGACCCGCTCACGAATCATCATGGCCAAGGTCCTGCCGCGATTCGTCATTCTGGCGATTCTCCTTCTGCTGTCAGCGGTCTTTATCGGGCCTGAGCTTCTGGCCTCTGGAATGATTTTCATCGTCCTTTTCTTCGGGGCCGTTTCTCTAAGCATCGCGGTTCAATCCGTCATCCTCAATCTTATCGGAGTGACTTTTTTATTTAGCGCTTTCCTTCAGTGTTTTAATGTTTTGTCCTATCTTCTTTGGAAGCTCGGCCTGAAATTTCCCAGCGAGTTGGGTTCCATATTCGTACAGCTTTGTTCCGCGTTGCTCCTGTTGATTCCCTTATGGTTGGCGTTCTGGCTGACGTTCAAGAAGCTGGATGTCAAACCCATAAGGCTCCAGATGAGAACTTACTATTCCATTCTCCTGCCGAGCTTGGCCGGTCTCGTCGCTTTCATCCTCTTGTTTTATAAAAAATATATGTCCTGGATCATGGCCCGATAGGCGATGACCGAGAAAAACGACGGCGCCGCTCTCCCCGCTCTCCGACTTGCCCGGGATGGAGATCGTCCAGAAGCGCAAGAAATGGGCGAATATTGGGGCTCTGAAGAACTAGTTCTCTGCCGCATCCACTCGCCCCATTCTTCCAGCCGCTTGGCGTGACAGGAGGGATTGTCGAGGAGGAGCCGAGGCCCC
>JALHTW010000273.1 GCA_022866045.1 Candidatus Aminicenantota bacterium | reverse complement strand
TTGATTTCGACGACGCGCTGAGCTTCGAGGGAGAGACCGGCCCTTACCTCCAGTATTCATCCGTCCGGCTCAACAGCATCTTCAGGAAGATGGAAGAGCGGGAGGGTAAAAAGGCGGCCGACCTGGAAAAACTGCGCGCCGCTGCTGAAATGCCCTTTGAAAGTCTGACCCCGGGAGAGCTCGCCGATCTCTGGGACGTTGTTTCTTACGCCTCCAAATTCGAGGAGGAAGTCCTCCATTCCATCCAATCCCTCGAATTCTCGCACCTGGCCAAGTTTACCTTCAATCTCTGCCAGAAATTCAACGGCTACTACCATAAATATCCCGTTTTGGCCGAAGAGAACGCGCATCTCAAAAGCATCCGGATCCTGGTAATCCTGTATGTCGGGGAAGTCCTGGCCAGGGCCCTCGACCTGATGGGCGTCCCTGTCCCGGAAAGAATGTAATCAAGCCGTCGTTTACAAAATCGGGCCCGCCGACGAAAGCGTATGCCTAAAATTCCTCCTTACCCCCTTTTGAAAAGGAGGAGGATTTGCTACCCGCTTCAATCCTCAAGATGACAAGGTGAGCAGATTCTTGCCTTCTTAGCCATATTCATTATAATAAATAGCTTGAATGGCCGCCCTATTCAGGAAAAAGCCATGAAACCAAAAGGCTGGTCGAAAGGTTTAGTTATAAAAATAGCTTGAAATTCGGAGACACGCACCGAATTCAGAAATTTTGAGCATGTCACTGAATTTCAGGAAAGGAGGTTCATGAATGATTGCCGTCGAACATCTCACTAAAAAATACGGTGATCTTGTTGCTGTCAGCGATCTGAGCTTCAAGGTCGAAAAAGGAAAAATCTGGGGGCTCCTGGGCCCCAACGCGGCCGGTAAGACCACGACCATGCGCATCTTGACCGGTTTCCTCCCGGCCACGGAAGGAAAGGCCTCCGTCGGGAACTTCGACGTGTTCGAACAGCCGAACGAGGCCAAAAAGATCCTCGGCTATCTCCCCGAAGTCCTCCCCCTCTACCCCGACATGACCGTGACGGAATACTTGAATTTCGTCGCCGACATCAAAAAGATCCCGGCGTTAAAGAGAAAGGAATCCGTCGCCAAGGCCGTCAAGGTCGCGGGGCTGGAGCAGGTCAAGGGCCGCCTCATTAAAAACATCTCCCGCGGGTTTAAACAGCGGGTCGGCATCGCCCAGGCGCTCGTCCACGATCCGCTCGTCCTCATCCTGGACGAGCCGACGATCGGCCTCGACCCGGCTCAGATCATCGAGATCCGGAGCCTCATCAAATCGCTCAAAGGCGAACATACGATCATTCTCTCGACGCACATCCTGGCCGAAGTCACCCAGACCTGCGACGGCGTCGTCATCATCAATGAAGGCCGGCTCATGGCCTCCGGCTCGCTGGAGGAGCTCACGGCCTCGTTCCACCGGAAAGAGGGCGCAGTCGTCAAGGTCCGCAGGGACATCCAGGACGCCGCGGCCGAGATCAGAAAGCTCGACGGCGTCGAGAAGGTCAACCCCGAGGACGGCGATCTCAAGGTCGAGTGGAAGCCGGGGCTGGATCTGCGTGACGACATCGCCCGTCTGATCGTCGAGAAGCGGTTCGGGCTACTCGAAATGCGGCCCTTGGCCATGAACATCGAAGACCTCTACCTCAAGATCGTCTCGGGAGGTGCGGAATAATGAAAAACGTTTGGGTCATTGCTAAAAAAGAACTCCGGGCGTATTTCACCTCGCCCATCGCCTATGTGGTCATCACCGTCTTTCTGGTATTGGTCGGCTTTTTCTTTTACAACATCATGCTCTGGTTCAATGCTCAAGCCATGCAAATGGCCCAGAACCAGTATTATTATCAGCAGATCAACATCAACCAGATGGTCTACCAGCCCCTCTTCAATAACATAAGCATTATCCTTCTTCTCATGCTCCCGCTCCTGACGATGCGCCTCTTCTCCGAAGAGAAAAAAATCGGGACCGAAGAGCTCCTCTACACATCGCCCATCTCGGTCAACCAGATCATCCTGGGAAAATTCCTGGCCTCGCTCGCCGTCCTCTTAGCCATGCTCGGCCTCACCGCGTGTCTTTCGATCTTCACCTTCATCTATGGGAATCCGGAAGTCGCCTCCATTCTCATCGGCTATCTCGGTCTGTTCCTCTTGGGCGCAGCCTTCATCGCGATCGGCATCTTTTTCTCCTCGCTCACGGAAAACCAGATCGTTTCGGCTATTCTGACGTTCGGGGCCCTGCTCTTGTTTTGGGTCCTTAATTGGGCCTCCTCTTCGGCGGCCGGCCTATGGAAAGGTGTCCTCAACTACGTCTCTTTCCTCCAGCACTTCGACAACATGACCCAGGGCATCCTGGACACCACCGACGTGGTCTATTACCTCAGCTTCGCCTTCTTCGGGCTCTTTCTGACCCACTCCGTGATCCTATCCAGACGGTGGAGGTAAGCCATGGACAACATCAAAAAGAACCTCAATTACATAGGACTCGGCCTGATCTTCCTGGCCCTCGCGACCCTCAGGATCTGGCCTTATAAAAAGTTCATTGCCCTCATCCTGGCCCTCCTCGGAATCGCCGTCATCGGCGTCTATATCGGCCTCAACGTCTCCCAGCTCAAAAAAGAGCTGGCGAGGAAATCCTTCCTCTATTCCGGCAACCTTCTGCTCATGGTCGTCCTGGTGCTCGGCATCCTGGTTCTCGTCAACTATTTCTTCTCGCGGCACCATCACCGCTTCGATTTCACGGAATCCAAGCTCCATTCGCTCTCCGGCCAGTCGATCAAGGTCGTGGCAAACCTGAAGAACGAGGTCAACGTCAAATGCTTCTTCCGCGAGGGGAACATGAGCCGTGTCCGCATGGAGGACCTGCTCAAGATCTACGCCTACCATTCGCCCAAGCTCAAGGTCGAGTTCATCGACCCCGACAAGAACCCCGGGCTGATCAAGCGCTACGAGGTCACCCAGGACGGGACGACGATCTTCGAATACGGCGACAAGGACAACCGCATCACCGCTTCAACCGAAGAGGACGTGACCAACGCCATCATCAAGGTGACCCGGGAGAAAAAAAAGGTCATCTATTTTCTCGAAGGCCACGGCGAGCGCAGTTCCGAGGTGAGCGAGGAGAACGGCTTTTCCTTGGCCAAGGACGAGCTCGGAAAGCTCGGCTATGAAGTCAAGAAGCAGCAGCTCGCGCTGGCGGACAATTTCCCCAAGGACTGCGCGCTCCTCGTCATCCCCGGACCCGAAAAAGACCTTCTGCCCAACGAGCTGGACACGGTCAAAAAATATCTCGAGGAGGGCGGCCGCGTCTTCTTCATGGTCGATCCCCAAACCGCGCCCGGCCTCGTCCCCTACTTCGCCAAGTTCGGCTTCAAGCTGGAGAACGACATCATCTTCGACCGCCCGACCATCTTCGGCGGCGACTATCTCATGCCGATGATGAGCGAGATCGCCTCCCATGAAATCACGAAGAACTACCGGTACGTTACGTACTATCCCTTAGCCCGCTCGGTCGACGTGATCGACCCAAAGCCGGACGGCGTCGCAACGTCCCAGGTTCTGGGCAAGACGACCGAAGATGCCTACTCGAAGAAGGATTTCGTCCTCAAGAAAGGGATGACCGTAAAGGACATCGCCTTCGAAGACAAGAAAGACAGGCGAGGCCCGATTCCCCTGGCTGGCATCGCTGCGCTAAAGCCCAAGACATCCGCCGAGCTGGGCAAGCCTTCGGCGGAAGGACGCCTGGCCTTGTTCGGCGATTCTGACTTCGCCTCGAACCGCTATTACGGGGAAGGCGGTAATGGCAATCTCTTCCTGAATACGGTGAACTGGCTGACCGAGGAATCCGACCTGATCTCGATCCTACCCAAGACGTCCAACCCGCGGGCCATCCAGCTCACGCCCTCGCAGGGCAAGCTCATTTTCTGGGTCTCGCTTATCCTTTTGCCGCTCATCGTCCTCGTTTTCGGGATATCCATTTGGGTCCGGAGGAGGTCGCTATGAAATTCAAGAATACGATCATCCTCTTCGCCGCGTTTCTCATCCTCCTGGCCGTCGTCCTCTTGATGGACAAGAAAGGCAAAGAGAAGAAGGCCGCGGGCCCCGAAGAAAAGCTGGTGACGCTCGCGTCCGCCGACATCCAAAAGATCTCGCTCAAGAAAGGAGCCGAAACGCTGACCTTCAAAAAAGATGACAAGGGCGATTGGATGGTCCTCGAGCCCATGGAAGTCAAGGCGGACAATTACGAGGTCAGCCAGCTCGCCGAGAGCTTCGCCGACCTGAAGATCGAGCGGGTCGTGGAGAAAGAGAACGCGGACCTCAAAAAATATCAGATCCCAAGCAAGGAGGTGTCGCTCTGGGTCAAAGGCCAGGAACAGCCCGTCAAGGTTCTCATCGGCATGGAGAACCCGCTCGACAGCACGCTCTTCGCCCAGAAAGAGGGCGACAAGCGCGTCGTCCTGCTGTCGAGTACGCTCAAGACGACTCTCGAGAAAAAGCTCTTCGATTTCCGGCAGAAGGACATCTTCAAGTATGAGACCGGCGACGTGACGAGCATCAAGCTCCAGGCCAAGGACGTGAAGTGGGAGGCCCAGAAAAAAAACGAGGAATGGTTCTTCCAGACGCCATTCAAGGCGCTGGCCAAGGACAGCAAGATCACGACCATCCTCGACATGCTGTCCAACATGAGGGCCAAGGAATTTATCGCCGAAGACAAGAAGCCGGACGACCTGAAAAAATATGGACTGGATAAGCCGGAATATCAGGTCGTTCTGTCCCTGCCGATAGACAACAAAGAGCTGACGTTCGCCTTCCATAAGGCCGACGATAAAACCTACGTCACGACGACCCAATCGACGAAGATCATCGTCCCGGAAGCCGATCTCCTCACCGACCTGGAGAAAAATGCCCCTGAACTGAGGGAGAACAAGGTCGTCGGGTTCAACACCTGGCAGGCGAGCCGAGTCGCCATCAAGAAAGGCGCGCTCGAACTGACCCTGACCAAAGCCCAGAACGACAAATGGTATTTCGATGCCGCCCAGAAGCAGGAGGCCGACGGCTCCAAGGTGGACACGTTCGTCCGCAAGATCGAAAGCCTCGAGGCCGTTGAATACATCGACGCGCCGAAGAGGCTGGCCGAATACGGGTTCGACAAGCCGCCGGCCGAGGTGACCATCTGGACCAAGGAAGCCGGGGAAAAGCCGGTCGAAAAATCCTTCGCCGTGCTTGTCGGAAACGTCGACAAGGACAAAAAGCAGGCCGTGGTGAAGAATGCGCGGCTGGATTATTTATTCAAAGTGGATGCGGCGTTCCTCGACGAGTTCCCGAAAGACGCCAAAGACTGGAAAGCCCCGGAGCCGGAGAAGAAAGAAAGCGAGAAGAAATCGTCCTAAAGAATCATTGATTCTCCCCCCGGTATTCTTTATAGATACTTATGTAAAAGGAAAGAGGGGGGATTTTTTTGGAGAGCTAATACAAACGCAATAGATAAAGTGACAATGTATGAGCGGCGCCTAGGCCGCCCTCAAGCCCCCGTAGCGGAGGGGGGCCCCGTCGGCTTTTCCGACGGGGGGAACCGACGGGACTGGTTCCTCGGGGCCCGGGGGCTACGGGCGGCCTAAGCGCCGCCCGAACGGGGATGTCATTTTAATTAATGCGTTGATATTATTATGTCTTTAGAGGAGAACAGAGACATGAAAAGGATTCCGGCAATCGCATTCACAATAGTCATTCTTTTATTT
>JALHTW010000272.1 GCA_022866045.1 Candidatus Aminicenantota bacterium | reverse complement strand
CTATGATCTGGTTCCGTTGATGCGCGGGAATATTTTCCGCCTGGAGCTTATCGATTCTGGCCAGGACGACGTCCGCGGGAGAAGAAGTCAGATAACGAATGAATAACAGAAAGCCAAGACCCAAAGCCGGTTTGAGAGTAGGCCTTTTTTTCATCATCGGTTGATTCCCTCTGGGATAAGCAATTCTTTTTCCGGTGTCAGGCCAGTTTCGGGCAGGGTCCTGTCGCGGCTCTTCCCCGGCCGGGCTCGCGGCCAGGCCGCTGCGCGCGGGCGGGGAGCCCCTTCGCCGCACCACCCCAGCTCGACTTTCCGGCGCCCCGGAAAAAGAATTACCTGCCCCTCTGAGTCTTTTCCGACATTATTATATAATAATGGGAGGAGGTTCCCTATGAAAAAATTCTTGATGTTCCTTTTTATAGCGTTCTTAGCGGCGTCCTTCGTTTTGGCGAATGCCGGCCGACAACCTGGCAGGCCGGCGCACACATATTCGATCGTGGCGCTGGACAAGACCACGGGCGAGCTGGGCGTCGCGGTGCAATCTCACTGGTTTTCGGTCGGCGCGCTCGTCCCCTGGGCCGAATCCGGCGTCGGGGCCGTCGCGACCCAATCCTTTGTCGAACCCTCGTACGGCCCTCTCGGCCTGGAGCTCATGAAGGTCGGGAAAAGCGCTGAAGAAGCATTGGCCGCGCTTCTCCGAGCGGACAAGAATGAAACCGTCCGTCAGGTGGCCATGGTGGATGCCCGGGGCAAGGTCGCCGCCCACACGGGAAAGAATTGCATCGCCGAAGCCGGTCATTATGTCGGCGACGGCTTTTCCTGCCAGGCTAACATGATGTTGAAGAGCACCGTGTGGAAGGCCATGGCCCAGGCGTTCGAAACGACGAAAGGCGAATTGGCCGACCGGCTGATCGCTGCTCTCGAAGCGGCGGAAAAAGAAGGGGGTGACATCCGGGGAAGACAGTCGGCGGCCATCATCGTCGTGAAAGGCAAAAGCTCGGGCGTGTGGTGGAAGGACAGGATCTATGATCTGCGGGTTGAAGACCACGTCGCGCCGGTCCCTGAACTCAAGCGACTCCTCAAGCTCAACAAAGCCTATAATCATATGAACAGAGGCGATGATTATATGACCGATGGCATGACCGCCGAGGCCATGAAGGAATACACGAAAGGGATGGAGATCTATCCGGACAACCCGGAGATGATCTTCTGGCCGGCCGTGACGCTGGCCTCTACGGGCAAGGTCGATGAAAGCCTGCCTCTCTTCAAGAAGGTCTTCGCCCAGGATTCCAACTGGGCCGTATTGCTCGAGCGGTTGCCGAAAGCCGGCCAGTTCCCGAACGACAAGAAGCTGATCCGGAAGATCTTGGCCGTGATGCCCAAGAAATGATCCCGCTCCCTCCCTTGAAAAAGGGGGGATTTGACGCCCCGTATTTTATTGATTGATTTGGGCCGCAATAATTTTTATAATCGGTGCTCCGCCAGAGAGCATTCATGGCCGATCAAAACGGGACAAAGCGTTTAGAGCTGAGCCGCGAGATGGGGCTCATCGCCGCCATCGCCGCCGGAGTCGGCTCGATCATCGGCTCCGGCATCTTCAAAAAACCCGCTCTTATGGCCTCTCAGCTGGGCTCGCCGCAGCTCCTCATTCTCGTCTGGATCGTGGCCGGCATCATGACCCTCTTCGGCGCTCTGAGCATCGCCGAGATCTCGGGCATGTTCAAGGATCCTGGCGGGCAATATGTTTATTTCAATAAGGGCTACAACAGGTTCATCGGCTATCTCTACGGCTGGGCGGTTTTCATCGTCACCCAGACAGGCTCCATCGCCGCCATCGCTTATGTCTTTTCGGATTCATTGGGGTATTTCATCAAATATCCCAAACTGTCCGCGGCCTGGGAAAATTTCACCATTCCGATCCCTTTTATCGGGGCGATGACGCCGTTCAAATCCATCGGCCTGAAGATCGCCACGATCGCCCTGATCGTTTTCCTCACCTGGATCAATTATCTCGGCGTCAAGTTCGGCAGCGCCATTGCCGTTATCTTTTCAATACTCAAGGTCGGAGTCATCATCGGGATCGTCGTCCTGGCCTTCACTATCGGACACGGTCATTTCGGCAACTTTACCGCCTCGGCTCCGCTCGCGGCTGCGGCGGGGTCTCCTTCGGTCTTCCTCATGTTCATCATGGCCATGGCCGGCGCGTTCTGGGCTTACGACGCCTGGATCAACATCACCTACATGTCGGGCGAGATCAAGAACGTCCAGAAGAACCTGCCCCGGGCGATGGCGATCACGGTCCTTATTGTCATCGTTGTCTATATCCTCATCAACCTGGCCTACATCTACATCATTCCCGTCTCGACCATGGCCAGCAAATATTCGGAGAGTTCCCTGGTTGCGGTCGACGTCGCGACGAGTTTCCTCGGCCGGTGGGGCGGCGCGGCGATCGCCATCGCGATCATGATCTCGACGTTCGGCGCGGTGAACAGCATCGCCATGACGTCGGCCCGGGTTTATTTCGCCATGGCCCGGGAGAAGCTTTTCTTCCGCAAGCTCGGCCACATCCATCCCCGCTTCCGGACGCCGGGCACGGCGCTGATCGTCCAGGGCGCCTGGGCAACGATCCTGGTTTTCAGCGGCACATTCGACCAGCTCACGGACATGCTGATCTTCGTCAGCTGGGTCTTTTATGCGCTGGCCGCATTCAGCGTGTTTATCCTGAGGAAGAAAATGCCGGATTCGCCCCGGCCGTATAAAGTTTGGGGATATCCTTTCACGCCGGTCATTTTTGTTCTGTTCGCGTCGGTTTATATTGTCTTCACGCTCTACTCAGACATCCTGAACTTTAAAAACGGCACTGCCCCGATTATCAATTCGGTCATGGGGCTCGTTTGGGTCGCCATCGGCATCCCTGGATATATTTATTGGACCCTCAAACAAAAAAGAACCCAAGACCGTCAAAAGGTCGAAGGGCGCTAGGGGCCCGGCCGGGACAGGACCCGGAGTGCGGTTGGCTCGCGATACCGACCGCCATTCTTTATTTCGCGATGTAGCCTGCCCGGTGGGTGAGACGATAATTCCCGGTTTTGACAGAGACCTTGATCTCGTGGAACTGACCATCAGCCTTATAATTCTGGGGCTTGTAATAGATCAAATAATAATTTTCCGAAGCGTCCACGGCCCTTTTGAACGAGGCGGCAGCGTTGGCCGAGCTGTCGGTCGTTCCGCCCGTGGCCTGGGCGACCTCGTCGAAC
Source organism: Candidatus Aminicenantota bacterium (assembly GCA_022866045.1). Lineage (GTDB taxonomy): Bacteria > Acidobacteriota > Aminicenantia > Aminicenantales > UBA4085 > JALHTW01. The sequence continues at coordinate 2,744 of JALHTW010000272.1, read as the reverse complement.
GCGCTGAAAATATCCTCCGACCGTTCGACCATGGTCAACTCTGAAGACGTTGACTGGGAGACTGAGACAGGAATCTCGACGTTGACGACGGACACTTGGTGCTGGAGCTCCTGGGCGAAAATCCCAAATCCGAGAAAGACGACCCCCCCGACGAATGCGATTTTTTTCAAAAAGAAATCCTTCGTCCCACTCTAGGACTATTATTGCTCCGCCGGTGGGATTGTCAATAGATCTTGTCGAGCTGGATGCCGCGGTAATATTTCTTCAAGATCTCACTATATGTCGCGCCCTTCTGGGCCATCCGGTAGGCGCCGACTTGGCACAGCCCGACGCTGTGCCCCCAGCCTTTTCCCGAAAAAATGAAATGGGTGACGCGGCCGTCCGCATCCTGTTCGCGGTCGATGACGAAGAGATTGTCCCTGAGATTCAGGACCTGGCGAATCTTCAGGCCCGTGACTTGGACCTGGCTCTCCTGGCCGATAATCGACATCTCGATGACCCTTTTGGACTGGCCCCGCTTTTGAGGGACGAGGTCGATGAGCCTTCCGATCGGATAATACTGGTTGATCCGGTCTTCCAGGTCTTCGCGGGAGACCCTGATATCCCAGCGGTGATACTGCGACGGCTGGTCCAAGATATTCGTGAGGGGCGTCGAAACGGCCTGGAGGAGCCTGATCTTCCCGTCGCTTTCAACCCATCTCACGACATCCCCGCCGCTGAGTTCGTACGTAGGGACAAAGGACACGACCTCTTCCAAATTTCTTAAAAGCAACAGGTCAGGCGAAAGGTCGAATTGTTTTTTCTCCTCGTCCTCCACCACTTCGAGTGTGTTCTTGACCAGGTCCTTTACGTATCCCTGATGATAGAAATCCCGGTAAGTCGAAATGACCTTGGCCAAATAGTAAGCCGCTTCGGCCCTTGTCAACAGCCGGCTCCTCTCGCCGACTTCAGGGGAAGCCGGATATATCCCGGATATGATGAAATAGGCCAGGGCGCTTTTTTCTTCGGGTCCAAGCGCGGAAAAATCTTTTGTCGCATGGTCTGCTTCGCTTCGGCCGACCAAATTTTGCGTTCTCTCCTGCCACTGAAAACTCTCGATCACGAGCCTGGCGAAGGCGATGAAATTCAACGGCCCCTGCCCGGGCGCGAATTTCTCGTTCTTCTTGCCGAGATGGAGGAGGGCTTTTCGGATCCAGTCCGCCGTTTCGCCGAACACAGCCGCTTCCTTGAAATAGACCGGATCCATTGTCTGGGGGATGATGTCCAGGGCCATGAGATAAGCCAGCTTGGGGCTGATGTTCGAGCCGGCGACTTGAACGGGCGGAAGAACGGCCCGGTTCTGGAGCTGCCATTCCTGTTCTTTTTCCAGGACGCATTCCGTGCTTTTCAAGTAGGGAACGGGATTCCCTTCGAACATATTTTCAATGTCCTCAGTGGCGCCGCCGCAGGTGCTGGTGTAAAGCGCATTGATCAATTTCCCGTCGTAAACGGCCACTTCTCCCCTGGTCGCCTCGACTGCCTGCGTGCTCAGGGGATGCTCGATGCTCATGCCCTCGTAAACCTGGGAGAGCGGCGTGGCATAGAGGTCGAAACCCAATTCATCAAACTGACCGATATTTTTGAGGGCGTAGGTTCTGGCGGCGATGGCCTGGGCTTTTTGGGCTTCGAGCTCGCCGAAATTATAGGGCGAAAGCTCCCCGGGGACCACGCCTTTCAGGTAATCCTCGAGGTTCAAGATATTGACCAGGAGGATCCCTTTCCGGCTTCCTTTCAGGATGAATATTCCCCTATAATTCTTGCCGCCATAGGATAGGTAGGTTTCCGCATTGGCTGGAATGAAATAGAGCGAGGTTTCTGCGTTTAAATTGATCAGCTCGTCGTTGACCAGCACCCACTGCGGCTTGGAGGCCGGTTCTGTCACTTCTTCCCGGACAATCCAGGCTTCTTTGAACCCAAGCATAGTCGACTTTTTGATGAATTCCAGGGCGTTGCCGCGGGTCAGGAAGTCTCCGACACGAACCTGATAGATCCCTTCCAGGTCATTTTCCCTGGCCTGCGTTACATATACCCGATTATCAATCCTAGCCCTCAGTTCCTTGGCCGCATCCCCGGCGTCTTCTTTCTTTTTCGTCTGAGCGACCTGGACAACGAACTTTTCGGTTAACTTTTCTTTATGCCCCTTGACCCTGACCTCGGATACGTCCTCGGCCAGGAGCTTATAGTTCCCGCCAACTTGATATATCTTCATGCCTGAGGAAGCATGAATATGAATATCCTCGAGGTTCAGTCCAAGAGCAACGCGGATGACCGGCTTTTGGATGAGAAAGCCATAGAAGAAATCATTTTCCCTGCCGAATTCCGACGGCCGACCTCCCAGAAAGAATAAGACGAGAAAACTCAGCATAAAATATTTATGGTTCTGGCGGATGACTTTAGGCATTGGATGATCTCTAGACTTGACCGTATTTTAGGCGGATTCTTAAGGCTCTGTCAAGAAAATTGTTCTATATATGCTACCTTTAAAAAATATATACAATATGTTGTAGTTTTCAATAAGCGAATTCTGGCCTACGATACAGGAAACCTAGCCCCTTGTCAAGGACGGCGATGGAATCCAGCCGGCCTTTGACTTTTAAAAAGAATCCGTTATAATCTCTTTTTTTCGCTTCAACTCCATTTTTAAAGGACGCCTGATGTCAAACATCGAATCTTACGAGGTGCGGCTGAAAGACTTCAATTGGTCG
>JALHTW010000271.1 GCA_022866045.1 Candidatus Aminicenantota bacterium | reverse complement strand
CACCCATCATCGTGTTGTCCACGGGGCTCAAGACCGCCTCGAAATCGGGAGCGGCCCAATGCCCCGCCTCGTCCTCGTGGGTGGCCTGGATTGTGACTACCGCTGCCGCTGAGAAATTGTTCCCGCGAATGGAAAACGCCGTCGCCGGGATGTCCACGGCCCCCAAGTCAGCCACGATGATCTGAGCGGTGACAACAGTCGTCGATCTCCATCGGCGGCCCGGAGCCCGCTTCTGCGTGTTCGTGGCGGGGAAGTTCATCTCGGCCGTCGAGGCCGTCAGGATGGTCGTCGCCGCCTTCCACTTGTTATCGTAGAGTAATCGACATTTCGCCATGTTAGTATGCCCTCACCGCCCGGGGATGAATCTGCATGAGTTCCGCCTTGCTTAGTTCCCGGATCGTCTTAGTGATGAATGTCTTCATCTCTTTTCCGTCGATGTAGATGTGATTGTGAAGCGTGACTTGCTGGCCGGGCCCCTTGCCCCTGCCCTTGCCCATGATCGCCTCTCGGAGCTGGCGCGGGGAGCTGACGATCTCCGCCTCCCCGCCTTCGGCGACTTCGTATTCCTGGCCGCTGGCCTGGGACATCAGCAGGGCTTTCTGTTTGAAGATAGCGCCCTTCGCCGCCCCGATCGGTTGGGATCTGATGAGGGCAATTTGGACAGCCCCGGCGGCGGCGACGATGGCGGCTAAGATCGGGCCGAAGATCGCGCCGCCCTGCGCCCATGCTTTCGTAACACCCTCGGCAGTATTGATGATGGCCTCTGCGATAGCGATGATCTTTGCCTTTTTCGCCGCGTCCACTTCGGCCTTCCGCCGCTTCATGCTGTATTCGGCGTCCAGGGCCGTGATGGCCGCTTCCTTTTCCGTCTCGTTCATCACGCTTTGGGTTATGAGGTCCAGCCGCGCCTGATACTCCTCGTCCAGCATGGCGAGCTTATTCGTCAGGCTCTGCTGCATGGCGGCTTCAATGGCATTGATCGCAGTCATAGAGGCCGCTTGAACTCTAGTCATTACGTTTTCGACCGTAGTGACCCATTTGGGCGCTTCCTCGAACCATGACTTCGTAATCTTCGGCGGACCAGCTACCATGTTCACGACGGCTTTGGCAAAGACCTCCCGCATATTTTTGACCTTTGGCAATATGGCCGTCGTGATGGTATCTCCAAAGGCCCGGAGCGACTTCGTACTCGCATCCATGCCGCTCTTGTACTGCGCCTCGGTGATGACGCCCGCCTTAAATGCCGCCGTCAGCACCTTCTGTTCATCGAAAACTGCCTTCATCGCCGCATGGAGTGGGCGATATTTATTGATAATATCCTGGGCCGCCTTCGCCAGCGCGTCCCCCGCCTTTTTCGCGGCATCTGCCGCCTTTATCTGTTCCGCCGTCAAATTCTTGGTTCCCGTTCCGATTTCATCAATCGTAGGCTTGAGATTTTTATTCTGTTTCGCCAGCGCGATCGCCTTTTCGTCGGCATCCCGCATCCATTTTACGTAAGCCGCCCAGTTGTCCCGGCCCGCCTCCATCGCAGCCTGCACTTCCCGCATTTGGGGATGAAGCGTTTTGAGGCTGGCAACAAATTTTTCCGCTTCTCGCTGAGCTGCCCTTGACTTTTCCTTGAATGAAATATCGACGCTATTGAAGAATAGCGTCCCCTGCATAATATTGCTGGCATCCTGAATTCCCTGGGCCGCCTTTCCGGCATACTCGATAACTTTAGCAACGGTATTAACGAACTTGGGAAGGAACTCCTCAAGAGCCGCGGACGCACCGTCGATCCATTCCTTGAATTTTGCGCTCTCCGCAAGTTTTATGATTTTGTCCGTTATCTCTTTAATAAGATCGCGAACCGCCTCATTTTTAATGATTGCTCCACCGACGGCTTCCTTGGCCTCATTCCACATATTCCCCATCTGCTTGATGGCCCCGCCGAAAGTATCAACCTCTTTCGTCGAGCGCCCGTAGAGCTTCTCCAGCTGGTCGAGAAGCAACGCTTGCTTCTGTTCCGCCGTGAGGTTCTCGCCGACCCGAATCCCGACCCTGCCGAGCGCCCCGTAGTTTCCCTCCATCGCCTTCGTAACCATCATCGTGGCCGAATGGAGGTCTATCCCCATCGTCGACGCCAGACCCATCGCGCCTTTCGTCGCCCGATCGATTCCTTTCTGATTAAGGTTTGTGAGCTGGAGGAGAAGTGCCTGGCTTGATTTAATCTGCTCGTCGTCGTAGGTCGTGACCTTCATCTGCGCCTGGGCGAAGTCCAGATAGTGCTGGATATTTCCTTCAATGGTCCGGCCTGTAAGTTCCAGCGCCGCCCTCAGATCATTCTCGGCTTTTTCTGATTCGATAGCGCCTTCGATGACACCGGCGACAACGTCCTTGAGCGCACCGATCCCCTTCTGGAGCGCAGAGGCCGCCAAAGTCCCGGCGGTAAATTGCGCGAAGAGACTGCCGAAAGGCCCGCTTGAACCTCCGGCTTTGGCCGTCGTCCCCGCCGCCGTATTGATCGTCTGGTCAAGGTCCTTGATAGACTTCAAGGCCCCGGAAGCATCGCACTCTACGATATACTTGATGTCAGCCATTCATTTGCTCCTGAGCCTTATTTCTTCGTTCAGCCGCGACAGTCTGGAACATGAGGTGGATTGAGTTCAGCGCCGACAGCGCCATCTTCCGCGCCGGTCCCCGAAACCCTGTCCGCCTTAGTTCATCGGCGACGATCCCGACCTCCAGTGTGAAGTGATTGACGGTCTCGCAATACCAATTCCAGAGCCCGAGTTCAAAGGCGCTCATCTTCGCGCCCATGCGTTCGAGCGTGCAGTTCACGCACGCCTCCGTTGCCTCGCCTATCTCGTGCCTGTGATCCTCCGGCTTGAGGACCGATTCCCACCATTCGGTGTAATAGCCGAGATAGGCTCTTAATTTTTTAGGAAGTTCTCCGATGCGCCGGCGAACTCCGCGAGCGCCCGCACGAGAACCGATGCTACCAGGTCAACCGGCAGGGATTCACCTTCGACAACCGCCTCCGGCTGTTTGACTCTCAGGCCGAAAAGAAGCGGCAGGTACTTGTCCTTGTTTTCCCGCGTGCAGGGAAGCGACTTGCCGTCCTCCGTCAGGT
>JALHTW010000270.1 GCA_022866045.1 Candidatus Aminicenantota bacterium | reverse complement strand
TCCCCAGTACCGCGAGACGATTAGGACCTACATCAAGAACATGGGCGTCCGCATCGAAGAGGTCGCCTTCGGCGACTGCGGCGGGATCGACACGAACGATCTCCTGAATAAATTGGATAAGGACACGAGTGCTGTCCTCATCCAGTCGCCGAACTTCTTCGGCGTCGTCGAGGATCTCCAGAAATTCGGCGATCTGGCCCACGAACATCAGGCGCTATTCATCGTGGCGGTTGCGGAAGCGGCCTCCCTTGGGGTGCTCGAAGGGCCGGGCAAGTTCGGCGCCGACGTCGTCTGCGGCGAGGCCCAGTCATTCGGTCTGCCGCCGAGCTTCGGCGGACCGTTCCTCGGCTTCACGGGCTGCAAGAAAGAACACCTGCGGCAGCTTCCGGGCCGTATCGCCGGGCAGACCAAGGATGTTGACGGCAAGCGCGGGTTCGTTCTGACGCTGTCCACCCGCGAGCAGCATATCCGCCGCGAAAAGGCCACTTCGAACATCTGCACGAACCAGGCCTTGTGCGCCCTGCGGGCGACCATGTTCCTCGAGACGCTGGGCCACGACGGCCTGAGAGAGATGGCCGTCCAGAATATGCAAAAGGCGGCCTACGCGGCTGAGAAGCTCGGCAAGATCAACGGCGTCAAAGCTCGTTTCGAAGGCCGTTTCTTCAACGAGTTCGTTCTGGAATTCCCCGGAGACGTCGGCAAGATTAATGACGGACTTCGGGCGAAAAAGATCGTCGGGGGGCTGGCCCTCAAAGAATTTTATCCGGAGCTTGCCGGCTGCGCCCTGTTCTGCGTGACGGAGGTGCACACCAAGAAAGAGATCGGCCGGCTGGCCGCGGCTCTCAAGAAGGTGCTCCGATGATCCGCGAACCATTGATCTTCGAAATCAGCGCTAAAGGCAAGAGGGCCTTCCGCCTGCCGAAGCTCGACGTCAAGGCGAAAAAGGGCATCTTCGAAGGACTCGCGATCCGGGACGAGATCAAGGATTTTCCCCAGGTCTCCGAAGTCGAGGTCGTCCGCCATTTCACCCGTCTCTCCCAGCAGAACTACTGCGTGGATCTCGGCATTTATCCCCTCGGCTCCTGCACGATGAAGTACAACCCCAAGGTCAACGAGAAGGTGGCGGCGCTCGACGGATTCGTTCAGTCCCATCCCTTGGCCCCCGAAGACATGGTCCAGGGAAACCTCGAGGTCATCAAGCTCGTCGAGGATTATCTCAGCGAGATCGCCGGCATGGACGCCTTCACCCTCCAGCCGGCGGCGGGAGCGCAGGGCGAGCTCACGGGCATGATGCTCATCCATGCCTGTCACGAAGCGCGGGGCAACCCCCGGAAAATCGTCCTGATCCCAGACTCGGCCCACGGCACCAATCCCTCGAGCGCGCACCTCTGCGGCTACACCGTTCAGGAGATCAAATCCAACGAGAACGGGACCGTGGATCTTGAAGACCTGGCCCAGCGCATGACCGAGGACGTGGCCGCGCTGATGGTGACGAACCCCAACACGCTCGGCGTTTTCGAATACGACATCAAGAAGATCGCCGAGATCGTCCATGCCAAAGGCGGCTTCGTGTATATGGACGGGGCCAACATGAACGCTCTGACCGGGATCTGCCGGCCGGGCGACATGGGTCTCGACGTCATCCATATCAACCTGCACAAGACCTTCTCCACACCGCACGGCGGGGGAGGGCCGGGCTCCGGACCGGTGGGCGTCAAAGCGATCCTGGAGCCCTATTTACCCATCCCGCGTGTTGAGAAAAAAGACGGCGCGTTCGTCCTGAACTTCGACCGGCCCACGTCGATCGGCCGGGTGCGCAGCTTTTACGGGAATTTTCTGGTAGTCGTCAGGGCGCTGGCGTATATATTGTCCCTCGGCCCGGACGGAATGCGGGAGATCGCCGAGATAGCCGTCCTCAACGCCAATTATATCCGCAAGAGTCTGGAGAAGGATTACCACCTCAAATACACGACCCCGACCCTCCACGAGTGCGTCTTCTCGGACAAGTTCCAGAAGGAATTCGGCGTATCGAACCTCGACATCGCCAAGCGGCTGATCGACCTCGGCGTCCATCCGCCGACGATGTCGTTCCCGCTCATCGTTCACGGCGCGCTCATGATCGAGCCGACAGAGACCGAGAGCCGGCGTGACCTCGACATGTTCATCGAGGCCATGAAACAAATCGCCCGGGAAGCCAAAGAGAATCCCGAGGTCCTCAAGTCCGCTCCTCACAATTCCTACGTCCGGCGTCTCGATGAGACGGCCGCGGCCCGCAATCCGATCGTCAAATGGGAGAGGGAAAAATAATCCATGAGCCTCCAGAACCTCATCATGAATCTGCAAAAATATTGGGCGGACCAGGGCTGCTATCTGGCGCCCTCCTACGACCTTGAAGTCGGCGCGGGCACGATGACGCCGGACACGTTCTTCCGGGTCCTCGACAAGCGGGCCTGGAAGGTGGCCTACGTCCAGCCTTCGCGCCGGCCGACGGACGGCCGCTACGGCGAGAACCCGCACCGTGTCCAGAAACACCACCAGTTTCAGGTCATCATCAAGCCCTCGCCGGCGGACATCCAGAAGATCTACATCGACAGCCTGACCGCCCTCGGCATCAACCTTGGGGACCATGACCTCCGCTTTGACGAGGACGACTGGGAATCCCCGACAATAGGGGCCTGGGGCGTCGGCTGGCAGATCATGCTGGACGGGCTTGAGATCACCCAGTTTACATATTTTCAGCAGGCCGGAGGGCTGGAGGTCTTTCCGACCCCCATCGAGATCACCTACGGCCTCGAACGGCTCGAGATGTTCCTCGAGGAAAAGGACAGCTTCTACGACCTGAAATGGTCCGAGGATGTCAGCTACCGGGAGCTTCGGTTCGAGGAGGAGCGGCAGTTTTCGGATTACAATTTCAACCAGGCCACGGTCAGATCGCTCCGGGAATGGTTCTCCCTGGCCGAAAAAGAGGCGGAGCAGCTCATCGCCAAGAACCTTCTTCTTCCGGCTTACGATATGTGCTTAAAATGTTCGCATTTCTTTAACCTCCTGGATTCCCGGGGTTCGATCAGCGTCACCGAGCGGGTCAAAATGATCGCTCAGATCCGGGCCCTGGTGAATCAAGTAGCCCTGAAATACGCGGGCGGCGAGGGGAAATCCTGATGGAATTCTTATTGGAGATCAACGTCGAAGAGATGCCGTCGTCCCATGTGAAAACGGCGCTTTCGGACCTGAAAGAAAAGCTTACCCGGGAGCTTAAGGCGGCCAAGATCCCCATCCGTGATCTCCGCGTCTATAGCACCTGCCGCCGCCTCGTCGTTTTCGCCGACCTCGCCGAAGGCCAGGAGGCCCGCGAGGAGACCGTCACCGGCCCGCCGAAAGCTGTCGCGTTCGCCGCGGACGGAACGCCCACTCCGGCGGCGCTGGGGTTCGCCCGGTCGCGGGGGATCGATGTCGGAAAGCTTGAAATCATCAGGACCGAGAAGGGCGAATATGTCGGTTTCAAGAAGATTGAAAAAGGAAAAGGCGCGGGCGAGATTCTCGCCAAAGTCGTCCCGGAGGTCATAGGCTCGCTTTCTTTTCCCAAGATGATGCGCTGGGGC
>JALHTW010000269.1 GCA_022866045.1 Candidatus Aminicenantota bacterium | reverse complement strand
TACTGTTAAAGGCATAGGTTTGACCCCAAGGATTCGGTATAATCATTGTCTAATCCTATGAATGAGAATATGCAGATTCTCGCTGACGACAAGCTTGTCGATCTGGCGAAATCCGGCCGTATCGAGGCCTATGCGGAGCTGGCCCGGCGGGTGCAGGAGAAGATCTATCACACGATCTTCGGGATGACGCGCAACCATGAGGACGCCGACGACCTGACCCAGGAAACATTCATGTCCTCTTATAAGGCTTTGGGCAGCTTCAAGCAGAGATCGAGCTTTTACACCTGGGTTTACCGGATTGCCGTCAACCTGACACTCAATTTTTTGAAGAGAAAAGGCCGGGAGAAAGGCCGGGAGGGTTTCGAGGACAACACGTCGGTCTATGATAGGGTTGAATATGCGGCGATGTCGCCGGAAGGCGATTCACTCAAAAAGGAGTTTAAGGAGATGCTCGAAAAGGCGATCGAGTCGCTTCCGTTAGCTTATAAGGCTGCGTTCAACCTCGTTGTCTTCCAGGGCATGTCCCACGGCCGGGCGGCCGAGGTCCTCGGCTGCTCGGAGAATACGGTCTCCTGGAGAATGCACAAGGCCCGGAAGATGCTCCAGGACCGGCTGAGGCCGCATTTATAAGAGGTGTGCCATGAGATGCAAAAAGATCGAAAAATGGGTTTCGGACGAAATAGACGGGAGTCTCTCGCGAAAAAAGCAGAGAATCCTGGCCGGCCATCTGGCGAATTGCGCCTCGTGCCACAGCTATAAGCAGCGTCTTGAAAAACTCCAGTGTGTGGCGAAGAATCTGCCCCGGCCCGCCCTTGCTCCAGAATACTGGCAGGAATCGATCGCCAAGCTCAAAGCGAACCTCGAGAAGGCTAAACCGGCCGAACAGAAAGAGTTCAAACTCCGTCCCCGGCAGGCGCCCGCGTTTTTCCCGGGCAGGCGCTGGGCCCGGGCCGGAGCCGCTTCCCTCCTTGCCGTCGCCGCGGGACTTTATTTCATCCTGTTCCAGGCTAAAGTCCCTCTGGAAACTTTTCCGGCCGCCTTTGCCGACCAGGTCAACAGCCTATACGAAAAGATCGGCGATAACTCAGACCTTGAAGAGGAATTCAACTCTGTGCTCAAGGCGTCGATCAGCGAGGTGGCCGGAGAATCCGACGGCGAGGTCAAACACCTGCTCTACGGAAATTCCTTTTTCATTGAAAGCCTGTCCGATGAAGAAGTCCAGCTCTTGGACGCCGAGATCAGCAAAGTTTTAAATCTAAAGATATAGGAGGGAAGAGATGAGAGCCAAATATATCTGCCTGATTATGGCCTTTCTTGTCTTCTTGAGCGCGGCGGCCTTTGGACAGGGCCAGGGCAACGGCACGCAAAACCGGCAAAGAGTCCGCGAGAACCTGGCTACACTGAGGTTGCTCCGCCTGACCCAGGCCGTGGATCTATCAGAAGAGCAGGCGGCCAAGATCTTCCCAACAGTCAATAAAATCGAGAAAGATAAACTAAGGATCCAGAGAGATATGAGCGCGGACATCCGGGACCTTCGTCAGCTCGTCCAGAACGGTCCCCTGAAAGAAGCTGAGATCAAGGCCAAGATCAAGAGCGTGAAAAACGCCCAGCGGCTCATCCGGCAGAAGGACGACGAGCTCGAAGCTTACCTCGAAAACAACCTGACCACGGTCCAGAAGGCGAAACACGTGCTCTTCCAGATCGAATTCTTCCGCTTTTTAGAGCAGAGCTTGGACCGCGGCCGTCAGATGCGCAACAACCCGCCCCCGGCTCCGATCAAAAAAGACAAATAAGGGCGGCTCTATCCTTTTATATACCTTACAAATATATACGCTCCCATTAAGCGTGGAATCGAGACCGCCCTTCAGGTGAAAAGGATAATCCCGGCCGTGAATCGATGTCAACGATACGAGGATGGCACCCAGATGTCATTGACATCTTTTTTTGTCATGATTTATACTTCTTGACGATGGTTGGAGGGGAGAATCGGAGCGAAAATGTGCCCTCGGACGCCGGGTCCTTTCATATCATCGCCCTGGACAAAGAGGGTGGGCTGTGGGAATGGGGCCACAATTGGCTCCAGCCAAAAAAAAATAAGGATGGATAATTAATTCCAGCAGATCCTACAATCTTCACCCATGAGAAAATTTTTCAAGCGCTTGCTGCTCATCATACTCTTATGCGTTTTCGCCGGATTGCTCTTCCTGGGCACCAGCCTGGTCACCCCCCGGCTGGGCTGGCTCAGGGTCAAGAATCCCACCCTGACGTCATTCCAGAAGTACCGAATGAAGGAATGGCGGGAACAGGGCAAGAACAAGACTCTCAAATCCTATTGGCGCGAACTTTCCCGAATCTCGCCCTCCCTCGAGCAAGCGGTGGTCATCGCCGAAGACGACAAGTTCTGGCAGCACCATGGTTTCGACATGGCGGCCATGCGCGAAGCCATGAGTAAGAACTGGGAAAAGAAAACCCTCCGCTACGGAGGCAGTTCCATCAGCCAGCAACTGGTCAAGAATCTCTTTCTCAGCCCCGCCCGCAGCCCCATCCGTAAGCTCCGGGAGGCCATCCTCACCTGGCGACTGGAAAAAGCCCTATCCAAGAAACGCATCCTGGAGCTTTACCTGAACGTGGTCGAATGGGGCGACGGGATCTTCGGGGCTGAAGCGGCGGCCGGCTATTATTACGGCAAGACCGCCGCCGCCCTGTCGCCTCGGGAAGCGGCCCGGCTGGCGGCCATTCTGCCCATGCCGCGGCGGTACTCCCGCGCCTCCTTCCTCCGCTCCAGATATCTGGACGGCCGCGTGGCCGAGATCAACCATGTCATGATCAAACGCGGCCTCGTCCCGGATGAGAGCGACGAACAGGCGGAAAGCCAGGCGGCTGTTCAGGAAAAACAGTAGAACTCACCCGAGGGTGATGTTCATGCCCTGACCGTACATATAACCGACAGGGCAGCAGGCTCTATTTTGATTTATATCTAAACACGAAGGATGACTCCACTAGCCAGCTTCAGAAGGCGAGGAGAACGGACAAAAAGTATCATAGCAAGGGTCGAAGAATTCGCAACTATTCGAGTTGAAGCAACAATAATAAATAGAAAGGGATCTCTTCCATTTTGTGTGGGCTACAAGGAAAAGATCAGGAAACGGCCAGAGCGACCAGGGAGGGTTTGGCCTTCTCGATGCAGAGACGCGCGTTAAGATTTTCATAAAGCTTGAGAGAAGACTTCTAATTTGTGATATTAAACCCCCCTGCCCCACAAATCCAGAGATACGAACCTATTTTTGGCCCAAAAGGAGATGCTTGCGTCCCCCCAAAATTTTCTTGACAAATATCTGAAATTTCTATAACATATTTTAGGTTGTCGTCTTTTATCTTTAAGAGCTGTTACACAATTTAAAATTCATAGGTTGTAGAGAAAAAGTTTTTTTGTAAAATAAACTTTTCTCTAATGCTTCTCTTCCTGGAGGGTTGTTTTTTTCTTTTTTGCGAACGGTTGATATGCCAGCGTAGCTCAGTTGGTAGAGCGGCTGATTTGTAATCAGCGGGTCGGGGGTTCAAGTCCTCTCGCTGGCTTAAGCGAGCTGCCTATATTATTTATGAAGAGATGTGGGCAGGTACCAAAGTGGTTAAATGGGGCGGGCTGTAAACCCGCTGCGGAAACGCTTCGGAGGTTCGAATCCTTCCCTGCCCACTTTGTGACGCGGGAATAGCTCAGTTGGTAGAGCGGCGGCCTTCCAAGCCGTCTGTCGCGGGTTCGAATCCCGTTTCCCGCTTATATAGGAAGCAAAGTTGGACGCCCACGTAGCTCAGTTGGCAGAGCACATCCTTGGTAAGGATGGGGTCACCAGTTCAACTCTGGTCGTGGGCTAAGGTTGACATAAGACGCCAAAACCAAAGGAGGTAAGGGATGGCAAAGGCGAAGTTTGAGCGGACGAAACCGCATGTGAATGTGGGGACGATCGGGCATATTGATCACGGGAAGACGACGTTGGTCTCGGCGCTGACGAAGGTGCTGGCCACGAAGGGGTTGGCGC
>JALHTW010000268.1 GCA_022866045.1 Candidatus Aminicenantota bacterium | reverse complement strand
CGCTACCGACCAGACAGGGACAGGGTATCGTGTCCCCCTTGCATTTGAAAGTGATATACGGTCAGGGGAAATGGGTATTGTGTCTCCCTATTAAAATTATATAATAAATACGTTACCCCAAATGAAGCTCCTTAAAATCGGCATTTCGGGCGTCCGCGGCATCGTCGGCGATTCCATGACACCCAAGCTCGTCATGGATTTTGCCGCTGCCTTCGGCACCTACGTGGATTCGAAGTCCGTCCTCCTCGGCCGCGACACGAGGATCTCCAGCCCCATGCTCCATGCCGCCTGCCTGGCCTCTCTCCTCTCGACGGGCTGCGAAGTTCTGGACCTTGGCCTTTGCCCGACGCCCATGCTCCAGTATCAGGTCAGAAAATCGAAGGCCAAAGGCGGGATCTCGATCACGGCCGGCCATAACGACATTAAATGGAACGCCCTCGCCTTCATCAACCGGGAGGGGACCTATCTCAACCCTTTTCAAGGGGCGGAGGTCCTGGATATCTATCACCTCGGCAAGTTCAAAAAAGTCCCGACGGACGGTCTCGGCCGGGTCCGGGACACGGAGCATTATGCGGATGAATATTTCGAAGGCCTTCGTGCTTTTCTGGATGCCGAGGCCATCCGGAAAGCGAAGCTGAAGGTTGTCATCGACGCCTGCAACGGCGCGGGAGCCAATTTCCTCGCGCCCATGGCTTGCGCCCTCGGCTTTGAGCTCATCCCCGTCAACAATGAGCCCAACGGCTTCTTCCCCCATGATCCCGAGCCGCGGCCGCGCAATGCCCAGCAGGTGGTCTCCATTATGAAAGTCGTGGGGGCGGATATCGGCTTTCTCCTCAACAGCGACGTCAGCCGCATCTCCGTCGTAACCGAAACGGGCGAAAGCCTGTCCGAGGAATTCACGTTCCCCCTGGTCGCCGACGAATATCTGAAAGATCGCTGCGGCCCGGTCGTGACCAACTTTTCGACGTCGCGGATGATTGAGGACGTAGCGCGGAGCCGGGGCTGCCCGCTCGTCAGGACCAAGGTGGGCCAATCTTACGCTGTCCATTCGCTCCTCCAGGAAGAGGCCGTCCTGGCGGGGGAAGGAAGCGGAGGCGTAGCGTTCGCCGCTTTTCAGCCGGCCTTCGACGGATTTCTAACGATGGGATTCATCCTGGAGACGATGGCCCGGCAGGGGAAGACAATCTCCCGCCTCGTCGGTGAGCTTCCCCGGTATCACATCGTCAAGGAAAAGATCTACTGTCCGCCGGCGCGGGTCCATTCCATCGTCAGCGAGGTGAAGAAGTTCTTCCGCCGCCACGAAGTCGACACGTCGGACGGCATCCGGGTCGAAGACAAGAGCGGCTGGGTTCAAGTGCGCGCTTCGGGCACCGAACCCATGATCCGGATCATCGCCGAAGACCAGCTGAAAAATAAGGCGCGGGAGCGGGCCGATGAGGTCATCAATTTCATCAACGTCTTGATCCAATGAAAAAACGATCGACGCTCAAGATCAGCATCTCCGGCGTCCGGGGCATCATCGGCGACAGCCTGACGCCTCAGCTCGCGGCCGCTTTCGCCCAGGCCTTCGGCACCTATATCGGCGGCGGCCCGATCATCGTCGGACAGGACGCGCGGCCGTCGGGGACGATGATCAAACAAGCGATCATCTCCGGGCTTTTGGCCTCCGGCTGCCAGCCCGTGGACGTCGGGATCTGCCCCATCCCTTCTTTCTTGTTCTTAACAAAGGAATCCAAAGCATCGGGCGGCATCTCGGTGACGGCCAGCCACAACCCGAGGGAATGGAACGGCCTGAAGTTCATCAGCCGCGACGGGCTCTACCTCACGCCCCATCAGACCGAAGAATTTTTGGACATCTATCATCAGGGAGAATTTTCCTTCGCCGAGCCGGAGCGCTATAAAACCCTCAAGACCGAATCCCAGCCAGCCGAGCCGCATCTGCGAAAACTCCTCGGATATTTCGATGTGGACCTCATCCGGCGGAGGAAATTCAAGGTCGCTATCGACTGCGGCAATGGAGCCGGCGCGATTCTCGCTCCGCGGCTCCTGGAAGGGCTGGGATGCGAGGCCGTGTTCATCCACGCCATACCCGACGGGTCCTTCGCTCATCATCCCGAGCCGCTGCCGGAGAACATCCGCGAAATATGCCGGACCGTAGTCAAGAACAAGGCCGATATCGGTTTCGTCCAGGACGCCGACGCCGACCGTCTGGCCATCGTCAATAATAAGGGCGAACCGCTCGGTGAAGAACTGACCTTGGCCTTGGCCGCGCAATACGTGCTCGGCAAAAAGAAGGGGTCGGTCGTCTGCAACCTTTCGACGACACGGGCTATCGATGATATCGCCGCGGCACGGAAGGCCACGGTTTTCCGGACGAAAATTGGCGAGATCCATGTCGTCGAAAAGGTCCTCTCGGCCGAGCCCGAGGCGGCGATCGCCGGCGAAGGCAACGGCGGCGTCATCCTGCCCGACATCCATCCCTGCCGTGACAGCTTCGCCGCGATGGGCCTGACGCTTGAATATCTGGCTTCGTCGGGAAGCTCGATCTCCACGCTTCAAAAGCGCATCCCGAAATATTTCATGATCAAGGACAAGGTCGAAGGCTCTGCCGAACAGGCTTACCGCCTTATCAGCCTGCTTAGGAAAAAGGTTGAAAGCCAGGGGAAGGTCAACCTTCTGGACGGGATAAAAGTCGATTTTCCGGACCATTGGATTCATGTCCGGCCGTCCAACACCGAGCCGGTCATCCGGGTGATCGCCGAGGCGAAGACGGAGGAGAAAGTGAAAGCTGTGATCCGGCGGCTGAAGAAAGAGATCGCCGATTACCAGAAGAAGATATAAAGGATTTCCTCCCTTTCGTATGAGCCATAAGGAAAAGATCAAGCTGACCCACACAAGAGGGAAGAGGACCGATAGAAACTAAGATGCCGGAATATAAACTCATTACCAACATCGACATCTATACTCCGGAAAAGCACATCCCCAACGGAGCGATCCTCATCAAGGATGACAAGATCGCTTATGCCGGCCCAATTCTGGGGACACCCCCCTTCATTCGGATATTGGGTGATGTGTCCCCAACATATATGATCTGTGACTTCAAAAATCATCTGGCTGTTCCGGGTTTCATGGATATCCACCTTCACGGCGGAGGCGGCGCGGATTTCATGGATGCCTCTCCCGAAGCCGGAACCACGGTCCTCAAGACCCATTTAAAAAAAGGGACGACATCGTCCCTTCCGACTCTGATGACGGCATCGGACGAAGAAATCCTCCGGGGTATTGAGGCCGTCCTGGAAATCAAGAAAAGCGGAAAACTGATCCCGGACATCCTCGGCCTGCACTTGGAAGGGCCCTACATCACAAAAGAAAAGCGGGGCGCGCAACCCGAGAAACACGTCCGCCCTTTTTCTTCCAAAGAGCTCCGCCGGTATCTTAAAGCCTCGGGAGGAAGCATCAGGATTATGACTCTGGCCCCCGAAATTCCAGGGGCTGGCTCGCTTATCCGATATCTAAAAGCCAAGAAGATCATCGCCGCGGCAGGGCACTCGAATGCGACCTTCGGCCAGGCCGTTAAGGGCATTCGGGCCGGGATCTCCCACGGAACACACCTATTCAACGCTATGAGCGGCATCTTTCACCGGGACCCCGGGCTCGCGGGCGCGTTGCTCATGGATGACTCCGTCACCGTCGAACTCATCGCTGACGGCATCCATCTCCACCCCTCGATTCCGGTTTTTGTGGCAAAGATCAAACCCCTCGAAAAGATCATCCTCGTAACGGACGCGACGAGACATGCGGGAAGGAAAAAAAGCCCCCTCAGAACGGAGGACGGCAGGCTCTCTGGAAGCGCGATCAGCCTCGATATCGCCCTGAAAAATATGATCACATGGACCGGCCGTCCACTCACCGAAATCCTTCCTATGCTGACCCTCAACCCGGCCCGCCTTCTCGGCATAGCCGACTGCAAAGGGCGCTTGGCCAAAGGCGCCGACGCCGATATTGTCATTTTGGATAAGAAATTCAATGTAAAACACGTCTTTCTTCGAGGCGAGAAAACGATCTAGACATTTCGATATATCGAAAAACTTCGAACCTGACCGTATATCACTTTCAAATGCAAGGGGGGCACGATACCCTGTCCCTGTCCGGTCGGTAGCACCCCAAAGGACGATACCGTTGAAAACCGCCAGGGACAGAAAATCATGTCCCCGAAAGTGATATACGGTCAGACTTCGAACGGCTTGACATTTTTCGTCGTTTGCTGATAAGGTATTAATAATTTTCGCACAAATAAAGATAACATGAAGAAAATAAAGAACTTTTCTGAATCCGATGAGGAGACAATCATGACCTCAAAGATCGATTACGACGAAATCAACAGGCTCATCAAGCTGTTGGAAGATAAAAATCTGACCGAATTCGAGCTTGAAGTGGAAGGCTTTAAGATAAGGATCGCCCGCAACACCCGGGGGGCGGCCTCTCCCGCACCGCAGCCCGCTCCAACCTCCTCCAATTCATCCGCGACAGCCTCCGAATCCGCGAATCCCGGCGCCGCGGGACTGGAAGCACAGGTCAGCCAAGGCCAGCTTCATTTTGTCACGTCTCCGATGGTCGGCACGTTCTACCGCACTCCCGCTCCCAACGCGCCTCCCTTTGTTGAAATCGACGAACCTGTCAAGAAAAAGCAAACGCTCTGCATTATCGAGGCTATGAAGCTCATGAACGAGATCGAATGCGACGTGGACGGCACCATCAAAGAGATTTTCATCGAGAACGGCAAGCCCGTCGAGTTCGGGCAGAAGCTGTTCGCCATCCTTCCTAACGCGTAAGCTGTTATGTTTTCGAAAATCCTCATAGCCAATCGCGGAGAAATCGCCCTCCGGATCCTCCGGGCGGCCCGGGAGCTCGGGCTAAAGACCGTGGCCGTCTATTCAGAAAGCGACCGGAATTCGCTCCACACGATGCTCGCCGACGAAAAGTACTGCATCGGCCCAGCCAAGGCATCCGAGAGCTACCTGAACATTCCTAACTTGCTGACCGTCGCCGAGATTACAAAATCCGACGCCATCCACCCCGGCTACGGATTTTTGGCAGAAAACCCCCGGTTTGCCGAGATTTGCGAGACCTCAGGGATTACGTTCATCGGCCCCCCGGCCTCGATCATCCGTCTCATGGGCGACAAGAACCGCGCCCGGCAGGAAATGGCCAAAGCCAAGCTGCCGGTCATCCCCGGGAGCGAGAAGGTCATCGAGGAGATCAGCGAGGCGAAAAAGGTCGCCCAGAAGATAGGATACCCGGTCATCATCAAGGCTGCGGCCGGCGGCGGCGGCAAGGGCATGCGAATCGCCCGCAGCCCTCAGCACCTGGAAGAGCAGTTCCCGATCGCCCAGAACGAAGCCAAATCAGCGTTCGGCGACCCGTCGTTGTATATCGAGAAATACCTGGCCAACGCCCGTCATATCGAAATCCAGGTCGTGGGCGATAAAAAGGGCAACGTCATCGTCTTCGGCGAACGCGAATGCTCGGTCCAGAGAAAGTACCAGAAAGTGATCGAGGAGACGCCGTCCCCGTTCGTGGACGAGCGGTTGCGCAAAAAGATGATGAGCGCCGTGGAGGATGCGGCCAAATATATCGGCTATGAAAGCCTCGGGACGTTTGAGTTTCTCGTGGACGAGAACAAGAAGTTCTACTTCATGGAAGCCAACACGCGCGTCCAGGTCGAACATCCCATCACCGAGATCGTCTACGGCATCAACCTGGTGAAAGCCCAGATCCGGGCGGCCTCCGGAGAGAAAGTGACGTTCCCTTTCGAGCTCGAGATGCGCGGCCACGCCATCGAATGCCGGATCAACGCCGAGGACCCTGCGACCTTCGCCCCGTCCCCCGGCAGGATCGATTTTCTCGTCCTTCCCGGCGGCGAGGGCATCCGGGTCGATTCGGCGGCCTACGGCGGCTGGCAGATCCCGCCGGATTATGATTCGCTCGTGGCGAAGATCATCGCCTATGCCCCCAACCGGCAGCTCGCGATCAAGAAGATGCAGACGGCGCTCGAAATGACGACGATCGTCGGCGTCAAGACCAACATCCCGCTCCACCTGAGCATCCTGTCGAACACGGACTTCATCCGCGGCGACTATAACACCCAATTCCTGGAAAAGTTCCTGCAGAAGAACGGCGAACCAAAATAGGCACTGGAGCGCGCTCGAAGGAAAGAAAAGT
>JALHTW010000267.1 GCA_022866045.1 Candidatus Aminicenantota bacterium | reverse complement strand
CGCCCTTGCCTTCGACGAGCCGGATGAACTCCATTTTCCCCAGGTTCTGCGAGCCCTGGAACATCATGTGCTCGAAGAGATGGGCGAAGCCGGTCCGGTCCCTCGGCTCGACCCGGAACCCGATCTTGTAATAGACGGCCATGGTGACGACAGGGGCGGTCTTGTCCTGGGATAGAACCACTCTCAGCCCGTTGTCGAGCTTGTGGTATTCCACAGGATAATTAAGGGCGAAAGCGCCGGCCGTCAGGGCCGCTATGAACAGAAAGACGAAAATAATCCGAAAAACCTCGTGTTTGTTGTGAATGGTCAAAAGAACCTCCTTTCTTCTTTATGAACGAAAGTTCTGTTCATAAGGTTTCGCCAGAGATTATCTAAAAATTTGAGGGCTTTGACAATGGGAAAAAAGTCCTATTTCTCACGAAGTAATTCTTTTTCCGGAACGCCGGAAAGTCGAGCAGGGGTGGCGCGGCGAAGGGGCTCCCCGCCCGCGCGCAGCGGCCTGGCGGCGAGCACGGCCGGGGAAGAGCCGCGACAGGACCCCGCCCGAAATTGGCTTGACACCGGAAATAGAATTGCTTAAACCTGGCCCCTCCATCTTGATTTTGGCGGGAGATGGCGTATGATGGAACCTAAAATATTGAGAATAATTCTCAATGAAATTAAATGTGGGGGCATGTCCTTTGGGTTCGTGTCCCCGGATGAGACATGAAAGGCCGAACCGTCATGCAAAGTTTGCTCCAAGCGCCTCAGGACATCCCCCTGAGGATCATCGATATCGCCGGCGGTGAGGGCGTGCGCCGGAGACTTTTTTCCTTGGGTTTTCATATCGGCGACAGGATTGCCTTGGGCGGGCAGAGCATCTTACGCGGTCCCGTATTGATCCGGAACCTCGATTTGGGAGTCACGGTCGCCGTCGGCCGGGGAATCGCCCAGAAGATCATGGTCGAGGCGGCCGATGGAACCATCTGACGCGCCTGTCGCCATTTTCATCGGGCAGCCCAATTGCGGCAAGAGCACTCTTTTCAATGCCATCGCCGGACATAAGGCCCAGACCTCGAACTTTCCGGGAACGACGGTCAAGCATACGCACAGCCTTGTCAACATCGAGGGCCGGCTGCTCAACATCATCGACCTTCCCGGCACGTATTCGCTCCACCCTTCCGACCCCGCCGAGAAAGTGGCCCTGAGACATCTGTTCTTGGAAAAGCCGGACATCATCATCAATGTCGTTGATGCCTCGATCCTGGGGCGAAGCTTGGAGTTAACGCTCGAGCTCATCGAAATGGACAGGCCCATGGTCGTGGCCTTGAACATGACCGATTTGGCCGAAAAAAGAGGGATCAGCGTTGACGCGGGGAAGCTCGAAGCGTTGCTGGGCGTGCCGGTCGTCCCGACCATCGCCGCGCATGGGCGCGGGATCAAGGAGCTTCTGGAGGCGACCTTCAAATGCATGGACATCAAATGTCGGGGGACGCGTCTGCGGTGGTCGGAAGACGTCGAAAGCGTCGTGGAGAAGCTGACCGCGCTTCTTCCTGCGGACTTCTCATGCATTGCGAACCGGCGGTTTACGGCCATCCAGATGATCGAGTCCGGGCATCTGTTTTGCAGTGAATTTCTGGAAGACATCAACCCGGAGTTGAAGAGGTCATTGGACGAGATGAACGCCGAGCTCTCTGCGAAACGCGGCCTGCCGGCTTATGAAGTCTTAGCCGCCGAGCGGCACCATCTTTCCCAAAAAATCTTCGAGGAGAGCGGCCGGGTCAAGCGCCGGATCAAACGCAATTGGGGAGAACGCCTGGATGACGTCCTTATGCATCCGTGGCTGGGTTATCCCGTGCTGTTTCTGGTTTTATTGAGTTTTTTCTTTGCGATCTTCAAAGTGGGCGGACCGCTGGAGACGCTTCTGCTTAGGCCGTTCTCGGATCTGAAGGCCGTTTTGGAGGCGCATCTGGGGGGAGGAAGCAAGCTGCTTTTTCATCTCGCCGACGGCCTTCTGCAGGGCATCGGCGGGGGCGTGGCCATCGTCCTGCCGTATTTCATCCCGCTCCTATTTTTGATGGCGTTGCTCGAGGACATAGGCTATTTGGCCCGGGCGGGCTTTATGCTCGATACGTTTATGCATCGCATCGGGCTTCACGGCAAGTCCGTGTCGCCCTTTATTCTAGGTTTTGGGTGCAATGTGCCGGCGATCGTCTCGACGAGGATTTTAGAATCGCGCCGCGACAGAATTTTAACGTCGCTTCTCATCCCGTTCATCCCATGCTCGGCGCGGACGACGGTCATTTTGGCCCTCGTGGCGTTCTATCTCGGGCCGTATTGGGCGCTCGGATTTTATGTTTTCAATATTCTGCTTGTGGCTGTGCTGGGGCGTGTGTTGAGCTTGTTTTTCAAGACGTCCTCG
>JALHTW010000266.1 GCA_022866045.1 Candidatus Aminicenantota bacterium | reverse complement strand
TGAATTTGCAGACGGGCGCCGAATTCGGGGACATGACCCAAATTCTCCGGAATTTGGGATCGTGTCCCCCTCGTCTTGAATTCGGCGCCATCTGCGAATTCTCTTCTCGAGGAAATGAAGCAATTTATGAATAATTCAGGTTAATAATTTGCAAGGAAGGGAGGAAGAGTGAATCATAAGCTGAAAGGAATGCGAAATTGCGCCGGAATGGCCCTGCTCGTTGCCGCCGCGGTGTTAATGCTCAGTGGGGCGGGCATGGCCCAGGATTTCTCGAAGTACCACACCTACGCCGAGATGACGGCGATCGTCCAGAACCTGGCCAACGCGAATAAAACCCTGGTCAAGCTGGAGTCCATCGGCAAGACGCTCGAAAAGCATGACATCTGGGCCCTCCAGATCGCTAATTCCGCCGGCGTTCCGCTCGCGGAGCGTCCCGGTCTGCTGATTGCGGCCAACTTCGAGGGCGACCATTTGATCGGCAGCGAGCTCGCCCTTTTCATCGCTGACTATCTCGTCAAGAATTATGCGACGAACGCGAACATCAAGCAGCGGCTCGATCATTACGTCATTTACGTTATGCCGCGCGTCAGCCCCGACGCGGCAGAGTTCATGTGGGCGCCGGTCAAATGGGCCCGGCGGACGAACGCCAAGCCCTACGACGACGACAACGACGGCCGCCTGGACGAGGACGGTCCCGAAGACCTCAACAAGGACGGCTTCATCACCGTCATGCGCGTCAAAGACCCCAACGGCGATTACATGATCGATCCCGAGGACGCGCGGCTGATGAGAAAAGCCGACCCGAAGAAGGGCGAGAAGGGTGAATACGCTCTCTATTGGGAAGGCATCGATAATGACGGCGACGGCTTCATCAACGAAGACGGGCTGGGCGGCGTCAACATCAACCGGAACTTCATGCACGAATATCCTTACTCCAAGCCCGAAGCCGGCCAATACATGGTCAGCGAACTTGAAACGCGCTCTGTCCTGGACTGGATGATCGCCCACCGCAACGTGGCCGCCATCCTGACGTTCGGCGAGAGCGATAACCTGATCGTCGCGCCGAATAGCAGCGGCCGTCTGGGCCCGGCGAAGCAAATCGACCTCGTGGAATTCGCCAATGCGGCCATCGCCGGCGCGAACAAGGTCGGTATGGTCACGGCGGGCCTGGCCCGGGGCTTCGGAGGACGGGGCGGCGGCGAATTCATTATCACCGAGGAAATGATGCGCGAGTTTATGGGAGGCGGGCGCGGACAAGCAGGCGGAACCCAGCAACCGACGAGCGCCAGAGCTCAGATGCCGGCCCGGGCCGCAGCGACCACGGTCAACGCGGCCGACGTCGACTATTTCCGAATGATCAGCGCCAAATATATAGAGCTGACGGGCATCCGCCAGCAGCCGCTTGTGGTCAAGCCCGAAGGCGCGTTCTTCCAATACGGCTATTTCCAATTCGGCGTGCCTTCGTTTTCGACACCCGGCTGGGGACTTCCTGAGGTCCAGCGCGGACAGGGAATGCCCGGTATGCCGGGCGGGCAGGGACAGCCGCCAGGCGGCGGACAAGCCCAGGCCGCCCAAATGCAGGCCATGATGGCCCAGCGGGGCGGCGCCGGCGGCGGGGCGAGGAGCGGTCTCACGGCGCTCGCCGGTATGGGCGGCGCCGATACCGGCGGAGGAGAACAGGCCCAGTCTTTCGACCGCCAGACCCTGCAGTGGATGGATAAAGAAAAGATCGACGGCTTCGTCGCCTGGACGAAAGTCAAGCATCCAGATTTCGGTGAAGTCGAGGTCGGCGGATTCAAGCCCTATGCCTCGGTCAATCCGCCGGCGGCGAAGATTGCCGAGCTCGGAAAATCCCACGCTGAATTCGCCTTGTACCTGTCATCGCTTTTCTCGAAGATGGGGATCGCCAAGCTCGAAGCGACAAACCACGGCAGCGGCATTTTCCGGATCAAGGCCGAAGTGGAGAACACGGGCTTCTGGCCGACGAGCCTTGCCCACAGCCTCACGGCACGCGCCGTCAAGCCGACCATGGTCCAGCTCCAGGTTGCTCCGGAATCCATCATTTCCGGGAACCAGAAGACCAATTTCATCCAGACTCTAGCCGGCTCCGGCGAACGGGCGAAGTTCGAATGGCTGATCAAAGCCAAAGCCGGCGACAATGTTGAGCTCAAGGTCGTTTCGCAGAAGGGCGGCGCGGACAAACGCGCCGTGACGCTGAAGTGAGGAGGCCGATTATGAACATCATCAGAAGCAAGAGAACGATGAAGACAACGGTTAAATACGTAAAATACCTCCTCGTTTTGTTCGCGATCTTGGCCGTAGTCCCTCAAGGCGGATTGACGCAGAAAATCGCCTCTGATCCGCAGTTCAAAGTCAAGATCGATTTCAACCGCTGGCACGACACGAACGAGTTGTATGCTGACATGCGGCGTTTGGCGGCGGCTTGGCCGAAGTTCGTCAAGGTCAACGCGATCGGCAAGAGCTACGAAGGCCGCGACGTCATCGTCGCAACGGTCAACAATCCCGACACCGGGCCGGAGCTGAGCAAGGCGGCCATGCTGATCGAAGCCAACGTCCACGGCACTGAAATTCAGGGCGGCGAAATTTGCCTTTATACGGTCTGGTATCTCATGGAGAATTACGGCCGGCTCGAGGATATCACTAGGCTCGTGAACGAGCGCGTCTTCTATATCATCCCGACAATCAATCCCGACGGCCGGCAGTATTTCTTTGAGAGCCCCGGCGCCAGCGCCCGCTCTGGACATGTCCCTGTGGACGACGACAACGACGGGCTGTTCGATGAAGACGGGCCGGACGACCTGAATGGCAACGGGATCATTGAGCAGATGCGCAAATACGTGCCGGGGAAGGGAACTCACCGGACGAGCAGCCTCGACCCGCGGATGCTGGAGCCTGTTCCTTTCGGCCAGACGGGCGATTATATCCTCCTCGGTCAGGAAGGCATCGACAACGACAAAGACGGCCGCGTCAACGAGGATGATGTCGGCGGATATGACGGGAACCGGAACTATCCCTTCGACTGGCAGCCGAACTACATCCAGAGCGGCGCTATGGATTTTCCGACCCAACTCCCCGAGGCCCGGGCAGAAGTGGATTTCATTTTCGGCCATCCCAACATCGCCGGCGTTCAGTCCTATCACAATAACGGCGGCATGATCCTGCGCGGTCCAGGCGCAGAAGCCGTGGGCGAGTATCCCGCGAGCGATATCCGGGCCTATGATGAGCTCGGACGGAACGGAGAGCGGATCCTGCCGTTCTATCGTTATATCGTCATTTGGAGCGGCCTTTATACCGTGCATGGAGGGTTCATCGACTTGACGAACGACGGCATGGGCATCCTCTCCTTTTCCAATGAACTCTGGAGCGGCGAGCAGTATTTCACCAGCCCCGCGCTCAAAGAGCAGCAGAGGGACCCGAACAGCCCCATCGCCCCCCAGAAATCGAGGTTTTTCTTCGACGACAAGCTCGAGTTTGGCGACCAGTTCGTCGATTGGAAACCGTTCAAACATCCGGAATACGGCGATATTGAGATCGGCGGCTCCTGGAAAAAATTTACGAGCCGCGTCCCGCCGCGTTTTATGAATGAGGAACTTTGCCACCGGAACATGGCCTTCACGCTCTACCAGGCCTCTGAGCTGCCGATGATCAAGATGGGCGACGCCACGGCGGAAAAAGTGAGCGGCGACGTCTTCCGGATCGTGGTCGATGTCTCGAACCCCAAAGTCACCCCGACGATCTTGGAACGCGTGGCCCAGAACAATATCGTCCGTCCCGACCTGCTGACGCTCGAAGGCAAAAACGTCGAAGTCATTTCCGCGAGCTGGATCGACAACAAAGAGCTGTATAAGATCAAGCCGAGTGTCACGGCTTTCATCGACCAGAAGAATTTGAAGCGGATCATGCTCCGGAACGGAATGCCCGGCAAGACCGCCCGAACCATCATGTACCTGGTCAAAGGCTCGGGCGAAGTAACGGTCAAGTACGACTCCCTCAAAGGAGGAACGGTCAGCAAGTCCATTAAGCTGCAATAATAAATAGGGGATATTTAGCCGCATATCTTGGGGACATGTGCCGGATTCAGAAATCCGTTATGTGTTCCTGCGGCATAAGCCCCAGAATTTCTTTTGCGGGAGAATAAAAAATCTCCGTTGACTCTTGTCCTATAGACGGGAGGGGAGAATTATTTCGATGATGTTTCTGGCCCGAAGGAAGATGAAATGACTTACCGTTTTTTGAAAATTGCATGTCTGGGCCTCATGGTCTTGTTTTTATGGGGATGCGTCCGATTTCATCCCAAGCCGGTTTCAGCCGAGCGGGTCTTAGAAGATTTTGAAGGGCGAAGGCTGGACGCGCCCGAACTCAAAAATCATCTATTGGCCGGCCAGGCCGTCAAGGAATGGCCTCCGGAATCCTGGGGCCTTAAATCGCTTACCCTGGCAGCGCTTTATTATCATCCCGACCTGGATGTCGCCCGCGCCGAATGGGGAGTTGCCCAAGCGGGCCGGATCACGGCGGGCGAGCGCCCGAACCCTACCGTAAACCCATTGCTGGGCTATGACAGCACCTCGCCTGTCGAAGAAGTCACGCCCTGGATTCCGGAAATCGCCCTGGAGATTCCCATCGAGACCGCCGGCAAACGCGGCATCCGGATCTCTCAAGCCAGGCACCTTTCTGAAGCCGCGCGCTGGAACATTCTTTCCGTGGCCTGGGAAGTCCGAAGCCGCTTGCGCCAGGCTCTTCTCGATCTGTATATGACCCAGGAAACGGAGTTGCTTCTGGCGAAACAACAGGAAATTCAAGCCGAAAACGTCCGGCTTCTCGAGCTTCAACTGGGCGTCGGCGAAGTC
>JALHTW010000265.1 GCA_022866045.1 Candidatus Aminicenantota bacterium | reverse complement strand
TCTACCCAGTAGACATAGAATCTGGCTTTTTCCGGGGGGACTAATCGATGGCTCTTGAGAAAATCTTCAAATTCCACAAGGTTATTTCGACGGATTTCCAATCGGCCCCCTAGGATGGATATTAGGACTGTCAAATATACGGTTTGCAATTTAATATGGATAATTTTAAGATAATGCTGCAATTTTGTGGGGATAGTTGATGGAATCACGTAATTTACTATGTTAATGAATGGAGATTTGCATCAAATATAGCATGACATATATTAATAGTTAGCTTGAGGGAGGTAGTAGATGACGCAGTCATCGCGGGCAATTCTTCTGGTAGCGTTAATGCTTGTAGTGGTTCTTCTGCCTCATGAAGCCGAATCACAGTGTTGGGGCATCAGCCTAGGCCTGTCTCACGTGTTTCAGGAGGAATGGGCGCTGGGATATCGTTTGGCGGGAAGGACATATTGGCAAGCGGGCGAGCATATGCAATACGGGTTTGAAGGAGCCGCTGAATTCTGGCGACCCGTTGCCGGGGCGCCCCAAGGAATGATAGGGGCCTATTGGAAATCCTCGGGTTCCGCCTGGTTGTTCGAGGCGGGACCAGCTGTTCGTCTGATGACTGGACAGCCTGCTGCGGGTAGGGTTCGTTTATTCGGGCAGGGCGCGGCCGGGGTGGTGATCATTTCATCCAACGCGGAAATAGTCTCATATCCTATGGTACCGAACCCGATAGGCATACCCGTTGAGATGATGAAATCTCAGGCGGCGCCATATGTGGAACTCGGGCTCGGCGCTCTATCGCGGCAGGGTAAGCCTAGTGCCGAACTTGTGGTTAAGGCTCATGCCATTTTCGTGAATCCCAAAACAACGATCTTCGTCTCATTGGACTTTGGTCTGAATTTCTAGGCATTCGAGGGGGCATTGATGACCAAGCTAACTCTGCATACAGCGGCCGCAGCTGATGGCGCGATAAGATGAAAGGAAAAGTATGATAAAAGTAATAAACCTCGAAGATAAGTTTAAAAAGTTTGATGAATTATGGAGCCCGAAAATAATTAGTAGGGTAGATAACTATGATGTGAAAATTGTTAAAGTAAAGGGTGAATTGGTTTGGCATGACCATAAAGACGAAGATGAATTATTCTATATAATAAAAGGTAAATTCAGAATTGAATTAGAAGAAGGAATTATTGAAATAAATCCAGGAGAATTAGTGGTCATTCCAAAAGGCAAAAAGCATAGGCCATTCGCTGATGAGGAAACGTGGATGGTGGTTTTAGAATCATCAAAAATAAAGCATACAGGTGATGCAATAACTGAAAAGACATTAAAGGAATTTGAAGAAATATAGAGCGCGCACAACAAATAGCTCCACCGGATCGCCGATAAATCCGGCTCCCGGCGAGCCTTATCGCTGCGCGGGCGTATAGTCAAAAGATCTTTTTATCATAGAAGTAAAGAGAAGCAGAATGAACGATAATAGAGAACTAACAGGTGAGGAGCGGCAGGTGTTAGAGATAATTATTTCGGAACTTGAAAGCAAAGACCAAAATGTACGCGCTATCCCAATCTTAAGCTAAGGAAAAATGGTGGCCCTTCCGGAAATAGAAGTGTCCCCGACTTTTTATTCAGCGAGCCTGATGAGCGCCTGAAGCAGCAGATTGGCCCCTTTTTCTAGATCCTCCCAGCGCAAGGCCTCTTGCGGGGAATGGCTCACGCCGTCCGGGCTGGGGATGAAGATCATCGCCACGTCTGCTTTCTCGGCGAGGATCTGGGCGTCATGTCCCGCCCCGCTCGGAAGAAGCATATAAGGATAACCAAGCTTTTCGCTTTCGGCCTTGAGCAGGTCCGTGAGCCGCGGCGGGATGCTCACGGGCTCGGTCGCATCAATGATCTTCGAAACGAAAGTCAGACCGCGCGTCGAGGCGATGTCCTCGGCGAGAGCGAATAATTCCCGCTCCAGGGCTTCGAGCGTTTCCTTGGCCTGGCTCCGGAATTCGAAGGAGAAGTCGGCCTGTCCGGGCACGATGCTGAACGTGCCGGGCATGACGTGGACCTTGCCGACAGTCACCATGCTTCCATAATGATTCCTGGCCACGTGCTGGGTGCTCTTGAGGGCGAAATCGGCGAGCCCGAGGAATGCGTCCTGCCGCAGCTCCAGAGGTGTCGTGCCGGCGTGGCTCACCGTTCCAAGGAACGAGCACCAACGGTAATGCTTGCCGGCGATACTGCTGACGATGCCGATCGGAATGTCCTCTGTCTCGAGAACCGGTCCTTGCTCGATATGAAGTTCGAGGTAGGTCTCGATCTCGGGTGAGGTCCGGTGAGCTCCGAGGATCGTTTCGATCGTGAATTCCGTTCTTTTTAAAACATCTTTGAGAGGCCGGGCGAACGTGGTGAGCCCTTTTTCCAGGAGATCTTTGTTCAGGCGGCCGATGAAGGCCCGGCTTCCGAGGAAGTCCCCGACCAGATTGCCTTCTTCGTCGGTGAACGAAGCCAGTTCGAGTGGCCGGCTGATCTTAAGGCCGCTTTCTTTGATCGTCCTCAGGCACTCCAGCCCGGCGAGGACTCCGGCCGACCCGTCAAACATGCCGCCGTTAACGACCGTATCGATGTGGGAGCCGACCATGATGGTCTTCCCCCGGCCATCGATCCGGCCGAACATGTTCCCCGCGCCGTCCAGGCGATAAGCGAGCTCGGCTTCTTCGATTTTTCGCTTGAGCCAGGCGCGCGCTTCGAGGTCGGTCTGGCTGAACGACGGCCGGGTGACGCCGCCGTTCGAGTCGCGGCCGATCCGGCC
>JALHTW010000264.1 GCA_022866045.1 Candidatus Aminicenantota bacterium | reverse complement strand
TCCCGCTTGCCCAGGAACTCCCAGCCCGAAGGCACAAGGCCCGGCGTGCAGGCCAGAAAGGAAAGAAGGATTAAACTGAGCGCAGCGATTTTCAAACCCTTCATCGGACCTCCTTGTCGCGACTTGTTTAACCCTGGATTATGTCACAATTATTTTGCCATGTAAAATTCGCCGCCAGGAAGCCGGGTCAGCCTCGCCCCGCCCGGCTGTTCTCCTCATGGGACATCTGTCCTCGCAAAATTCTTTACATTCCTCGTAATCTCCCTCCTCCCCCTTTATGAATGGGGAATAGAAGGGAATTGTCAGGCCTAACGTTCCTTTAGAACAGACGAAAAATCGGGCGAAAAAGTTTCCTCCGGCCGGCCCTTGTGGATTTATCTATGTTTTTTCTATATAATTTCTTCCTTTTGATATAAGTCTGAATTATTCATGAATTACGTTATTTCTCCCGGTCGTGAATTTGCAGACGGGTGCCGAATTCGGGGACATGACCCAAATTCTCCGGAATTTGGGATCGTGTCCCCCTCGTCTTGAATTCGGCGCCATCTGCAAATTCTCTTCTCGAGGAAACGAAGCAATTTATGAATAATTCAGGTAAATCATGATTCGAGCGGAAGAACTTCACCTTTTCCAACGTCAAAACTGGTGAGCCTATGACCGTCTTCGAATCGCAGCCCCATGTTCCGACCTTGTCCGGGGGCATAGGGCGGAATGTCCTTTCTTCATCTCAAACCATTCAAGGAGGTTAGGAGTGCACAGGTATCTTCGCATCTCTTTTCTGGCCATGTTCATGCTCTTGCTGGCAGGCCCGTTCTTTTCCCAGGGCCCGAGCACAGAAGCGAACTTGGTCAAGGACCTTAGGTGGCGCAACATCGGTCCGGCTAACATGGTCGGCCGAATCTCGGACTTTGAAGCTCTGGATAGCGATTTCACTCAGGTGCTCGTCGCCGGCGCGTCTGGCGGCGTGTGGAAGTCCGTAAACGCCGGCACGACCTGGGAGCCTATTTTTGACAAGTACGGCTCGGCCTCGATCGGCGACGTGGCCTTCTTCCAGAAAGATCCCAACATCATCTGGGTGGGCACGGGCGAGGAATGCGTCCGGAACAGCGTCGCCTGGGGCGACGGCGTTTATAAGTCTACGGACGGCGGCAAAACGTTCGCCCGAATGGGCCTCGAGACGACGCAGACGATCGGCAAAGTCATTTCCCACCCGGCCGATCCCGATATCTGCTATGTGGCCGCCTCGGGACACCCTTGGGGCTACACAGGCGACCGGGGCCTATTCAAGACCACGGACGGCGGCAAGACCTGGCAGAAGCTTGCCGGCGGCCTTCCCAGCGACAGTAAGACGGGAGCCGTTGACATGGTGATGGATCCCTCAAACCCGGATGTTCTCTACGTCACTTTCTGGCAGCGGCTTCGCCAGCCGTGGCGGTTCGATTCCGGCGGCCCGAACGGCGGCATTTTCAAGACGACCGACGGCGGTAAGACCTGGACGAAGTTGACGAAGGGTCTTCCCACCGGCGACGTCGGCCGTATCGGCATTGCCATCGCCCGCGGCAACCCGAAGGTCCTAGAGGCCTGCGTGGAACACGGCTTCCAGCCGCCTCGGATGATCGGCACTGCCCCGAACCAGAAGGAAAATCCCGATTATAAAGACATGACGAAGCTCGGCACCGGTATTTACCGGTCCGAGGACGGAGGCGCAACGTGGATGTTCATAAACCGGACGAACAACCGGCCGTTCTACTACAGCCACGTCTACATCAACCCCCTCGATGACAAGCTCGTCTATTTCCTGACAACGAACCTCCAGTATTCCGAAGACGGCGGAAAGACGTTTAGGACGATTGGCGGGCTGCATCCCGACTTCCATACGATGTGGCTTGACCCGACGAACAAGAATCGCTTCTACGTCGGGCAAGACGGCGGCGCGTCCCTTACGTATGACCACGGCAGGACCTGGGTCTTTTTCGACAACTTGTCCATGGCCCAATTCTATGCCGTGAGCGCCGACATGCGCGATCCCTATTATGTCTACGGCGGCCTTCAGGACAACGGAACCTGGGGCGGTCCTTCGATGAGCCGTGAAGGCTCGATTTTGACCGATTTTTGGTTCAACATCGGCGGCGGCGACGGCTTCCATACGCAGAATGATCCTACCGACTGGCGGACGGTTTATTGTGAAAGTCAGGGCGGCTCGGCCCAGCGGGTGAACGCCGAGACGCGGGAATCCAGATCGGTTACGCCGAGAGTGAACAACGTCGCGAACTTCAAGGATTTTTATCCCAATTGGCCTCCGGCGGGTACGCAGCAAGCAGGCGCTCAGCTACAAGCCGGACAGCGCGGCGGCCAGCCACCGGCTCAGCAAGCCCAGCCGCCGGCACAGCGCGGCCAGCAGGCTCAAGCCGGACAGCCGCCGGCCCAGCAAGCAGGGACTCCGATGGGCCAGTTTGGTCCAGGAGGCCAGCGCTCTCCTTTCCGTTTCAATTGGAGCACGCCGATCCTCATTTCCGCGCATAATCCGGGCACGATCTATATGGGCGGCCAGCATCTCTTCCGGTCCGTGGACCGTGGCGACAACTGGATGATCATCAGCCCCGACCTGACGACAAACGACAAGAGCAAGTACGCACCCGAAAAGCCGACGGGCGGCATCACGCCGGATGTAACTGGCGCCGAGACGCACTCCACCATTATCACAATCTCGGAATCGCCGAAAATGCCGGGCCTCATCTGGGTCGGGACCGACGACGGCAATATCCAGATCACCCGAAACGGCGGTGTCGCGTGGACCAATGTCCGGGCCGGCGTTCCTGGAGTGCCCGCGGGCCTCTGGGTGAGCCGCGTCGAAGCCTCGCATTTCGACGAAGCGACCTGCTATCTCACCTACGACGGACACCGGAGCGACAATTTCAAACCCTATGTCTTCAAGACCACGGACTACGGCAAGACCTGGACGAGCATCGCCAACGACCTGCCCGACGGACAGCCGGTGTATGTCATCCGTGAAGATCTGAAGAACAAAAACCTCCTCTTCGTCGGCACGGAATTCGGCGTGTTCTTCTCCATCACTGGCGGCAAAAATTGGACAGACCTCAAGCTCAACGCCCCGACCATGGCTTTCCATGACCTGCTCATTCATCCCCGGGACAACGACCTGATCGCGGCGACGCACGGCCGCGGCATCTGGATCCTGGACGATATCTCGGCCCTGCAGAGGGCGGACGACAGTGTCTTGCCGGGCGACGCCTTCCTCTTCGAGAACAATCGTCCGGCGACGCGCTGGCTGCGGATTGCGCGGGGCGGCTACGGCCGCGGAAACCTCTTCTTCAGGGGAGAAAATCCTCCGACCGGCGCGCTGATCCACTATTACCTCAAGGACAAACCTGCCGGCCCGGTGACGATCGAGATCACCGACGTGACCGGACAGAACAAAAAGACTTTCACGATCGAAAGCGGCAAGCCGGGAATCAACCGCCTGGTCTGGGACTTCCGGTTCGACCCGGCGCCCGCGCAGATCCAAAACGCGATCAACGCGGCCAAGCAGCAGCTCTCGACGATCGCCCAGCGCGGTGAATTGACCGCCGAGCAGAAAACGGCCGTGCAGGAGGCCCTCAAGCAGATCGATGCGGCCGGTAATAACTACAGCGGGGTCATGGAGATTCAGCGGAACCTCATGCAGCAGTTAGGCCTGGGCGGCGGAGGAGGCTTTGGTGGAGGCGGTTTTGGCGGCCGGGGTGGTGGAGTCGGCGGAAGCGTCGCCGAGCCGGGCGTTTATGCCTTGAAAATGACGGTCGGAGGCAAAACGTTCGCGGGCAAGATCACGGTCCGCCAGGACCCGATGCTGAATCAGTAAAATTTAGCCGATTTTTTCTGGGATCAGGCCTCTAAATTCAGAGGTCTGATCCCAGATCATTGTCAAAGAAGGGGTATGTGTCCGCCCTAAAAAATTGTTTGATCCCGGAGGTCAGGTTTTCCCCAAGCTTCCCTTATCCTGATATTCTTTGAAGAGCCGGCCCCATTCGGATTCGACCAGCCATCTCCTGTAGATCCTGCGTTCCTTCAAAGGCCAGTGAAGGATGTCGTGATAGAAGAACGAGTAGAAATTGCCGAAATAGAGAATCGGGGGCCGGGTCAGCAGCTTCTGGAGAAAGCGAGTCGGGCCGAACCAGGTGAACCAGCCGGCGAACCTGTGAAAAGATACCCCGACCCGAAATCCCCAATTTTTCTCGGCGGCGTCCTTGTCGCCCACGATCTCGATCTCTTCCGGCCGGCCGATTCCCAGGCCCGTTTCATGGGCGAGGCGAATGTATTTAATGGCCATGGGATCGAAACCCATCATTTTTGACGCCACGGCGTCGATGGCCACCTGGTCCTCGCCGGCCAGGAGGATATTCTTTTGGACGGGCTCCATCACCCGCGGCCCGGGCCCGTTTCCCGCGGTCGTGCCGTCCATTATGCAGAAGATTCCGGGATGGATCTCCTTCTGGATGGACAGCAGGTCGACCAGGGTTTCGTGGATATGGGTGTGGGTCTGATGGCGCTTGTGGCTCAGCAGCCCGCCGAAGGCGTTTTTCATGGCGCCGGTCGTGGTCGTGTAAATATGGCATTTCACCGTGGGTAGATGAAGGATGTTCTTGCCGATGAAGTAGTCGGGGATGGGGATGCATTCGCCGTAGATCTTGTCGAGGACATGCATCTTCGCTTTCGGCCTATAATCGATCCATTTCATGTCCTCTTCCCGGAAATTGAAGAGGACCGGGAGGTCGTAAGCCTTGAAAATGGGTTTGTAATTATTCAAGTCCTCTCCCTTAAAGGCGTCGGTGACTTCGGTTTTGTTCTGGACGCAGGAGATCTTGTCGTAGCCGCTTTTTTTCAGGGCCAGGATCGTTCCTTCCAGCTGCCAGGGCGTGGTGTTGGCCGAGGGAAAAGGATAATGCCAGCTGATATTGTCCTTGATGATGGTTATTCTATTTTTATCGAGGGCCGCCGGACCGGAGGCGATCTCAAAGAGCCGGACGATATCCTCCAAGACTGTCTCAGGCTTTGTCCTGAGCACAGCAATTCTCGCTTTGTTCATTTCCTCATTCCTCAGTCATTGGATTTTAATGATTATAACAAAAAATTTTTCTGTTGAGGCATTCCGCCATTTGATACAGACAAACAGGAATTTGAACCTTCCTTCTTAAATCGCTATTTTGACCGGGAATCCGCCGGCCAGGAGCAGAGCCTTTGTTTTGACGCGCAGCACTCCGCGCTTGTCCCTGGCGTCGAAGAGCCGGCCCTCGGCCGCGGCCTGCGGCGCCGTCTGAGAAGACTGTTGCATGCCGGACAAGGCGAAGCCAGCCAAGAGGCAGATGCCAATCCCTGCGGCTGGAAAAATTAAATGACTCTTTCGTCTCATAGGAATAACGCCTCTCTCCAGCCGGATTCCGATAAAATCCCGCCACCCCTCTTTTTTAAAGGATGAAGAGGGGGATTTAAGTTTTGTCCATCGGGAAACTGTTGTCAATAGCTGCCTAACAATTGTAACCAATTCTTTTTCCGGTGTCAGGATAAGCATTTCCGTTCGTGTGATTCCACTCGGCACTGGAAGCCGCCCTTAGCCCCCGGACCCCAGGGAACCAGTCCCGGCGGTTCCCCCCGTCGGAGAAACCGACGGGACCCCCCTCCGCTACGGGAGCTTCAGGGCGGCCTCCAGTGCCGAGTGAAGATCATATATTTGGAAATGCTCCCGGTGTCAGGCAAGTTTCGGGTGGGGTCCTGTCGCGGCTCTTCCCCGGCCGTGCTCGCGGTCAGGCCGCTGCGCGCGGGCGGGGAGCCCCTTCGCCGCGCCACCCCTGCTCGGCTTTCCGGCGCCCCGGAAAAAGAATTACTTACCAAACAATTTCAGGGACAGGAACCCAGTCGAGATATAAATTCCTATTCCTTGAATCTCATGCTTCTTTCCATTTTTCGGCATTTCAATATAATAAAGATTGACTTTTTTTCGAGGAGGTCGGGATGAAACCCAGAATCTTGATTGGATCCTTGT
>JALHTW010000263.1 GCA_022866045.1 Candidatus Aminicenantota bacterium | reverse complement strand
TCCTATAACCGGCGAAACAGAAAGTTTCGCCAAGCAGAAGCCGGTCCCCGATTCCGTTTTCCAGGTCTACAAAGAACAGTTTTCATACGATAAGACCGATTTGAAGGCCAGGGTGGAATCAAAGAAGGAAAGCCCCGAATGGTCTCTGGAAAAGGTCAGCTTTAATGCCGCTTACGGCGGGGAACGGGTCATCGCCTGGCTTTTCCTTCCCAAGAACGCGGCGCCGCCGTTTCAGACCGTGATCTATTTAGGCGGCGACGTTCCCGTGTTTCAGCGGTCGAGTCAGGACATCGAGAACTATTATGAAGTCCCTATGTTCTTTTCTTTTCTCGTCAAAAACGGCCGGGCGGTCCTTTATCCCGTCTATAAAGGGTTTTTCGAGCGCGGGAATGATGCCCTAATTCCCGTCATCGAGGGCGACTGGTTGTCCCATCAGTGGACGGAGGTCCTTATCCAACAGGTTAAGGACCTCAAAAGAAGCATCGATTATCTGGAGACCCGTCCGGATATCGACAGCCGGAAACTCGCTTATGAAGGTATGAGCTATGGTTCGGCCCTCGGACCGATCATCGCGGCCGTGGAGGACCGTTTGAAGGTTAACGTCTTTTTAGCGGGAGGCTTGGGCCTTATGGGACAGGGTCGTCCGGAAGTGAATCAAATCAATTATATCACTCGGGTGAAAGCGCCAACGCTGATGTTGAACGGTAAATACGACTCGATTTTTCCTCTCGAGACATCCCAAAAGCCGATGTTCGATCTTTTGGGGACTCCGGCCGAGCATAAGCAGTGGAAACTCTACGATACGGACCACATCCCGCCCGTCAACGAGTTCATCAAGGAAACTCTGTCCTGGCTCGATAAGTACCTGGGGCCGGTTAAGAGATAAACTCGACAACGTCCCCCCTCGACGCCACGCAGACAAAAGATCGGTCAGGGAGCGGAGATCAGCCCCGCCGCCGCAAAATGAGTTTTCCGGATTAAAAAGCCTATTTCGCTTTTTTCGCTTTCGCGGGCGTTTCGATTTTCAAGCTGACGTTTGTAGCGGAGAAGCCGCCGCCCGCCCAAGTCCTCCCCGAGGTCGCCCTGATGGCTGCCGAGGAGCGGGCGGAGTATTTTTGATCGTTACTGTCGATTCGTTTTTAGAACGGAGGAGAGAGGTCTCGCGTCTTTGGGAGGATTTCATAGTCGTTCGGAACGATGATACGGCCGGAAGGCCTGCTTCGCGGCAGTTTCCTTGTTCTTGACATCGATCCGCGACTGGATTTATCATTTTTTCGTGATGGGAGACGTCGTTGCCAAGCTTAACGGGACATGATTCGAGACAACATGGAAAAATAAATTACTATCACCCGCTCTACTTGGCGGTCGTAACTCTTCGGGAGGATCCGAGAGGATCAAGAATAAACGTCTATTCGGTGCTTGATTCGATAAATATATATTCGCTTTAAAGCATCGTCGATTCGATAGAGAATGCGATAGTCTCCGGTCCGGATGCGATATCCGTCCTCATCAGTCAACTTAAGACAGCCGGGCGGACGCGCGTCTTTTGACAGGGCGCGGATTTTCTTGAGGATACGAGCAAAGACTGGAGCCTCCAGATTATCGAGGTCCTTTTGCGCCGCGGGGAGGAGGAGAAGTTCATACACGGCGCTTCTTGAGGTACTCGTCGAGGGAAACGGCTTGTTGTTCCAACCCGCGCAGGTTCTTCAAATCCACGAGGTCTTCTTTGAGCTCCTCCCGGGCGAGCTGTTCGAGAATGGCTTTTTCTACAAAAAATCCATACTTCAGACCTCTCTCCCGACAGTAATGTTTGACCCGCTCGGCGACGGCATGATTCACTTTCACGGCCAGAGTGGTCTTTTCTTCTTTCATGGCGCTCCCATGATATAATAAATATTTAACATTGTCAATATTTAGTTAATATTTAATAACTTTAGTTTAAAATAGCTGTATGCCGGGCCTTTTTTATCTAGTGTTGCGTCTCGCAAATATGTTGACAAAGTCTTTTAACCTTTTCCAGTATCGAATCGGCGGTGGCCGTCCAGACGAAGGGCCGGGTGTGGCTATTGGAGCGCTGGACGAATGTGAAGGATGAGCGGATGCGGGGAGATGTCCTGGCCAAAAAAAAGGGACGGCTGTCTCGACCAGCCGCCCCTGATGGGTCTGGATGTCAGACGCTACTTCTTTTTGATGACGATCGTGCCGCTGAAGGTCTTGAGCCGGAGCGATGCGCCGCCGTTATTCACGACGCCGCGGAGCTCCTTCGGCGAGATCGTCCCCTGCATCGTGATGGGGAAATCGGAATTGACGTGGCCGCTGAAGGTCTCGGCGTCAAGCTCGAAGGCGGCGTTTGCGGGCAGCAGGACTTCGATGCCGCCGCTCAGCGTTTCGAGGCTGAATTTACTTCCGGCGCCGATCTGTCCGTCATAAGTGATCCTGCCGCTCAACACATGGGCCCGCACCGACTTGGCCTCGGCGATGTCTCTAAGCGTAATGCGGCCGCTGGTCGTCTCGGCATCGACCGAGCCCTTGATCCGAGTCGCCTCGATGTTGCCGGACACGGTCTTCACCTCGATATCGGCCGGGACGTCTTCGATGCGGATCTGTCCGCTCACGGTCTTGAAGTCCACGCCTCCCGCGATCTTGAGGAGGGTGGCATTGCCGCTGGTGATATTCCCCTCGAACGTCCCTCCGATACCGGTGGCATCGACGTTGCCGCTCTTGGACTTGACCTTTATGGACGCCTTGTCGGGGATCCAGAGGACATAATTTACCGAGACATTCAAGGAATCGCCGCGCAAGAAGCTGCGATCGGGATATTTGGTCTCGATCTGGACGATGTTCCCGGTCTTGCTGACCTCGATCGTCACTTTGCTCGCATTCTCTTTGGCCTTTTCAAGCGAGCTCGCTTCTGAAATTTTCACGGCCTCGATCTTGACCTGGGCCTCGCCCCAGCTCTGGACCTGGATTTTGCCGGAGACGTTGGTGATGATGACCTTGCCGTCCTTGGCCAGGCTCTCGGTCTTCTCGAATTTCTCTTCGTGCCGCTCCTTGGCCCAGGCGGCCCCGCCGCAGAGCCCGAAAACGAGGAACAGCGCGGTTAAGACAACTGCTGCCTTGGCGATTCTTTTATTTCTCATATTCATCCTCCTTTGTCCCTTTCGATTTATATCGTCTTGCCCGTCGCTTTCGCCGACGGGGATTTCCTCTTGACGTCGATCACGTTGTCGAGGAACCCGACTTTGTCTTTATACGCCCCCAGGAGATAAGCCCTGGCTTCGAGATTGTTCGGCTCCTTCCTAACGGCGCTCTGGCAGGCCTGAATGACCGTGTCGATCTCCCTGAGGTTCTTATCAAAAACCGCGGCGATCTGCGGATCGAGCCCGTTCTTCTGAGAGCCGATCGCCTCGCTCAAAGCTTGGATGGCCAGCTGATAATGCTTCTCGGCCTCTTCGAGTTTGGCCAGCGTGAAGCGGTCCTGTTCGGACAGCGGGGAAGCGCTTTTCCAGGGGCGAAGGCCGATCGCGACCCATCCAACAATAAGGATGAGGAGCGCGGCCGCCCAGGCGTATCTGGCCCGGCCCTGAAAAACGAACGCCTCGAACCGTTTTGTCTTTCGAGCTTGCGGCCTAAGCGCGCCGAAACCGCCCTCATGAACTCCGGCTAAGATTCCCTGCCAGACCCTGTTCGAGGGCTCGTGTTTCGGCAGCTCTCTCGCCTGTTCTGCGATCCCCTGAAAATCCTTCAGCAGGCTGCGGCAGCCGGCGCAGGCTTTAAGATGCTCCTGGAGACGCCCGCTGTCTTTGCCGCCGAGCGTCCCGTCCAGATGATCGCCGATGAGCTTATGCGCTTTCGAGCATCTCATGGTCATATCTCCTTAACAAGCCTTTCTCTCTT
>JALHTW010000262.1 GCA_022866045.1 Candidatus Aminicenantota bacterium | reverse complement strand
TAGCGTCGATGTTGACCGTGAGGCCGTCCACGGCAAAAACCTTTCGAAGATCGTCCGCGCTGACGCTCGTTCCGGTGAAGAGGACCTTTTCAGGGGGGAAACCGGCGTCAAGCGCTGCCCGGACCTCACCCGGGGAACCGGCGTCGATCGAGGCATCTGCGGCCTTAAAGATCTTGAGGATACGACGATGGGAATTGGCCTTCATCGCGTAGCAGATGCGCACTTCGGCGTCCGTCTGTCCGGCAAAGGCCGCTCTAAGCTTTTGATAATTGGCCAGGATCTGGGCGCGGCTGTAGATAAAGAGCGGCGTGCCGTATTTTTCGGCGAAGGCCGAGGCCGCGGTTTCTCCCAGATAGAGCTTTTGTCCCGTGACGCTTAGAAATCGATTTTCCCACCAGAGCATCGGCTTATTCCTTATTTTTGTCCGCTGGACCGGCCCTTTCAAAAAGATCGAGCTGGCCTTCCCGGATTTTGTTAACGATCTCCTCCAGGATGGGATATTGCTTGAGAAGTCCGGCCGGGATCTCGAGCTTCTCACCGCTCACCATGTTCTTGATCTGCAGGGCGTTGGCCAGCGCCTGTCCCCGGTAATGGTTGTTGGAGATGACATAGACCCTGTCGCTGTCTTTGCCGAGGTCCTTGATCCTCTTGATCCAATCGCCGAGCTCGTCCTTCGTATAAAGGTAATTATAGCGTTCGTCGCGGCCCGCGGCCTGCCGGAACCAATCCCTGTAGTTTCGGCCGTGGAGGCGGACATAGGAAAATTTCGGGGTGGTCACGACCGCGCTCGGCTTGAGGGACTGACCGATCACGGGCTGGTCGATATTGCAGAAGCCAACGTCGTGCTCGCGGAGCAATTGATGAAAATTCAGATCGTCCCAGGAAGAATGGCGGACTTCAAGGGCGAGCGGATATCCTGAGAAGAGCTTGAAAAGCTCGACAAGATAATTCGTGTGAGCTGCGGTGTTCGCGTAAGACCAGGGGAATTGGATGAGGAGCGCGGCGAGCCTTTGCGCCGCGACCAGCGGCTCGATACCGAGCTTGAAATTGTCCACGTCTATCCGGGTGAAATTCTTTCGCTCATGGGTGAAGACCTGATGGAGCTTGACCGAGAGAAGAAAGTCGGGATACGGGGTCAGCTTTTTGACCCATGACAACGAGAGGTGGACGGCCGGGGGCCTGTAGAACGTGCTGTTGACCTCGACGATGTTGATGAAGCGGGCGAGATAGGTGAGCGGATGGAAATGGGAATCGCGTTTAACGGGGTAGACGATTCCTTCCCAATCTTTATAGCTCCATCCGGCCGTTCCTATGTAATAGCGCGGCATGCGCCTCTATTTTAAAAAATTCGGGCAAAATGTCCAAGGACGGAGATATAATATTTTTTGTCATAGCCTGGAGCGAAGCGAAATGGCCATCTTTAAAAGAAGAAACGAATTTGCCGGGGGCATCGAAAAAGCTTATGAGCGCATTCGAAACGATATCATCGAGACGCCCCTGGAATATTCGCCTGTGCTGAGCCTGGCACTCGGCGCCCATATCTATTTCAAATGGGAGTGCGAGCAGACCACCGGTTCTTTCAAGCTCCGGGGAGCCCTGAATAAGATCCGGACGCTTTCCCCGGCCCAGAGAAATAAAGGCATCGTCTCGGCCTCGACAGGAAATCATGGG
Organism: Candidatus Aminicenantota bacterium; assembly: GCA_022866045.1. Taxonomy (GTDB): domain Bacteria; phylum Acidobacteriota; class Aminicenantia; order Aminicenantales; family UBA4085; genus JALHTW01. The sequence goes on along the minus strand of JALHTW010000262.1, from coordinate 582 downwards.
CTCGGCGTGACCCATGCGGCGAAACTAGAGGGCCTGGACCTGACCCTGTATCTGCCTGAAAACGCCTCCCCGGACAAGATTGGGAAGCTCAAGAAAGCCGGCGCGGCGCTGGAGTTCTTCGGAACAAGCTGCGAAAAAACAGAAATGCACGCGAGACAGGAAGCCGAAGCCTCGGGCCGCATCTTTATCTCGCCTTACAATGATCTCGCTATTGTTCAGGGGCAGGGGACCGTCGGGCTTGAAATAGGGAATGAATGTCCTGACGTCGCGGATGTTCTTGTTCCCGTCGGCGGCGGAGGGTTGATCGCGGGGATCGGCGGCTATTTGAAATTCAAGAGGCCGGGCGTCAGGATCTACGGCATTGAGCCGGTCCATTCCGCCTTCATGAAGGCATCGCTTGATGCCGGACGCTTGGTCGAGATCAAGGAAAAAAGGACCCTGGCGGACGCCGTGGCCGGCGGGATCGAGCCCGGCTCAATGACGTTTTCCTTTTGCCAAAAATATGTCGATGAGATCCTGACCGTCAGCGAAGCTTTTTTGAAAAAGTCGATGCGGACTATTTACGGAGTCCAGCAGAGGGTT
>JALHTW010000261.1 GCA_022866045.1 Candidatus Aminicenantota bacterium | reverse complement strand
GGAGTTCACGCAGAGCCGGTGTCGGAATTTTGGTTGTTTTACCTCATCCACAAAAAATGCATAACATGTTTGCCTTCAAATAAGTTTTTACAACTCTTGAAATTTCCCAAACAACGATTTGAAGCCTGGGCAGGCCGTCTCTCCAGCCTCCCGCATTGATCTGACGCCACAAAGCTAGACGAGGATCGCATTAGAGCGGATATAGAGGCGGGGAGAAGAATTAAGTCTTAATCTCCCCAAAGAAAAGAACGCCGTTTGGCAATTTTCTAAATCTCTTGGCCGAACACTTTCATTGACGACCGAGGGCGAAGTCCAGGACTTTCTCTTTTTCCTCTTTGAACAGGCTGCTCTTCAGAAGCTGACCCTGAGCCTTGTATCCAGGGGCTTGGGCGATCACGTTGTGTTCCTCCGACCAGGTGACAAACTGATACGTGCCCGTTGCGTCGGTGGTCGCGCTCTTGTATGGCTTCGTCGGTCCATATCCGTCATCAGATACGGTCGCCCCGGCGATGGGCTGTCCGGTTTCCGCATCCTTCACGATTCCCCTGACCGTGAGGCCGGGCTCAGAGGACGCGCAACTTGCGGCAAGGAAGACGGCAAGCCATAAAATTGCCGGCAGAGCTTTGGTGAATATGCATAGGGCATCTCCTTTCCGAATATAAAATTCACCCTTCTATAGATAAAGACCAACGAAAAGACCAGAAGTCCTCATTTTTCGTGCAACCCATCGCCTCCGCCCGTCCGCTGGTCGATCTAGGGCCGAGCTAGTTCAGTCGGTGAGAATTCTACCTGTCCCCAAGCGTCGATCTCTACGAGGCGCGATCCTTCGCCCTAACTGGCGTCTTTATGATCAACTGGGGCCACGCCCTGCGCCAGAGCCTCTGGCTCCACTTGGCGGCTTATTTATCTTTTGATTATTTGAGCAAAAGAATGTTAAACTCCTTATCGAAAAAGAGAGGCCGCTCGAGGAGGCGAAGATGAAGACCAAATCGTTGTTAATACTCCTATCCATTCTTCTTTCCGTAGCATATGCCCAAGATAAATCTGTTCCCATGAAGGTTGGTGCCGCCGCGCCGCCGCTGCATCTGGATGTCCTATTGCAGGCATCCCAGGCCTCACAGGCAACCTGGGATGCTTTGAAGGGCAATGTCGTGGTCATTGAGTTCTGGGCCACGTGGTGCGGGCCTTGCCGGGCCGCCATTCCTCACCTGAACGAGCTTGTTTCCAAATACAAGAACAAGCCCGTCTCGTTCATCTCCATCACGAGCGAAGAGGAGTGGAAGGTCAAGGCCTTTCTTTCGGTCAATCCTATGGCCGGCTGGATCGGCATCGATCGGGCGAATTCCTTCTACACGAGCTTCGGCTTCAAGACCATTCCACAGACGGTTCTGGTTGACCAAAAGGGCAAAGTCGCCGCCCTGCTTCAGCCTTCTCAATTGACTGAAGGCATTTTGGATCAGTTGCTTGCGGGGAAGGCGATCTCGTTGCCCGTCCCGGAGCCGACTCCGTCGGTTGCCCTTCCCGACGCGGTGCCTAAAGTCCAGGATCAGACCGTACCTCCTCTCACAGAGCTCGTGATCCGTCCGGCAAAACCATCAGTTTCCGCGTCATGGAATCAAGGAACGTTTAGAGCTAAGGGGATGTCTTTAAAAAACCTAATTTCGTACGCCTTTTTGGTTTCCACGGCTCGAATCATCGCGGCGGGTCCAATTCCTGAGCAAGCCTATGAAGTCACGGTCCGGATTCCGGACGAACAGAAAGACCTGCTTCGTCCGTTGCTGCAGCAGGCAATGGCGGCGGCGTTTGGCCTAAAAACATGGCGAGAAAAACGGGAGATGGAGGTACTCATCCTCCGCCTTCCGGCAGGTCAGCAGGTCCTGCTAAGACCTTCCGAGAAAACGAACAGCAATTGGATGACTGACGACGGTTCGATCTCAGGCAGTGCGCTGACGATCGAGAATTTTCGCATGTCCCTTGAAGACGGTCTGCACACGGCCGTCCTCGACGAGACCGGTCTAAAAGGCACTTACGATATAGCTCTCTACTGGAATTACAAGGAAGAAGCGTCAGTTTTCCAAGAGATACGGAAACAGCTTGGGCTTGAGCTAAAGAAAGAACGGCGACCAATCGAAGTGCTTTGTTACGAAATCGGGAAAGCGCCTGCTAACTGAAATCACGGAGCTATCGCCGACAAGATAACGATAGATTGCCTCCGCACCGCGGCCGCGCTTCAGCCCATGTCAGTAAAGGATAAGTATTTCCTTTTTTCCGCGACGCGACGAATTTCCGCTCCGACCGATGAATCTCCCTGCTTGACCACATTGGTAATATACTTCCGGCCGCTCGGCGATGTCAATCACAACGAAAATCGCGAAAATCGACGCCCGAAAAGCATATTTGGACGGAAAATCCTCTCGCACCGGCCGAAAGACGATAGACTCCCGATCCCTCCTGATCATCAAATCCTAGAAATATTCCCCGCTCTCCTCGGCCGCACTCATGGAGACATCATCTGTCTCCAGGAGTACAGACGGAAGCCGTCGGACTCAGACTCGCCTTCTTGACCTTCCCCCGGTGGGCGTTCGCATAGAGGCCGTAGTAACGGACCATCACTTGGCCCTTGTCGGGAATATGAGAGGTCACCCGGGCGATAAACTCCAGATAATCCATCGTCTCCGTCTCCTGCCCCGCGCCGTCACGGCCCCAGCGATAACCGACCTTGCCCTCGAGTTCCAGAAATGTCAGCCGCTCCAGGGCGAACACCGGCCGGAGCATGTACTTCCCCACCCGCTCGGCCTCCGGCTTCGTCTTGGCCCGGACCAGGCTGTGGACGTTGAAGCCGGAGTGAGGCCAGGAAAGAATGCGCTCGGCCCATTCCGGGCTCAGCAGCTCCTTGCGGACAAGATATCCCAGCACTTCCCGCGCGAAGATCTTCGCGATCCGGTCGTCATTCAAAGAGCTCACCTTATGGAAAGCGCCCGCGGCATCCACCCCTCCATCGGTAATCCGTACTCTCTCTCGAAGCGGCTCTCATACTCGGACAGGAAGCGGTCGAAGTAATGAAATAACACCCGGTGAAGGAGGGTGCGCTCGGGATGACGGGGGCGATAAAGCCCTGCCATGGCAGGGGAAAGGCCTCAAGAAACGGACCAAAGTCACGAATACGACCGCGTCTCTCTAGAAAAACGCCATGAGTGCCGGTACGGACAGGGAAATCAATCAAAATAACGTCAACCGGAGTTGACGATCGAGCGGGAGAATGGAAACGACCGGGAACGAGCAGGCGAAGGTGCCCCTGTTATAAAATATTGATTTCCCTGTTATGCTTTTAAAAAATAATCTCCAGTTCCAGCGGTTCGCCGGACTGAAGTTGGCCTAGTTTTTATAAATCACCAGCTATTGCCTTCACATAGTGTGCGGCGGGGCCAAACTTTGCGCGTCGCAACACATCAATGGCCACAGGGCTATTTATTGCGACTAAAGCATCCACCGCTTCTTCATACATTTCCATTTTTCTAGTGGTATTGTCATCAGGCCTTGCCAGGACATTTCCCAAAACATGAACTGCGTTAGTTGTGCCAATGCTCCCAAGCGCTCGCAGAATTCCTATATGGTTCAGATGTTTTTCATCGAGGGCAAAATCGAGTGCAGGGACTGCGGCATCACCCCTCGCCACTAACTCATCCCTCTTCTTGTCCTTTGTTTCGTCCCAAGAAAAAACGCTATCGTTACTGAACAATTCCCGAATTAAAACGTTTGAAGGCGTAGTCTCAACTTTTGCACTCCTGATACCATCATTAGCTATAGAGATTGTTTGTAGCTGGTTATTATCTTCGTCAGGCACAGCAAGTTGTGATTTCATTTGAGTATTAAGCGGAACACTAATATTTTCTGCTTTTTTTGTTTTTAGATACTCAATAAAATCCTTCAACGATATCTTCCAAGAAGCAAGGTTAAAGGAAATGCACTCACCTCCATTACTGACAATGACATTTGGTTGTCCATCCGATAACCGCTCTATCATGTTGTAGGAATATTGTCGCCATAAACTATATCGAAAAAAGGATCGCTTGCTAATCTCGAGGAAATCATTGTATAAAACAAGTTTACCGCGACTCGTTATTTTGTCGAAAATTAAGATCTTGATAGGTATATATTGAAATTCATGTGTTAAAGTCATGGATACCTCCTTGATGGAACTTACGAGTGAATAAAAACTCATAGGAAAATCAATAGTTCCTATAACGAGATGTTAAAGGGAATATTTTAAAGGGATAAGAGTTTCCTTTCTGGCTGCGCCGGCCGAGGGGGGATTTTTGGAGCATCTTTATTCCCATTGACCCATCCAACTATCGTGAGGAAGCATAATCTAGGAGCTCTGGGCACTGTCAAGGACAGCTTGAGCAGGGGGAAGGGCGACCCGGAAGCTGTCTGTGGGGCCCGTTGCGGCGGAATTCATCCGGACCTCCCCCCGCTTTAAAAAAAGTCATGCAAAATATTCGACCGTGGGGTCGGCGGCCATCAAGAACTCCTGCGAGAAGACCTGAGGCGAGGGATAAGAATTTGCTTTTTCGCACTGCACGACCCTCCTTCTCATTAAGCTCGAAATCAATACCTCCCATCGCGTAAAGATGATAATTCCAGCTGCGGATCGAGTCAAGAATAAGGAAATTGCCGCAAAGCAGGTCTTCCGGCTGAATCTTCAACCGGAGTTGACGATCGAGCGGGAGAATGGAAACGACCGGGAACGAGCAGGCGAAGTGCCCCTGTTAAAAAGAATAGCTAAGCCGGGTGAGTCTCAAACGTTTCCCCCATTTTCCCGAAGACATATAAGGCCTCTTGGCAATTTTCTGGATCTCTCGGCCGAACACTTTCATTGACGGACGAGGGCGAAGTCCAGGACTTTCTCTTTTTCCTTTTTGAACAGGCTGCTCTTCAGAAGCTGATGCCCGGCCTTGTATCCGGGGGCTTGGGCGATCATATTGTGTTCCTCCGACCAGGTGACGAACTGATACGTGCCCGTTGCGTCGGTGGTCGCGCTCTTGTATGGCTTCGGGCCATAGCCGTCATCAGATACGGTCGCCCCGGCAATGGGCTGTCCGGTTTCCGCATCCTTCATGATTCCCCTGACTGTGAGGCCGGGCTCAGAGGACGCGCAACTTGCGGCAAGGAAGACGGCGAGCCATAAAATTGCCGGCAGAACTTTGGTGAATATCCTCGCTGTTCTTTTTTTTAGCCTCATCTTGCTTTTTCCTCCCTTTAAAAAATATCGGATAGCGATTTCTTTTTAAGGCAAAAAAATTTAGAAAGGGATGAGCTCAACAAGTCCGATAGATCCTAAATATGGCTCTCCCCCTTCAATCTTGAAAAGTTAAAGATGAGAGGAGTGCTTTTAACAATAACCTGTTGACTTTTATGGCATTAAAAGTATATTTGATGAGGTATTGAAATAACAAAAACATAAACAATTGAGTTTGTACATCCAACAGGGTAAATAGGAGCATTTATATACATACATAAATCTTATTGGATGAAAGGAATCGAATCCTATCGGGGATTTCAGCAAGAGCAGGCTGGGCGTTACAGCCGAGATGGGAAGTTATGTGAAAGTCGCAGGAGGATTGTTGCTCGACCTTTTTCTTAATTATTCCGTTAGCTACATCGAAACAGCGGATTATAAGGTCCATATCGGAGGCCTGGGCGCCGGCCTCGGTCTGGCCTATGAGTTTTAATTATCAGGGGGCAAAATGAAATTTCCGCGGTCGTCCATGAACTTGCTTGACCTGTCGCTGTCCGCAAGAAGGCGGAGATGGTGGGGAGGGATATTTCTATTGATCGCCCTTCTCTCGATCTCAACCCTGACTTATGCCCCGCAAAACAGAGCCCTTCAGGTCCAGATCCAGAGCCGGTCCCCGGCTAGCGCAGATCTGGTCGAGTTTATTGGCGTCTGGCCGTACGGGCCTTGCCAAGCCTCGGCGATCGACGCGGCCAGGAATATCGCTGTCATCGGCAACGGCGAGACCTTGCAGGTCTTGGATATATCGAACCCTTCCTCGTTGTCGAAAATCGGAGAAATCCGGCTTCCGGGAAATCCACAGGGGATCGCGCTGGCGGGGAACTATGCCTATGTAGTGACGCTCAGCTATCTGGCCGTCGTTGATATTTCAGACCCAAAGAACCCCTCCGTCGTGACGTCTATTTTTTTCGACGGGTGTAGTTTCCAATCCATTGCCCTCTCCTCGGGTTGTATCTACCTGGCTTCTGATAATGGACTCCTCATTTACGACGTTTCGAACCCTCGTCAGCCCGTTTATCAGGCGAAGTACGGTTCGTATGGATTCAAGGTCGTTGGTCTTGCCCTCTGGGGAAAATATGCGCTATGTGCCTATGAATACGGGAAGTATCCTGAACATCCGGTGACTTCATATGGCGTGGACGTCGTCGACATTTCCTTGCCCTCGGCTCCCATCTTGACCGGAACCTTCGACCTGGGCAGGGATTATCTGCCTCGAGATATCGACGTCTCCGCCGCCGGGCATGCTTATGTCTGTCAATCCACCGGAGGGCAGGATGCCGGACGGCTCACGGTCATCGATGTCGCTACCGACCCGTGCAATCCTTTAGAAGTCGGCCGGTATGTTGAACCAGACAACGGAATGGCGGGAATTGCGCTCTCCGGAAATTATGCCTATATTTTTCAAAGATGGCCCTGCCGTCTGGTCACGCTCAACATCTCCAATCCTGTCTCGCCGGTCCTTATCGGAGAGTGCGAGGTCGACTGCCAATATGGAGGCATGATCAGTTCCGGAAACCTAGTGGGGATTTCCCACCAGGGCGGCGGATTCTCGTTGTATAGCGTTTCGATGCCGGGCCAGCCCTTCCGGCTGGCGAATTATGATACTCCGGATACGCTTTCCGGCTACGATAACGGCAACGGGATTGCGGCTCGGGGGGATTATGTTTATATGGCCTGCAATTCGGACGGTTTGCGCACGATGGATGTCGCCGAACCCGCAAATCCCCTTGAAGCCGGTGTCTGTAATACGAATCGTCTGGAGAGAGGATTGGCGGTTTCAGGGAAGTATGCTTATGGTCTTGACAGTCAGCGCCTGAGCATCTTTGATATTTCCTCTCCCATGAGTCCTTCCCGGGTGGCGGGCCTCGACCTGCCGTGTCCTGAGCCCGCGTCTGATTCTTACGATTATTGGGGGATTGCGGTTCGCATGCCTTATGCCTATGTCTCGGGTACGAATTGGGGCGGGAATCCGACGCGAGCGATCCTTTGGGTCATCGACGTCTCCGACCCTTTCGCGCCGCACCTAGTGGGCTCCTATTCCTGCGCTCACAAAACCCGCCATGTCGGGAACCTGGCCCTCTCGGGGAATTATGCTTATTTAGGGGTGGAAGATTATTCGCAGGGCGATGATGACTGCCGGGCCGGCCTCCGGGTGATCGATGTTACCGACCCCAGAAACCTAAGAGAAGTCTACGCCAGCATTTCCAGTATCCCGGGGTACGGCGTGAATGTCTTCGTCAGGGGAAACTATGCCTATTTCACCGGCGACATGTTGAGAATTTTCGACCTTTCAAATCCCGCGTCTCCGAGCCTCTTGGTCTCCTATGTCTTGCGCTGCGAGGGCATCGCCTTATCGGGGGATTACGTTTATCTGAACTGGGATAAACTCTGGGTGATCGATATCTCGAACCTCTATTATCCGACGGGGGTCTTTTTAAGGGGGGAATGGGCCAAGGGCGTCGCCGTCTCCGGAAATCTCGCCTATGTGCCCGGAAGCCTTTCCGTCTTTAGGAACAGGATGGCTCCGGATGTATCGATCACCTCTCCCTCAGGCCAGTCGACCCTCCTCGGCTCCGTGCCCATCGAAGTCCAGGCGTCTCACAGTTCGGGCATAGATCGCGTGGAATTCTATATCGACGAGACCCTGAAAGCCTCCGATACCACGGCGCCGTATTCCTATCAGTGGGATACCACCCCGCTCAATGACGGTTTCCACACGATCCGGGCCCGAGCTTATAACAAAAACGGGAGATCTTCCGACATCGAGCGGGAGGTGTTCACTAGGGTGGTCTATGCCCCGCTCGACTTCAAGGGGGAGAAGGTCCTGAATCGCTCGCTGTCACAGGCCGAATATGTCAATGTTCTGACCTGGCGGGCTCATCCGAGCAATTTGAACATCGCGAAGTACGGACTTTACCAGGTCGAAGGAAAAAACCGAAGTCGGCTGGTCGAGCTCGGTGCCGATACCCTTCAATATTGGCACAGGCGGGTTGAGAAAGATAAGTCCTACACGTATGCCCTCATCGCCGTGAACAATAGCGGACGAGAAAGCGACCCCGTTTCCGTGACGGTCAAGTGAGGAGGGGGATGATGATGAAAAGATTGATCGGGACGATAGCCGTTCTGCTGTTGGTGGCGGGTTCAGCCGGTGCCGCGGCCGTGAGGGTCGAATTGAAAGCCAACTATTTCCGGCCGACAGAACAAGCCTTTCTTGATATCTACGGCGGGGGCCCGCGGTATGGAGGAGAGGTCAGTATCGGCCTCTGGAAAGGCTTCGATCTGTGGCTGGGAGGAAATTACTTTTCGAGGGAGGGGGAATTAACCTTCACCAAGGAAAAAACCGAGCTCCAAATCATCCCCATTGGGGCGGGACTGAAATACAACCATTGACTGCCGGCGCATCGCGACTTAATATCCCTTCAGATGGGATAAGGGACATGATCGGGAAGACCCTTGGCCGGTACCGCGTCCTCGAGAAGATCGGCCGCGGCGGCATGGGCGAGGTGTTCCTGGCCGAGGACACATCCCTCCACCGACGCGTTGCCCTGAAGTCCCTCCCGCCCGAGATGTAGCAGGACGCCGAGGCGCACAGGCGCTTCATCCGCGAGGCCCGGTCCTGGCCATAGCGATAGCCGACTTTGCCCTCCGGCTCCAGGAACGATAGCCTCTCCAGCGCCAGAACCGGACGGATCATATACTTGCCTACCCGCTCGGTCTCGCTCTTGGTCTTGGCCCGCACTCGGCTGTGGACTGAGAACCCCGTATGCCGCCAGGAAAGGATCCGCTCG
>JALHTW010000260.1 GCA_022866045.1 Candidatus Aminicenantota bacterium | reverse complement strand
GCGAGCCGCCCTTTACGGACAAAAGCTCACCGAAATCCTTGGAAAAGAGCCTGAATTCATGATCGACGTCGCTCCCGTGATCGGCGTCCACGCCGGCATCGGCGCCGTCGCCGTCGCCCTTTTGTCCGAATAAATAAACGTTATGGCGAGGCCCTTTGGCCGAGGCCATCTCATCATGACCGGATACATCCTTTATTCAACGTTGGCCATTTTCATCACCATGACCGGACTATTCCTCATCGCCCTCGCCCGGAAGGACAACATCGCGCTTTCCATCAAGAGCGGCTGGACGGGAATCATCAGCCCGGCCATCATCACCTTCATGCTCCTCCGGGTTTCCGGCGTGACCATGCTCGAAAAGAAATATGCGGGCAACCGGGATTTCGCCGAATACGCGCGCAAAACAAGCCCCTTTTTCCCCTGGTTCCCGAAGAAATGATCCTCTTCCCGTGTTCTTCAAAGATTGGAGCGTGTCTCTAACGATTCTTGAGGTTGTCTGGGGGCCGATCCCGGGCTGCCTGAGCGGCGTCTTTGCCTTCTGGATGAAGACGCTCCTTATAAAATAAAATATTTTGGGGAAGAGGAACGTCTGGGCCGTTCCCAAACTCCGCCGAACTCGCTATTTGCCTTTGAGTTCGGATGTGCAGTTCGGGCAGCGCACAGCCTTGATGGGAATCGCGGAGAAGCAGAAGGGACACTCCTTGACCGTCGGGAGGGCGGCCGGCGCTTCGGCTGGCTTCCGGCGGAGCTTGTTCGCCCATTTGACCATGACGAAAACGGCCAGGGCGATGATCAGGAATTCGACCACCGTATTGATGAAGATGCCGTAATTGAGCGTCGCGGCACCCGCCTTTTTAGCTTCCGCCAACGAGGCATACGTTCCTCCGGACAGGTTGATGAACAGGTTCGCAAAATCAACCTTGCTGAGAAGGCGCCCGGTTGGCGGCATGATGACATCATTGATCAGCGATGTCACGATCTTGCCGAACGCGGCACCCATAATGAAGCCGACGGCGAGGTCCATGACATTGCCCCTCAACACAAAATCCTTGAATTCTTTGAACATCTCTCCTCCTATCAAAAAGCCGGCGATCACCGTTTCCCTGACTCTTCTCTTTTACGGAATTCGCAGCGGCTCCTATCTTAGCCGAAAAAACCCGCCGCTCACAAGCCGTTGCAAGCAATTCTGTTTCCGGGGCGCCGGAAAGTCGAGCAGGGGTGGCGCGGCGAAGGGGCTCCCCGCCCGCGCGCAGCAGCCTGGCGGCGAGCACGGCCGGGGAAGAGCCGCGACAGGACCCCGCCCAAAATTGGCCAGACACCGGAAAAAGAATTGATTACCAAGCCGTTGCTTGCTTTCCATCCAGCGGCTGTGCCGTTCGGCTACCAAAATCCATGGTTTTTAGGTTACAATGAGCAGGACACAGAGACGGCTTTTAAAGGAGAACGCGGCATGAAAAGAAGTGTTTTCTTTGTTCTTATCCTTCTCCTCGGTCTCAGCAGCGCTCTCGCCGAGTTGGGAAGCCTCTCCCACCTATTTCTTCTCGGCAAGGCGATCAAGGATACGGACGGAGATCTCCTGGCCGACAAGATCTCGCTCTGCATCGTGATTCCCGACAATCCCAATGCCTATGAACTCGCCCTGGCCGCCGACATCGCCTCTCGGGCCAACCTGGAAAGCCTGGCCCAGGACTTTTCGCTCGTGAAAAGGGAGTCCGAAGTCCCCAACATCGAGCGCGTCGAAAACCCCATCCTGATCGGGACGAACATTAAATGGCTCCGGGAGGCCATCAAAGACAAGGACATCGCCGTCCCCGAGCTCGGCCCGAACCAGGGCTATGTCGCGGTGTTTACGACCAAGACCCAAACCGGCATTTTTCTCCTCGCCGGCTCCGAGGAAACGCTGCTCCAAACCGGCCGGGCTTTCTTCCTCCGCTGGCCGTATTTTTGGGACATCTGGGGCCGCGAGGAAGGCTCGACATTTGCGACGCTCGAAAGGGACATCACCCAGTATCTCGCAAGCGAAGGCGTCACCCTTCAGAAGACGATCATCAAATCCGTCCTCTACGAGTTTCCGCCCCTGAAAAAAGCGCCGGGCTCGCTCGCCAAACTCTCGTTCAACGCCGGCGAGATCAAAGACCTGGCCGTGGACATCTACATCACGGACGAAGATGATCAGGACCGCAGCTTCAAAGCCTTTGATGCCCTCCGCGAACAGCATCGCCGCGGACAGAAGACCGAGGTCTTCTCCTACCCGGGCTGCGCCCAATTGACGTTTTCGCTCCGCTACGGAAAAAAGAGCCTTCCAACCGTCCTCCCGCGCATGGGCTCTCCGAAAAGGATGTTGACGCCGTCGTTCAAAGATGCTTCGAGGGGAGACGGCGCCGGAAAAGAATACGACCTCCTCAGCCTATTCACAACGAAGGGATTTTATGGCGACATCGACCGGGACGGGATCCTGGATGCTTTGGAGTCCAAGGTCATCATCCCCCAGGCCGGCAGCATCAAGGGCATCACCCAGCTTGCCTCTAAGCTCGTCCTGAACACGGCCGGCGCATCTTTTCCGATCATCTATGTGGATCAGGAAGTCGAGAACAAAAAATCACTGGTCGCGCCCATTCTTGTCGGCCCGAATTCACTCGTCCAGGAGCTCCAGAGGATCGGCAAATTGAAGCCCCTTCCGCTCGAGAACGCCTGGGGTGTCGCCCAGGTCGTCCCTAAAGCTTTCAACAAATCGAGCGCTTTGGTGTTCTTGGCCGCTGACAATATCGGGCTCGAAAAGATCCTGGCCTATTTCAACCTGACCTACCCCTATTTCGATGAATACAAGGAAGGTCGACCCCAGATCGGCGACGTCGTCCCCGACCTCGAAAGATTCCTGAAAGGCGAGAAAGGCGCCGCCGAAGCATTCTTCGCCCAGAGCTTGAAAAAAATCAGCGACGAATTCAAGGACCGGAATCTGGAATCGTTCGCGGCCGAGCTCTATTGTCCCCAGGAAAACCAGAAATTCGAGGAAGACGTCAAGAAGAACCTGGCCTCTTCGCTCAAACTCGAATCGCTCGGGGTTAAGGTCTACGCCGTCAACGACAGCAAGAAGATCTTCGAAAAAGAACAGGCCTTCTCCTGGGAGGGATTGGACGCTTTCCAGCTTGTCCAGGAGAAGATGAAAGAGCTGGAAACTCCCCCAGCGCCGGTCAAGATCAGCCTCGGCTTGAGTGAATCGCCCGATGTCCGCCAGAAGATTAAAAAACAGGTCGAGGCCCTCCTGGAAAGCCACAAGATCACCGCTGAAGTCGAAGTGCTCTCGTCCTACAAGCAAGGATTCTTCTGGCTTCTGGAAAAAATCGTTCCCGCCCTCAAGGGCAAAGGCGTGAACCAGCTCGTCGTCAAGTTCGCCGAGGAAAAAGAGGACTTCAGCCGGCCGAAACGATTCTATTCAGAGCCGTCCCGCTGGCTGGAGGAGCTTTATCCGGTGGATGAATTTCTGGCCAGGGACCTCGCTTTGCCGCTCGACAAGATCCACTTCGAGCTGGCGCCGGCCAAAGAGCCCATCTATGAAGTCATCGCCTACGACAACAGGAATTCCGTACTGTTGCAGCAGACATTTTCGCCCCGGATCAGGGAGATTCCCTACCTCAAAGTCCTGCCGGAGTGGGGCAACGTCAAATTAACGACGGGTTGGGTCCGGATCGAAAAAGGCGGCCGGGTCGTTTTCGATGGGATGCTCCAGAGCGACCTGGAGAAATTCTGGGATTATTACCAGGACCAAGTTCTCGCGCCCGTCTATTCCCATGTTCTGAAAAAGACCGGCAATGAGCCGACGTTCTCCAAACAGCCCTATTTCAAGCAGCTCAAGGTCGAGCTTTGGTCGAGTGAGCCCGATTTCAGGCTCGGCCTGGACGAAGAGGCGGTCAGCTCGCTCGAAGCCCTGCACGACGAGATCTACTTCGACACACTGGACTTTCTGCGCGGCATCACCGAACTCGATGTCGAAGAGCAGGAGCTTCCCGAAGACACATCGCGTTTTTCGGCCCCGGGCAATATCTTCCCCCTCATCCATCCTTCATCCGAAGGCGACGCCCCTAAAGTGAAGGTGACGTTCGAAGACTGGCTGGCCACCTCGCCCCACATGATCATCAAGTGGAAGGAAAAAGGCAAGGACGAGCTCAGCCGGAAGATCAGTTTTCCATCGCTCAAAAGCAAAGCGATCGTCGTCCCCGCTTTGATCTATAACGGCCTCGAAGAGCGCATCGAAAGCCTGACCGCGGAGATGGAGTTTGAGAAGGAATCCGATTACCTCGCCCTTCTCGACATTCTGGTTTCTTACAGGGATCTCGCGGAGAAAGGCTTGTTGCCGTCAGCTCTGAGCTATCCCAATCTGAACTCGATCCGACTCAAGCTCACTTCGAAAGACATGGAAAAAGAGGAATCGGTCCCGGTCCTGCCCCCGGAGCCCCAGGCAAAAATAGCCCCGCAGCCTCTCAAGCCCGGCGAGCCGATCGTCGACACGAGCAAAATCCTATCGCCCGAAATGGTCTTGGATGTCGTCAACCGGCTGGGCCAATTCCCCCAGATCAGGGCCTTCACGGCCGGCCGGTCCTATGAAAAGCGCCCCGTGCCCGTGATCGAGATCTATAAGCCGCTCGGGAAATATATTTCCCTCCCGCGCCTGATCGCTCAAAAACCGACGATCTATTTGAGCGGCCGGCAGCACGCCAACGAAGTCTCCTCCACGAACTATATTCTTAAACTCGCCGAGCTCCTGGCCGTGGACAAGACCTATCAGGACTTCGTCAATAAGATCAATTTCGTCTTCCAGCCGATGGAAAATCCCGACGGCGCCGCTCTGGCTTACAACCTCCAGCAATTGACGCCATTCCACAGCCTCCACGCCGGCCGCTACAGCTCGCTGGGCATGGACGTCGGCTCGATGGGCGGATCGTCGCGGCCGCTTCTGCCCGAAGCCCTGGTCCGCAGGAATCTCAACGCGAAATGGTTCCCCGACATCTACCTCAACCTCCACGGCTATCCGTCCCACGAATGGGTCCAGCAATTCTCCAATTACTCGCCCTACCTCTTCCGCGATTACTGGATTCCCAGAGGCTGGTACGCCTACTATCGCTATCTCAACCTGCCCCTCTATCAGATCTACAAAGAAGCCGGTGATGAGTTGAAAACATTCATCATCAATGAGATGCAGGCCGACGCGAGGATCAAGGATTCGAACAGGAAATTTTACGACCGCTATTACCGTTGGGCAACGCGCTGGCAGCCGCATCTTGATTATCTTGAGCTCCATGACGGCCTGAATTTATATGCCAAGCGGCGTTCGTCTACGGAAAGCCGGCTTTCGCCGCGGACGCAAATTACGTTCGTCGAGGAGACGCTCGAGCTCATGGACGAAACCGCCCGCGGCGCCTGGCTCGATTTTCTCTCGACACAGGGATTGACGTACCTCCGAGCGCACCTCAAATATCTGGCCCAGGCGAAGTACGAGACCGTCCGCATCGAGGAAGAGATTGGGGAGCGTGTGCGTATCCAGTTCCTGCGCGGCCGGCCGGGAACGGTAAAAAAATAGGGATTAAACCTGCCCATCTGAAAAAGATGAACTATTCAAAGACATGTGCCGACTCTGAGGAATTTCGCGCTCTCGGCCGAATTCATGAAGATACCGGAGCCGATCCCAGCTCCGCTCGAGATCATGGCCCCGTCGAAAAGGTTGAGCTTCCGCAGCGCGCTTTTCTCTCGGCCCAAAGTTTCCTTAATCTGATACACCGCGAATGCCAAAATCAAACCGCCATCGCACCGGCAAAAACCATTTGGAAAAAGTCCGTTTTTCCTTTAAAATAAAGTGTCATCTTTATCTTCAGGAGGAAATGATGAAAAGAAGTTTGACGCTCTGTCTTCTAGGGCTGTTTTTGTTCGGTTCGATCACGTATCCCGGCTACGGCCAGACCGCCAAAGAGGTCCTGGACAAAATGATCGAAGCCCAAGGCGGCCGAAAAGTCCTGGCAAGCATCAAGGACACGACTATTAGCGGAAGTATCGAGATGATCCAGATGGGCCTCACCGGCAGCCTTACGCTGTACCAGAAAGAGCCTGACAAGATTCGGATGGACATGGAATTCATGGGCATGGTCGTCACCCAGGCCTTCGATGGAGAGAAGGGGTGGATGATCACCCCCCAGACCTCCGGGGCCCAGGAAATGGATGCGAAGATGACTGAAGACATAAAGAAGCAAGCTCTCGGCAACGACGCCACGCTCAACCCCGAAAAATATGGGATTACGTTCGCCTTCAAGGGGAAAGAAAAGATCCAGGACAAGGAGTATCTCGTTCTCGAACAGACCTATAAAGACGGCGACAAGGTCACCATGTACGTCGACCCCGCCACATACCTGATCTCGAGGACCAAGGGCAAGTCCACCGACCAGATGGGCAGCGAAGTCGACGCTGAGACGGTTTTGTCAGACTACAAAAAAGTCGGCGATTCCCTGGTCGCCCATTCGATAATCATTTTCCAGAACGGGGCCGAAGCCATCCGGATGGCGTTCGCCAAGATCACCTACAACACGGGCCTCGAAGACGCTTTCTTCAAAATGAATTAAGCCGGGAAAAGATCCGTCTCTTTCTTGTCCGTCCTCATCCATCTCGCCGCAGCCTGCGCCCGAGCACAGTGACCGGAATCAGCTCGTCAGGATCGTTCCGTAAGCTTCAGGCCGTCTCGATCTCTTTGAGGACGGCATAAGCAAGGCGGAGAGCCCGCAGCGCTTCCTCGCCGCTGACCTTGCCGCCCTTCCCTTCCGCCTGGCAGCGGAGGAAATTCTCGAGCTCTTTCTTGAGCGGTTCTTCCTTCTTGATCTTCAGGGTCTTGATGTCGGTCTGCCGTCCGCTCAACGGGAAGATCTTGACCTCCTGGTCGATATAATCGATGGAATAATAGGACGTCGGCTCAAAGATCCGGAGCTTGCGGACCTTCCCTTGATGGACGCGGCTGGCGGTCAGCGTCGCGACGCATCCCCCTCTAAATTCCAGGCGGGCATTGGCGATGTCGATCTTTTCGGAAAGAACGTGAATGCCCGACG
>JALHTW010000259.1 GCA_022866045.1 Candidatus Aminicenantota bacterium | reverse complement strand
TCCTCCAAAAACAGGTCGATAAATACGACAACGGCATTGAGTCCCTCCATTTTGTCCCCGACCCGAAGCACCCTGAAGGCGGCACCTTCTACGCGGGAAACCAGGAAGATCCGGCCTGCATCATGGAACTTTTCGTTCCGTTGAGGTCCAGCCAGGCCAAAGAGGCCGAAGCGAAAATTCTCCGCGTGCTTCCTTTCAAGATCCGGGATCCCGGGGCCATGTTTTACGACCCGAAAACTAAGCTTTTGAACGTCGTCAGCGATGCCGATAATATCCTGGCCGAGATCACGCTGGATGGAAAACTGGTGAAGCAATACGCCTTCCCCGGGAACGACCAGGAAGGCTTATGGATAGATGACGAGAATTTTATCTATATCGTCCAGGATGCGGGGGGAATCCTGAAGCTCAAAGACCTGCGCAAGCGCTGATGCTTTTAGGCCGAGGCCCCATATGGCCGGGGGACTCCATCTTTCATTAAGGGCGCCTTCCGAAGCCGCAGAAAAAAAGCTAGGCCGACGGATCGGCCGCCGATTGCGCCTTCTTTTTCTTGTACTCGCGGATGATGAGGATGGTCAGGAAGATCCAGATGAGGATGCTCACGACGTTGATTACCGCGAACCTTTCGATCGATAGCGCCAGAAACGTTGTTCCTACCCAAACCACCACGGCGCAGAGAGTGTCTCCGCCCCGCACGAAGAACGTCTCGATGGCCGCCTGGGCTTTGTATTTTTCCTCCCGTTTGGTGATGAGGAACAGAGCGGACTTGGCCGTTTTCATCAGCGAATAATCCGTGCCGTTTTCAACAGACTTGACCCATTTCATCAGGAGCAGAGAGGCTCCGAAGGCGGCATACCCGTATCCTCCCAGGGCGATGACCGGAAGGAAGAGGAGCGCGCCGCCGACGCCGACATAGCGGAAAATGCGAGAAACAAGGAAGAGTTGGATGAGCAGGCCCAGAATATTGGCCAGCCCTTGATAGCCGGCGAAAGCTTGGCTGATGTAGTTCTGCAGATCGGCGCTTCCGGTTGCCGCCGTCTCAAGCGTCCGCAGAGCCACCTGCTGTTGGATCTTGGCGAACATTTGTTCGCCCAAAGCGTTAATGAAGTTGTAGAGGCCGATGACCAAAGCGATTAGGAGAAGATAGCGGCTTTTGAAGATCAGGCGAAATCCGCCGCTTTTATCCAGAGGCTGCTCCTTAACCTTGGGTTTCGGCTGCCCCGCCACGCCGGGGGAATTCAGGAATTGTCGCTCTTCCCGAAGATCCCTTTTGTGAATGATCCACGTCATCAGGATGCAGAGAACCAGGATTCCCGAGGTGACCAACATCATTCCATACGATCCGAAGTGAGGGACGAGCTTCTGGGCAACGGGAGGCCCAAGAACGGCGCCCAAGCTGGCCCCGAAGGCGATCATCGGGAAGAGCCGTTTCCCCTCTTCTTCGCTGTAGATGTCGTTGGCGAATCCCCAGAACTGCGCTGGGATCAGCAGATTGTACATGCCGATCCAGATGAAAAAGACGATGCCCATGATGGCGACAGACACGCCGGCCCAGTTCATGATGTTGAAGATAATCAAATTGGATATACAGAAGAGCGTAACATACGTGATCAGGATGTGCCTCGGATAGCGCGAGGCGATCTTAGCGAAGGCCTTGACGACGAAAATCAGGATGAACGCCTGGGGGATGGCCAGGTAGCTCTGGATTTCCGAGGGATGGCGGGCGAGAAGGAGCCCGTTGCGGATGGCCTTGATCTGGTAGTAGCCGAACATGATCAGGAAGCTGTTGAGCGTCAGGAGAAACGCCTTGGTCGTTTCTCCCGGGTAAATTGCCGTGAAAAGATGAAGAAAACGATAAAGTATGTTCGGCGCCTTGGTCCCGGTTTCCATCGTTTGCACATTTTCCATATGAATTCCCCTCCCGTTATTTCGATTCCAGGTCAACGAGAACCGCCGCTTCTCCTTTGTCTATGATCAAATTCTTGATTTTTTCAATAATCAAATTCCGCCGGTCGAGAAGGCCCTTGATTTCCCTGGGGTTGAGATAAGGCTTGAGCGTTGCTTCGACGTCGACCGGGCTGAGGTCAAGGAGGCCTTTATAGAGGCGTTTCGAGCATCGCCTGATCACAGCTTCGGGCAGCAATTCCGTGCTGGGATCGAACGCTTCGGCGAAGTCGACCCGGCAGACGCGCCACGTGTCCCTGTGGATGAGGATATCTCTCGGGCTCAGGTGATCACACGAGGTCAGGATCTCAAAAACGTTGATCTCTTCGAGCGCATCAGCGAACGCCTGAGGATTCGGCGGATCGATTTTTTTCAGCATTCGATCTCTCTCGCTTATGCAGCCTTCGACGTAGATCTGGAGCGAACCCTTGCGTTTCTGGCCCTTGGGTTCCTGGATCTCCCGTTCGATCACGGGCGGGACGATATTGATCTTCAAGAGTTTTGTCAGTTCATAAGCGGCGAGCTCGTATTTGTAGCTGATGGGGAAGTTCGTCGGACGTCGGATGTCGACATACTTGAAGAATCCCCTCCGGGCGGTTTTCCCATCGTGAAGGTTGATGGTCCAGCCCTCTCCCCGTCCGCCCTGCGCGCCTTTAAGAATGGCGTCCACATTCGCCTTTTTGAGGAAGGCCTCCAACTCTTTTTGCTCGGCGTCGGCTTGGCCGGCGGGCCTGAGAGCGGCAGCCTTGTGTCCCGTCAACAATAAACCGAAAACGATCAGTCCCCAAATTATTTTATTGTCCATCATTAATACACTCCAACGGATACACGTCCGTTTTTGTCGATGATCAAAGCGGTGAGAAAGCCGTGATAAATGGTCGCGATGCCCGTATCGATAATCCAGACTTTCCCGCCGAACTTATTGATATCAATCTCGATGGTAGCGATCGACCTGGGGATTGTCGGCGTATGGGCAACGACCAACCGTTTGGCGTTGAGGACGGCGAGGATTTTATCGACCTCATCCACATAGTTCGGATCGGTAGCCGGGTCCCGGTTCCAAAGCGGGCTTTCGGGGGCGAAGATGATACTCTGCCGGGGGAGATATTCGTCTTTAGAAACTTCTTGTTTAAAAACTTCTTGGAATTCAGAGCGATAAAGGTTGTTAATCGCCTCCAGTCCCTTGGAGGCATATTCAAGGTTGAGCCCGCCGTGGACGAAGACCGTGTCGTTGATCTTGATGGCGACGTTCTGTTCGGCGATCCACTTGCCGGCGAGCATATTGAAATTTTCGTAGTAGCGCTGACTGGGCACTTTAAAGGCATCGGAATTGGGATCTTTCATAAGATTGTTCCAAAACGCCTCGATATCGCCATCACCTCTGTTTTTCTTTTTAAACTTTTCTTCTTCGTCTACGCGGAACTTAACAGGAAGGAAGTCGATGAATTGCTTGTAGGTGACGTATTCTCCATAGTAGTTAAGCGACATTCGGGCGATATTCAGTTCCTCGTGGTTGCCGATCAGTTGATGGACCATGCCGCCGGCAGCCTTGGCCTCCTTTTCGAGCCGCCTGATTAGGTCGAAGATGTCCCGGGCGTAGTCTCCGCGGTCCATGACGTCTCCCATCTGGACGAGATGCGTCTTGCCGCCGGACCAACGATCGGCCCTGTCCACGATGCCGGTCCCCCTGAGGATTCTTTTGAAATGGTCGTAGTCGCCATGAAGGTCTCCGACGGCGACGATTCTTTCGACGCCGGTCCAGACGCACTGATTTTTTGCCGCAGGCGGAGGCGGCGAAGATAAAATAGGATTGGGCAGCGCCGGGGATACGGTGGTGGAATATGTTGCCAAGCAACACAGGCTGCCGATGAATAAAACAAAGCCGATGAAAGCCGGAATCCAGACGCCGAGGGAATGCTTTCGGGAGATTCCGTAGCGCCGGGGCTTTTTGATAAGAGTTTTCGTCGGCTTTCTCCCCTGTCGGGACATATTCATTATCTTTATATTAAATCAAGGCGAAGATTAGTCAAGAGGCGTTTGACTATTTCTTGGGGAAATATTATCTTATAGCCAGGCAAGGGACAGGTGGGTCATGAAATGCATGGAATGCGCGGCCGATAATCCTTCCGGCAGCCGGTTCTGCGCCAAGTGCGCGACGCTGCAGTCTATGCGGCCGCCCGTTCAATCCGTTCCAACGGAAACCATCCAGCCGCCGATCATAGAATTAATTGTTGGGAGCGTATTTGCCAGCCATGAAAATTATGGCCCTAATTCCGCTGGGAGAATGCGTAATAAATCCTGGGCCGAATGATCGTCGGCCGGAAAGGAGAGGAAAACTATGTTTGCTCGAATGACCATCATCCAAGTCGAGCCGGAGAAAATTGATGAGGCCGTCAAGATTTACAGGAAGAGCGTCGTCCCTGAAGCCAAGAAGCAGAAAGGCTACCGGGGGGCCTGTCTCCTTATCGACCCGAAATCAGGAAAATGCATTTCCGTCACGTTCTGGAGAAATGGGCGGGACGCCGTCGCCAACGAGGAAAGCCTCTACTACCAGGAACAGCTCGTGAAATTCCTTAATTTGCTCGCCGGGCCGATGATCCGCGAAGGATATGAGGTCAGGGTCCACTCTATGGAGCCTCAGGCCAAACCGAAGCCCAAAAAGAAAGCGAGGCCAAAGAAAAAAGGAAAGAAATAATCGTGAAGTGCCCGAAATGCCAGTTTGCGAATAAGGGGGACACAATACTGTGTTCCTCAATGAGGATATAGCATTGATGACGGCGAGAGGACGAATATGACCGTGAAGTGCCCGAAATGTCAGTATAAGAATCCGATGGATACCAAATTCTGCAGCAAATGCGGCGTGCCGCTGCAGTCTGCCCAAACTGAGACCATCCAGACTCCCTCTATCCGGGAGTTAGCGCACGGGTGCACATTCGCCGGAGCAGATGGAAGGAGAAGACGTGGACAGCCACTCGGATATTTACTCTCTCGGCGTAATCCTCATTTTTTATAAGTGATATGTCCCCGTATTTTTTGATTTTCTTCGCCTATCGTGATAACTTTCCCTTCCCATGGACAAAGTCTATACGAAAAAATTCCAGGTCCACACCTATGAAGTGGATTTTCGGTTAAAGGCGCCCCTGCTCTCGCTTTTGAATTATCTCCAGGATGCGGCAGGCGACCATGCCACCCTTTTGGGCTTTTCCATCCTGGATCTCATGAAAAGGGATCTCACTTGGATGCTTTCCCGTTACCACATCAAAGTTTTCCGGTATCCAGCGTTGAACGACCGGATC
>JALHTW010000258.1 GCA_022866045.1 Candidatus Aminicenantota bacterium | reverse complement strand
TTTTATTCCCAGGCTTGTCCAGTAGCTTTTTATTTCTTCTTTGGAGGTGTCGCGGGAAATCCACTTGCCGAGCTGGCTGTAGACTCTAAAGGCGCGCTGATAAAGCTCTTTCTCGTTGTAGCTTTGGTAGGTCGGCGTTTTGGTGTTTTGCTTGATATCTTTCAGCCAATTGTTCGTCAATTCATCTGCATTATTTTCAATAAGTTCGACTAATTTTTGGGAAACATTGCCGGGGAAAAATTGATCGTGTCTTCCCTCGAATTGCATAATAACCTCTCTTCCATTATTAGAATGTAATGCCGGAAGCGATGGATGTCAATAATGGCCTTGTCCTGCGAGCGGATAAAGGAAGGGCGGCGGCCTTAAGTGAAGTCAGCCGCATGCCCCAAATTTCTTGTCTTGCCTGGCCCTGAAAGGGTAGAATCAAAGGAGAATTTAGAGACAAATACCGAATTAAGGAGATAACATAATGAAGTTGGCGATCGGATTTATTGTCGCCGTCATCATTGTCCTGGTCATTGCGTTCACGTTCTACGTCCGGTCGAGGCTGCCGAAAAAATGATAGCGACAATCCCCCCATGCCCCTCCTTAAAAAAGGGAAGATTCATTTAGTTTCCTATCCTTTTTGTAGCGGGGGATAGCGGGGGATTTTATGAGATCTCATGAACAGAGCAGCTGATTATTGGACCGTCACCTTAGTCTTGGTCATCCTAATGAATATCGTTAGGCCTGCTGGTTCATCTCAAAATAATCCCAAATATTTAGATCTCCTCAGACTAATATACATAGAAGTGAAGGAGATGGGCGCCAGGCCGGGAGAGGATTTCATTCAAGGCGAGTTCTTCATCGGCAAGCCCGACGATGACGACACGAATAAGGACATCCATGTTGTCATCTTGATTCAGAGCACCGACGGCCCGGAAAAAATGAAGATCCAAGTGACCTATATGGAACGGACGCGGGAGAATCCGGCGGTCAAATATGCGAAAGAAACAAAGAACCTCGTTTGCGACGTCAGGGAAGATGCTGTCCAGGTCCAACGCTCGGATTACGCTGAAGGCGAAATGAAGAAGTTGGCGGATGATATCCTGAAAGCCGTGCGGGACAAGAAGAGAATTCTGAAAATTCGGTCCTCGCCCTTGCTTTTCAAGGCGAGCCTGTCTATCATGTAATATTGCCGGAAACGGAAAATGAAAAAAACGGAGATGAAATGAAAGATCTCTTTGAGAAATGCTACGGCGATAGCGGCTACTTCGGGCCGTTCAGAGTCCGGGGTGACCATTATTTTTCCCGTCCGGTCTTGGACCCCATCCCCGGACGGGAAATGCTTTTTCAAGGGAAAAAAGTCATCCAGTGGTCGATTAATAACTATCTGGGGCTGGCCGAGAACGAGGAGATCAAGGCCCTGGCCGTCGAGGCCGCCCAAAAATATAGCACGAGCGCGCCCATGGGCGCCCGGATGATGACCGGCAACACCGAGCATCACATCGCGCTCGAGAAAAAGTTCGCTGAGTGGCTCCAAAAAGAGGACGCGGTCCTTTTCAATTATGGCTATTTGGGCGTCATCGGGACGATCGCCTCGCTCGTGGATTCCAACGACACGATCATCGTCGACAAGTTGTCCCACGCCTCGATGCTCGACGGCGTGTTCGTCTCGCAGGCGAAATTCCGCGTCTACCGGCACAACGACATGGCGAGCCTCGAAGCGCATCTGAAGCATGTCAATAAAGACCGCCGAGGCGGGGTGCTCATCGTGACCGAAGGCGTTTTCGGGATGAAAGGAGACATCGCCAATCTTCCGGAGATCTGCGCCCTCAAGGAGAGATATGACGCGCGCATCTTTGTCGACGACGCCCACGGCTTCGGCGTGATGGGCAAGAACGGCCGCGGAAGCGGCGAATATTTCGGCGTTCACGACAAGCTGGACATGTATTTCGGCACATTCGCCAAGGCTTTTGCCGCGATCGGCGGAGTCACGGCCACGGCAAAGCCTGTTGCCGAGTGGATCCGCTACAACGCCCGAACCCAGATCTTCGCCAAGAGCCTGCCCATGATCTATGTCGAAGTCCTGTCCAAGACCCTGGACATCATCCGCGACGACAAAGCGCGCCGTGAAAAGCTCTGGGAGAACTCGGCTAAGATCAGGAACGGCTTGAAAGACATCGGATATGAAGTTGGGGATGTTCCTTCGCCGCTCTGTTCCGTCTATGTCCCGGCGGGCGACGTCAACCTCGCCATGGCGATCATCAAAGGACTGCGGGACATGGGGATCTTCATCACGGGTGTCATGTATCCTGTCGTGCCCAAAGGCATCATTCTTTTCCGGATGGTCCCCACAGCTTCGCATACGGATGAAAATATTGAACGGACCATCGCCGCATTCAAAAAGGTCCGGGACGATCTCAAGCTCAACCTCGGATCGGCCAAAGCGACAATGTCGCACGAACAGGAAGAATGACGGAGGACGCGGCCGCTCCAAAAGCCCTCGTCACGGGAGCTTCTAAAGGCATCGGACGGGCGATCGCCGCCGCACTCCGGGGCGCCGGCTATCAGGTCATCGGGACATCGCGCCGGCCTGAGAGCATTCCCGAGAAACTCACAGGAATCGATTATCTCCGGCTGGATCTTTTGGATAAGGGGTCGATCGAGGAATGCGTTAAAAAAGCCGGTCAGATCGACATCCTGATCAATAACGCCGGTGGCAGCCAGTTCTGGCCAGCCGCTGAAGCGCCTCTCGAAAAAGTCAAAGAGCTTTTCGAGCTCAATCTCTTCGGGCTGGTGAGTCTGACCCAGGGATTTTTATCCGGGATGATCGAACGGCGGAGCGGGTATATCCTTAATATCGGCTCACTGGCTGGAAGGTTTGGGCTGCCTTTTCAATCGGCGTATTCGGCCTCGAAATTCGCCTTGGCGGGATTTTCATGGTCATTGCGGAACGAAGTCAAAAAATTCGGCATCCATATCATCATGCTGGAGCCCGGACATATCCGGACTTCGATCACTCCTGATGTCTACCTGGCTCCGGACTCGGCTTTTAAGGGCGATATGGCCAGGACGCTGCAGGCGCGGGACAGGAATATGGCCAAAGGGGCCGATCCGGCTGGAGTGGCTAAAAAAGCCCTGAAAATCCTGAAAATGAAGAATCCCGCACCGTTCTATGCCGTGGGCGGGACAGCGCCGCTTTTGGTCTTTTTGCAGAGGTTTATGAGCGACCGGTTCATTGAGAAGCAGATCAAGAAAAACGCCGGCCTTTAGTATTTTTATTCATTTCGCGGCGGCCGGCCGGGAAGCGAGGGCTTTTTCGACTGCGGGGACAAGAGCGTCAGCGACGAGGTTGGTGCCGGCGCGGTTGGGATGACACCCGTCTGTCGTGACGTACATCCACGTGTTCGCGGCCATGGCCTCGCCTCCGTAAATGCTCCGGGAGAAATCGATCTCGGCCCTGTAAAGCCGCCCTTCTCTCAGCGCGGCCAAATTCTCGGCGAACAGCTGCTTAGCGTCGACAAACGGAACGTTTTCGCTCTGGGCGACCTCGCGCATGGCGTTTAAATAGGTGTCGGGGCTGCAAACGCCTATAAAGACCAGGGAAATTCCCCTGGCCCGGGCTTCCGAAATGATCGTTTTGAGGTTGGCCTTGTAGCTCTCGAGCGGAACGGCGGGGACGAGCTTCCGCTTGATCTGATCGGGCTCGGCTATGGACTTGAACGGGTCGTAAAGGGAGAAGGTCATCTTCCGCAAGAGCTTGAATGTCTTGAGATGGAAGAGGGTCCAACGGAGGCTCCCGATAAAAGTCTCGTCCGCGGCGAGGACTTGGTCGATGGGTTGGAGCATAAATCGGGCATCGTTGCCGCCGAAGCTGATGAGCAGCAGGTCGGGTTTGAGCTCCCAGGCGTAGTGATGGAGGACGCCGAGTCCATGGCGCGTCGTGTGGCCTGAAATTCCAAGGTTGAAGACCTCGACAGCTCCGCCGCGGCTCCGGGCGAGCCTGCGCTCCAGAAGGTTCTGGTAGGTGTATTCGGGATCGACCCCCCAGCCGAACGTGCTCGAATCGCCCAGCGAAACGATGCGCAGAACGCCTTCTTTCTTCGGCGCGAATTGGCGCGTCCGGAAACCCTCTTTGTTGGACGTGATCCGGAACGTCGTGTTTTTCCGGACTTCGATGTCATTGAAGGGGTTGACGGCCTTCAAATCAAGGTTCGGTTTGAGCTTATATTGAATATAGCGGGCTTCTTCAAAGTTGGCCAGCCAGGCGACGTCGACCGCTTTCACGCCCTTCGGCGCCTTGAGCCGGTCCAGCTCGTTGCGGACCCAGTTGGGATCCGTAAGCAGCCAGATGGGGACGCCGATGTCGAAATTCTTGTTCCGGGCCAGGTCGGTGTTGACGCCGGCCAGGCGGATGACGCCTTCGATTAAAAACAGAAACACCAGCGGCGAGATGACGATCATCAGGAGACGCTGCCACCATTTCGGTTTTTTCCTTTCCATCGTTCGCTCTCCTTTTGGGATCGAAAACTTGGAGGATTTTATAACGTCAGGCCGCGAAAATCAAGGAAGGGCGGGTTGAGCGACCAGGGAGAAAAAGATATAATACGTCTTCCGGCGAATTTGAAAACCAGGGATGAGAAATGTCGAACGCGGAATATCATAATATCTTTGTCTGTCCGGGGTGCGGCCAAGGTCTGAAGGCCGGCGGGCGGAGATTTCAATGTTCCGGCTGCACCCGCGAATATCTCTGTGAGAGTGGAATTCCGCTCTTTTTTTATCCCAACGAATGGGATGCAGCCAAGGAAGACGTGACGGAGGCCGTCAAATCGTTTTATGAAGAGACCCCTTTTCCGAATTATGATGATACGGATTCTGTATGGCGGCTCAAAGAAAAGGCCGAGAAGGGCGTTTTCGCCCGCCTTCTGGATGAACAGGTCTCGCCCGAGGCTAAAGTGCTTGAAGCCGGCTGCGGAACGGGACAGTTGAGCAATTTTCTGGCCATCGGGGCGGGCCGGGACGTATACGGCACAGACATTTGCTTGAATTCCCTGAAGCTGGGCCAGGCTTTCAAAGAGAAAAACCATCTGGATAACGTGACGTTCCTTCAAATGAATCTCTTTAAACCGGTCTTTAGACCCGAGACCTTTGATATCATCGTCTCGAACGGCGTTCTCCATCATACGGGCGATCCTTTTCTCGGCTTTCAAACCCTTTCCCGTCTGGTGAAGAAAGGGGGATATATCGTCATCGGGCTCTATAATACATACGGCCGGCTAACGACGGATTTCCGGCGTTTCATTTTCAAAATTTTTCCCAACCGGTTTCAATTCCTGGATCCGAGGCTGAAAGACAGCGGCTTAAGCGAAGTTCGAAAAAAGACCTGGTTTAGGGATCAGTACAAAAATCCGCACGAATCCAAGCATACGATCGGCGAGGTCCTGGGCTGGTTCGACCGCTGCGGCTTCCAATTCATGAACAGCATCCCCAAAGCCGTCGCTTTTGAAAGCTTTTCCCAGGAAGAGACCCTGTTCGCGAAAAATCCTTCCGGATCGAAGATCGACCATTTTATCGTTCAAACGGGAATGCTTCTCAGCGGTGGACGGGAAGGGGGGTTCTTCACGATGATCGGGCGAAGAGAGGGGGAATAAGAGACGCCTTCGGCGCCGGGGCTTGGAGAGAAGCGAAGCGGCTAAAAGAGCGTGTAGATGAAGGGAGCGATGACACTTTTTTCGGCCAGAACCAGCAGGACTCCGAGGAGAACAAGGACGATGATGATCGGCAGGAGCCAATATTTTTTGTTGTGTCTCAAGAAGCCCCATAACTCTTTGAAAATGCTCAGTCTCGACATTTTTCACCCATATATTTCAGTATTGTTTTTCTATATCGTGAGCGCTCGATCCTTCTTCGTAATACGTCGGAAGGCGCGGGTCGATCTTCGGTTCCATGAATCTTTTTCTGAACAGCCTCATGCCGAGGGCGATGGGCGTGAGGACGAGATAGAACGTGATGGTGCTGATCACTAGGAACATGAAGTTGCCGATATAGCCGGACCCGACCATGATCCCCTTGAAAATGGGGAAGAACAACTTCGGCAGCATCAGGAAGAAGACGATGAGAAGAGCCTCTGTCAGCCAAAGAATGGCCCTCACCGAGGGATGTCCTTTGGTGAATCTAAAGATGACCAAGCCTGCGACAAGAAGCAGAATGACCAGAAAGAGCCGGACTTGTTTGGGTTTGTAATCGAGCTTTTTCATCAGTCCAGGGGAAACTCCTTCATCCAGCTTTCATCAGCCTGAATATAATCCGTTTCTTTCTTTTCCACCAGGAACGTTTCAAGGACCAGATAATCCATGTTGGTCCTCATAAAGCAGCGATAGGCGTCCTGGGGCGTGTTGACGATCGGTTCTCCCCGGACATTAAACGAGGTGTTGATGATGATCGGGCAGCCGGTGAGCTTATAAAATTCTTCAATCACCGAATAATAATAAGGGTTGACGTCCTTGCTGACGGTATGCATGCGGGCCGAATAATCGACATGAGTGATGGCCGGAACGGGGGAGCGCTTGAGAGGAAGTTTGGCCAACCCTTTTTTGGCCTGATCGGTCTCGGAGAGCGGGGTTCTTTTGTCGTCCTTGATGTGATAAACAAGGAGCATATAAGGCGAGGGATAGTCCGTATCGAAATAATCCTTCATCTGCTCTTCGAGGACCGACGGCGCAAACGGCCGGAAGGATTCCCGGAATTTGATTTTGAGGTTCATTTTGGATTGCATTTCAGGAGAGCGGGCATCTCCGAGGATGCTCCGGCCGCCCAGGGCCCGGGGCCCAAATTCCATGCGGCCCTGAAAAAAGCCGACGATTTTGCCTTGGCTGATCAAAGCCGCGACCTTTTTCGCCATCTCAGCCTTGGAGAGTTCGGCGGAGGCGATCCTGTTTGAATCCAGGAAATGTTTGATCTCCTCCCGGGTATAGTCTGGACCGAGAAAGGAGCCGGCTTGGCTGTCGCTCCCCTTATTCACGATCCTCGGTTTCTTGAGATGATAGTGCCAGACATAGAGGGCGGCTCCGAGGGCCCCCCCGGCGTCGCCGGCAGCCGGCTGGATCCAGATGTTCTTAAAGATTTGTTTCTTGAGGATCCTTCCGTTAGCCACGCAGTTGAGGGCCACTCCGCCTGCCAAGCAGAGATTTTCGGACGGAATCCTCTTCTTCGTCGTCTCCACGATCTTATCGATGACATCTTCGAGGACGCCTTGGATGGATGCCGCAAGATCCATATCCACCTGCCGGATTTCCGTTTCGGGCTTTCGCCGCGAAACCCCGAACAGCTTCTCGAATCTTTGACCGGTCATGGTCAGGCCCGTGGGGTATTTGAAATACTTCAGATTGAGCCGGAACGAACCATCGTCTTTGACGTCCATGAGCTCTTTCAAGATCAAATCTTTATAAACAGGTTCACCATAGGGGGCCAGACCCATGAGCTTATATTCCCCGGAGTTGACTTTGAATCCCGTGAAGTACGTGAACGCCGAGTAGAGGAGGCCCAGCGAATGCGGGAAAACGATCCTTTTCAAGATGTTAAACTCTTTGCCCTTGGCCTCGGCCACGGTCAGCGTATCCCATTCCCCGACGGCATCGATGGTGATGATCGCAGCCTCTTCAAAGGGGGAGGGGTAAAACGCCGAGGCGATATGCGATGCGTGATGGGGGACGAAAAGGACCTTCATGTCAGGCCGCCCCAAGTGTTCTTTGATGATGTCTTTGATGAAAATTCGATGTTTGGCCCAGATGGGGACGGCCTTAAGGAAACTTTTGATGCCCATGGGCGCGAATTGCATATATGTCGAAAAAAGGCGGTCAAATTTTAAAAGCGGTTTTTCATAGAAAACGACAGAGTCAAGCTCATTGGCCGAGGTCTTGGTGTATCTCAGGCACTCGGCTAAAGCATGTTCTGGAAACTCCGAATCGTGTTTTTTCCTGGAAAAGCGCTCTTCCTGGGCGGCGAAGAGAATGCGGCCGTCCTCGACCAAGGCCACGGCGCTGTCGTGGAAAAAAGCAGAAATACCTAGAATTCGCATCGCGCTATTTTATAATATATTGACGCTCAAAAAGCAACATAATGAATATGAAGAATTTACAAGAAAAGCCCGATGGTTTAAGATAGATGGCCGCACGCGCCCGTAGCTCAGCTGGATAGAGCGCTGGACTTCGAATCCATAGGTCGGGGGTTCAAATCCCTCCGGGCGCGCTGGTTTTATCTCGTCCAAGAGGCGGCAGGAGTCAAAATTCATGGCCATTTTAAAAAAGGCGAAGGTCATCTTTCTTGTGATGCTGGTCGTCTTTGTTGTCAGTTTCGGGGCGGGGTATGTCTCGGGCAAATTGAAGCTCGCGAACCTGGATAAGATCAGGACTTCGAAGCTCCAGGAGTTCAATCGGAACCTGGAATACAAAGTCCCCGGATACGGCGATCTGCTCCAAAAGTACAAGAATTGGGAGCGGCCTAAGCTCTTTCGCTACATTTTAAACGGAAAAGCCGTCAAAGCGATGTTCCTCATCTTCTTCAACAACTGGGTCGTGGCCAACCTGACAATGGTCGTCCGGGCAGCATTTCTCGTTCCGATGGTCCTCTATCCTTACGGACGATTCCTCCAAGGCCTGACCTTTGGCCAGACGTCCATTTCCTATCAGGCATGGGGGACGCTCATCTGCGAGTTCGGCGGCTATTTCCTGGTCATCTGCGGAACATTGTGCGCCCTTTTTTGGACGCTTCTCTATAAAAAATTCGGCTTTCCTTCGAGAAAAAAAGGCCTGTGGAGCGGCCTCAAATTCTTCGCGGTCATATATTTGGTTTCCGGCTTTTTCATTCTGTTCGGCAGCTATATCGAGACGATGTTCATGATCGAGATGTCGATCCGATAAATAGAGTAGGTTTGACCCAGATTTCCGGTTGATTTTATCAGGCCGCTGATATATTAATCTTTTTTCATGGCCATCCGGGCAAAAAAAAGGGGTCGGGTCTTAGCTTCGGCGGGTGTCCGTGCCAAACTGATAAATCAAGGCCTTTGTCTAAGCAAAGACCTGACACCTTTATATTTTTTATGAGAGGAGTCCGCATGAAAAGAGCCTTTTTAGCTGTTTTTCTGGTCTTCATCTTTCTCGCGGCAACGATGCCGCTCTTGGCCGGCGAAAACACGCCTGTCAAGAAGGCCAATTACGACCTGGCCGCGAAATGGATGTCGGCAAAGGTCGGAAAGCTCGTCTTCGACACGTCTGTTTCGCCCCACTGGCTCGAAACGAGCGATAAGTTCTGGTACACCTACGAGACGAGCCAAGGCCGGAAGTTCTTCATTGCCGATCCCGTTATAAAAACAAAGAAACCCATTTTTGACAACGCCAAGATGGCGGCGATGCTGACCAAGATCACCCTCAATCCCTACGACGGCCAACACCTGCCCATCCGGACGATCAAGTTCATCAAGAAAGACACGGCCATCCGGTTCGAGATCGAGTACCCCAAGGACGCCGACGTGCTCGCCGGCGATAAGATAAAGAAAGTCGGCGACATCGGCAAGGAGCTCGAGGACAAAGAGAAAGAGAAGGAGAAAGAGCAGGATAAGGAGAAAAAGGAACAGGACAAGGAAAAGACGGACAAGGAGAAAGAAGCCGTCAAAGAACCCGAATCCAAGACCAAGACGCTCTATTTCGAATACGAGCTTGCTTCAGGAAAACTGACGCTTCTTGAAGATTACAAAGCCCCGGACAAGCGGCCGCGCTGGGCATCGATTTCTCCGGATGAAAAAACGATCATCTTCGGCCGCGGCTACAATCTCTACATAATGGACGCGGACAGCTACAAGCTCGCCCAGAAAAAAGCCGACGATAAGAACATCAAAGAGGTCCAGCTCACGACGGACGGCGAGGAGTATTATAGCTACACGCGCAGGCTGAACGACGAAGAGAAGAAAGAATTCCAGAAGGACGAAAAGGACCGCAAAGACTACCGCGTCCCGGCGATCGGCATCGTCTGGTCGAAAGACTCGAAGAAAATCGCCCTGGTCCGCGAGGACGAGCGGAAAGTCGCTGATCTCTGGGTCATAAACTCTTTGGCCAATCCGCGTCCGACGCTCGAGACCTACCGCTATGCGATGCCGGGCGAAGAAAATCAACCTCAGCCCGAGCTGCTTGTCTTCGACATCGCCACAAAGGCCAAAGTCAAGGTCAAAGCAGACAAGTTCAAGGACCAAACGATTTCTATCTCCACGGCCCCGCGAAAAGCTCTCGACCGCGAGCGGGACAACCCGCCGCCGGCCCAGTGGCTCAGCGACACCTCGGACAAGCTCTATTTCGGTCGCCAGAGCCGTGACCTTCACAAGGTTGACGTTTGCCTGGCCGACACGGCCGCGGGCGAGGTGAAGGTCCTGATCGAGGAAGTGCTCAACACGTATATCGAGGTCCAGCTGCTCCGGCTCGTCAACGGCGGCAAGGAAATGCTCTGGTGGTCGGAACGCGACGGCTGGGGGCACTATTACCTTTACGACGGGGACGGCAAACTGAAGAACCAGATCACCTCGGGCGAATATGTCACTCAGGGGATCGTCGGCGTCGACGAGAAACTGCGCCTGCTCTATTTCAGCGCCTGCGGCCGTGAAGCAAACGAAGACCCGTACTACACACACCTCTACCGGGTCAATTTCGACGCGGCGGGCTTAAAGCTCCTCAACCCGGGAGACGCCAGCCATTCGGCGGACATGAACGATTCCTCAAAATACATTATCGACAATTTCTCCCGCGTCGATACGGCACCCAAGTCCCAGCTCCGCGACGCGATGGGGAACTTGCTTTTAGACCTGGAGACGACCGACGTCAGTGCCCTCGTCGAGACCGGTTTTAAGTTTCCGGAGGTGTTCAAGGTCAAGGCCGACGACGGTATCACCGACCTCTACGGCGTCATGTATAAGCCGTTCGACTTCGACCCGAAGCTGAAATATCCGATCATTTTGTATGTCTATCCCGGACCGCAGACCGAGAGCGTGTCGAAGACGCTCACGCCCCGAAACGCCAATGTCGCCCTAGCCCAGTTCGGGTTCATCATCGTCGAGGTAGGGAACAGGGGCGGTCATCCGTCGCGCTCGAAATGGTACCACAATTTCGGCTACGGGAACCTCCGCGACTACGGCCTGGCCGACAAGAAGCGGGCCGTCGAGGAGTTAGTTATGAAATATCCCTATATCGACATGGATAAAGTCGGCATCTACGGCCATTCGGGCGGCGGGTTCATGTCGACCGCGGCCATGCTCGTCTATCCGGACTTCTTCAAGGTCGCGGTTTCGAGTTCCGGCAACCACGAGAACAACATTTATAACAGATGGTGGAGCGAGAAGCACCACGGCGTCAAGGAAGTCGTGGACAAGGACGGCAAGGTCAAGTTCGAGTACAGCATCGAGAAGAACTCCGAGCTGGCCAAGAACCTGAAGGGCCATCTGATGCTCGTGACGGGCGACATGGACAACAACGTCCACCCGGCCAACACCATCCGCATGGCCAACGCGCTCATCAAGGCCAACAAGCGTTTCGACTTTGTCCTGATGCCCGGGCAGCGCCACGGCTACGGCGACATGGGCGACTATTTCTTCTGGATCCGCGCCGACTACTTCTGCAAGCATTTGATCGGCGATTATGCAACCAGCATCGATCTCGTGGAACTCAACAGAGAAAAGGAGCAGACCGGCAAAACGCCACCGCCTCCTCCTCCTACCACTGTGCGAAGGTAAAGGCCAATAGGGGACATGTACCGAATATTTAAATTCGGTACGTGTCCCCGGATTATATATTATTGCTAGCTATCTTTGGGCTCGAAGACCTATTAAAAGATAATCAACATCTTTAAGGTAGTATAAAATTTTTTTAAAAAGGCATTGACAAGTTTCAAACATTTTCTTAATATTCAGCCCATCATGGGTGACATGAGAGGCATTCCGAATATTCCCAGCGCTTCTTGTGTCGTTCTGTCCTGGTTCTGGTGGGCGGATTCCGCCGCCCTATAACCATACCAGCCCACCCCTATATTTTCCGAGAAATAGCTTTATTCGGCTGAATCATTCCTCTGAATCTCCCCTTAGAAAAAGGGGTAAAAGTAAAGGAGATCACAATGGACGCGATTTCGATAAAACGTTTTTCGGTAAGAGAGGCCGATGTCTTGCCCTCTCATTTCTATAACCTCAAGGCGGACCTGCCCTCGCTTCCCAAACCGCCGCTTCACCCGGGAACCGGCCAGCCGCTTCAGCCCCAGGACTTGGAGCCCGTCTTTCCCAAGGGATTCATCGCCCAAGAAGGAAGCCTGGAACGATTCATTCTGATTCCTGAAGCCGTGCTTGAACAGTATGCCCTCTATAGGCCGACGCCGCTCATTTATGCCTCAGGATTAAGAAAAAGCCTGGGGACGCCCGCCCACATCTTCTACAAGTACGAAGGCGTGGGACCCATGGGCAGCCATAAAAGTAATACGGCTTTAATGCAGGCCTATCTTGCCTCCCGGGAGGGCGTCGAAACCTTGACCACGGAAACGGGCGCCGGCCAATGGGGCTCTGCGCTCGCCCACGCCGGAGCTCTTTTCGGCGTGAAGGTGAAGGTCTTTATGGTCAGGATTAGCTACCGGCAGAAGCCGGGACGGCGGATCCTCATGGAGATGTTCGGGGCAACCGTCGCCGAAAGCCCGAGCCCTCAAACGCAGTCCGGCTCACGCTTTTTCGCCAAAGATCCCAACCATCCCGGAAGCCTGGGCATCGCCATTTCCGAAGCCTTGGAGCTGGCCGTCCAGGGCCCCAAGTCCAAATATTCCCTCGGTTCGGTCCTCGACGCCGTCTTGATG
>JALHTW010000257.1 GCA_022866045.1 Candidatus Aminicenantota bacterium | reverse complement strand
GTGCCCTTTACCTTCCTGCCCCACGAAGGGGGCGAGGACGGGCCGCCTCCGCCACCCACGCCCAAGACCGCTGTCGAACCGGACCCGGCCAAGGCGGAATACGAAATCCGCTGGCCTAATGTGGTGCGCATCGAGCGCGTCTTTCAGCCGACGCTGAAGCTGGATTGGGCCAAGGCGCGCCCGCTGGAACTGGACGCGGCGCAGACGGCGCAGGTGGCAGAAATGGCCCCGGTGCTGGAAGGTAAGCCGGATGTGAGCCAGATCAGCCGCATCGAGTTGGAGCGTCTGGGGCGCGAGTTCCGCACCCAGCGCATTATATTCGAGACCGCGCGGGACGTGTTCGACCAGATGAAGCACACCTGGCAGGGCAGCCGCGAGGTCTTGCTGGCCCAGTTGGTGCGCATCGTGGAGCAGTTCGTCCGCTCGGACAAGATCGCCATTTCCCCGCCCTTGTTTTATCAGGATGAGCTACGCCGTCGGTTGATCATCACCCTCAATATGTCGCGGGTGGTGCAGCACGTTTGGGAGGCGGTGCGGCAGGAGAACACCGAACGGCTGACGCCGGTGTTCGACCGCGACCATCCCATTCGTGCCACGGGCGAAATGCGCGCCTGGTATACCGGCAAGCCCTGTGAGCGGACAAAGAAATCACACATCAACGTCTGCGTCTATGATAGCGCCTGGGAAGCGTCGGACGCTTTTGTGCTGGACGACAGCGAGCACGTCGCCGCCTGGGCCAAGAACGACCATCTAGGGTTTGAGGTTCTCTACGTTTATTGCGGTGTAGTGCGCAAATACCGTCCTGACTTCTTAGTGCGGCTGACTAATGGCGAAATGCTCGTCCTGGAGACCAAAGGGCAGGACACGGAGCAGGACAAGGTCAAACGACGTTATCTGGAGGAATGGGCGCAGGCGGTAAACGTCCACGGAGGCTTTGGGCTCTGGCGTTGTGCGGTGGCGAAAGCGCCGGGCGAGATTCGGGATATTCTGATCAAGAGTGACGCAACCGAAGGAAGAGGCTGATACGCGCGTGGAGCCGACGCAAGTACGTGTGGCTCATGCGTAACGGTCGCCCTGCAATCCGCCGCCATGTAAACGACTAACGAGGAACTATGGCCAGGATCAAATACCAGGAAGCGCTGGGGCTGGAAGTGAAGCGGGGACGTCCTCCGGCCGGGCCGCCGCCATCGAGGGCGGACCTGGCCAGGCTTTACGTCAAGGAAGGACGATCCGTCAGGGATGTCGCCGCGGCGTTGGGCTGTTCCAAGGACATGATCCATCGGGCGCTAAATGAACTCGGGGTTGAAGTCATATAAAACAAAGAAAGAGAAAACAAGATGGAAAACATATTTCAAAAAAAACTGGATGAAATAGCATGCTCCGATATCAATAATTTGATTACCATAGGATACAAAGAGCGTCAGAGTATTGAATATAAAAAAGAGATGTATGGTAGGAGTGATTCAGATAAGAAAGAAATGCTTAAGGATATCAGTTCGATGGCGAATGCCTATGGAGGATATTTATTAATTGGAATAGAGGCGGATGCTTCTGGAATTCCTATCAAGCCATTTCACATTGCTGACGCTGAGAAGGAACGGGACAGAATTGAGCAGTCATGCATAAGTAGTATTGAACCTCGTATTTCTGGCTTAAAAAGTAAGACAATTAAACTTGATTCAGGAGAGGAAATTATCATTATCTTTATTCCTAGAAGCATAAAGAAACCTCATATGGTATCTTTCTCAGGTTTAGATCAGTTCTGGATAAGACACAATGATAAGAAGTTTCCGATGGCAGTCGAAGAAATTAAAGATGCCTGTATTAATGTTGAAAATATTTGGAATGATATGAAGCAATTCTTAAAAGAACGTGAGCTTGAATTAAATGAAGAAATAAGGACTAATGCTTTCCTTATAATAGGGAGTTCTCCGATTTTTATAAAGGATGATATTATTGACATAACTGACCATAAAATAATTAATTTTCTGATTAAGCCCCCCGACCAGACAAATGAGAATTTTAATCTGTCTTTTGAGGCAGTTGGACCGGAAGATTGCTATCCTGAGCCCACGCTTAACGGATTAAAAATCTCTTCCCCCAGCTACATTACTGTCGAATTAAATAGGAATGGATATTTTGAGGCAAGAATACCAATGGAAATGTTTTCATATCCAGCCATAGAGAGAAAGGAGATAACCCTTATCCATCACAAACGGATAATTAATATTATTGTGAACTATTTTAGAGCATTGGCTGGATTAACCGAAATATTGGGAATTGAGCAGACCATCGTGGCCTATATGAGCTTATTTAACATTGAAGGCCTAGTTCTTAAGCACGGTAAAAAAGCGCCATATGCTGCATACGCCAAGCCTGTATCCTCATCATGGCTGAATAGAAATATAAAAATACCTCCCAAGCAGATATTTTCTTTAAATAATCCTGATAAGGAAGCAAAATATTTTTTAGATAGATTGTGGAATGCCTATGGTTTTGTTGAAGCGCCATACTTTAAAGACGATAAATATTGCCCCAAGTAACATTTTAGTAGGTTAATGATTGGCCAGTGGCTGGAGGTGAGACGCAATAATGAGGCGGAGATGGCCGGGGCATCGCCAGCCTTCCCGATGAAAGGGACGCTATGACGGCGAAATCAAGCCTCAGGATGAAGGACGAAGGACAAGACTTGAATGAATTCTATAATATGACATGGAGAAAAACATGAACAAGGCGCAACGGAAAATCGTAGCCATTATCGGTTTTATCATGGCGCTCCTTTTTTTAGTGTATTTCGGCATGGGTGGTAACAATTTATATAACGACCCATTTGGCGAAGGCTTCCCCTTTGTTGTTGCGATAGTTTTGTTAATCGGATTCGGTCTCTTTATCTTGAAAGGGGGAAAACCTGAGCAAAAGTAAACCTACCTTTGGGCCGCCCCCTCAGCGTAAGCGGGGCCGTCCGCGGCTGACGCCAGGGGCCGGGGGTAGCTGGCCGCTTGGTCGGACGAAATGACGCGCCGGATGACGGAACGCGGAAAAAGTGCCTCATGATAAAAGATGAAGAAAGGCGAGAATAATTCTCATGGCCAGGATCAAATATCTGGAAGCCGCGGAGATGGGAAAGAAGCGAAGGGCCTAGCCGGTCCGGCCGACGGCCCCTGTGAGAAGGGATGCTTATAAGCAGTGACCGCAATTAAATCGAACGTGATAATGCAGCAACGGAGTAAAAGGGGTTGGATAATGAATAAACCGTGTATCATTCTTAGTCTGTGGCTTTTAAGTCTACTCATTCTATCGTCCCTGGTTTTTGCGAACCAGGAATCGCCGGTGAAAAAAGCTAAGCAGGTTGCTCAGCCAGCAGTGAAGCAGGAGCCAATCCCAAAAGAATCCCTATCTCTCCCGCCTCAGGTAAAAAATGAACATGAAGAAATAAATAAATCCGTTGATAATATTTCCAATTCGCTTAGTGCTGTAAGCTTAAATGTAACACTGTTAAGCGCGATTCTGACAGCGCTTGGAATAATTCTCACTCTTTTAACAATTGCTATAGCAATTGTTGGAGCTCTTGGTTTTATCGAAATTCGTAAATGGAAGAAAATTAGAAAACGAATCGAAGAAGACGCACAGCGAATTAAAGATGTGCGCGAAAGTTTAGAAAAAGAAAAAGAGGAAAAACAAAAGGCGATTCCGGGAATAATTAAGGAAGTTCCTTCGAATGAACTAAAACAGCAGGTTGAAGAACTACGACGAAAAATAGATATACTTCAAGGGATGGGATCTAAACTTACTTATAATGATTATATGAGCAAATT
Organism: Candidatus Aminicenantota bacterium; assembly: GCA_022866045.1. Taxonomy (GTDB): domain Bacteria; phylum Acidobacteriota; class Aminicenantia; order Aminicenantales; family UBA4085; genus JALHTW01. The sequence continues at coordinate 6,851 of JALHTW010000257.1, read as the reverse complement.
CTTAGATTCTTATTACAAAGGATTTTTCAACGAAGCAATTGAATCTGTGGACAAAGCCCTCGAGCTCAAACCGGATTCTCCTGACGCCTGGTACAATAAAGGCGTCATTCTCAGCAAGCTCGGAAAATACGAAGAGGCGCTACGGGCCTATGATAAAGCCCTGGAGCTCAAACCGGATTCTCCTAGCGCCTGGTACAATAAAGGCGTCGCTCTCAGCAAGCACGGAAAATACGAAGAGGCGCTACGGGCCTACGATAAAGCCATCGAGCTCAAACCGGATGATCATTCAGCTTGGTACAATAAAGCCTGTGCATATTCTCTTAAGAAGAATAAAACTGAAGCTTTAAAATTCCTGACAAAAGCAATCAAGCTATATTCAGAGTATAAAGAAAATGCAAAAAAGGACGATGACTTCAAATGGCTTTGGGGTGATCCGGACTTCAAGGCGATAGTGGAGTGAAGCGAGGGCTCCAAGGCCCTGGGGAAGTGATGCCATGATAGCGAAATCAAGCCTCATGATGAAAGACGAAGGAAGGCGGGAATAATTCTCATGGGAAGGATCAAATATCAAGAAGCCCTGGGCCTGGAAGTGAAGCGGGGCCGTCCGCCGGCCGGACCAGCTGATCCTGGACGAAGGGCAAAACTTGAACGAATTCTATCTGAATTTTCCGTCACTATAAAAAAGGGAGGAAGGAATCATAAAAATCAGAAACATAATGACGGGTGAAATCATCGGGATGGTAATGCTGGGATGCACTGGGCCGCAGGCGGAGATCATAAGGAAACGGTCGAGCTGCTGATCGATAAGGGCGCCGATGTGAACGCCAGGGACGAAGCCGGATGGACGCCGTTGCACTATGCCGCCTTTAACGGCCATAAAGACGTGGCCGAGTTGTTAATAGCCAAAGGCGCGGACGTGAACGCAAAGAATGATTACGGCAAGACTCCGTTGCATATAGCCGAACATAATGATCACAAGGACCTGGCCGAGCTGCTCAAGAAACATAGGGCGGGGACTCCGGCGGATCCGGAAAATCTTTAAAGGGGGGAACATGCCGTCAAAGGAACGGGACCTTTGGCTGTATCTTTTGCAGGTGAGGTGATGGTGAACTTCCTGGGAAGCCTGAAGGTATCTACTGCGATTGTTGCTATCGTTCTGGTGGGCATCGCCGTCTTGTGGGCGGTGGACATCTTGACGGGAGGGCCAAAAAGGAGGGGCTAACATGACCATTGAAGAACACCTATATATGGGGAAAATTGCCTGCATTACTGGGAGTATTGCCCTAGCGGGCCCGGCTGTGTCTCTTGCCCCCTTCCGGGCCTTCCCCGGCCTCTCGATGTCCGTAAAGAGGGCATACCGGAAATAGCGAAACTTTTGGGAAAAAAATGATATATTTCACGGCAGATCAGCATTTTTGTCACGGCCGGATTATTGAATACTGCCATCGGCCGTTTAAATCCGTCGACGAAATGGACGAGGAGATCCTCCTGCGATATAACAGTGTAGTAAATAACACCGATACGTGTTATTTCCTGGGCGACCTAGGATGGGGAAGGGGACTCCCCAAGATACTTGAACAGCTCAAAGGAAGGAAAATGCTCCTCTTGGGCGGACATGATAAAGCCGTGTATCCTGGATTTCAAACATTGGGAAGGCTGATAACGCTCAAAGACAACCCTCATCCCCCCATTATTCTTTGCCATTTTGCTATGCGCGTATGGGATCAAAGCCACTATGGGAGCTGGCATCTATATGGGCATAGCCATGGACGACTTCCGCAATGGGGAAAATCGCTAGACGTGGGGGTTGATAGCCATGATTTTTTCCCCTGGTCGCTTGCACAGGTAAAAGAAGAAATGGAAAAACGGCCCATAAATCCCGACCTTGTTGAGAGCAATGGTAAGAGTATAACAAAAAATGGATGAAATTGGCCTGATTTCGTTACAATCAATTTCATTTCTGGGACAGAATGCGGCATTAAGGTGGACACAAAATCCAGTCCCTGGAAACAGGGGTGTGGGTTCGATTCCCTCCTCCGGCATATCTAACCAGCGCATCTTTGACCGATTATTTCCTTCGTTTCCATGATCCCTGAAAAACAGAACCAACCTGACCGTATATCACTTTCAAATGCAAGGGGGACACGATACCCTGTCCCTGTCTGGTCGGCAGCGCCCCAAAGGACGATACGGTTGAAAACCGCCAGGGACAGGGAATCATTTCCCCGAAAGTGATATACGGTCAGAGAGCCAACTTCTTGACTTTTCAGGCGCTAAAACATAACATTTTGCTGAATTTTTGAGGGAAGGGCGGGAGCGGCTTTCATCCTCAAAAAAATGTCATGATGCCAAAAGAGCGCTTGATATCCGTCGATGCGTTCCGGGGATTGACGATCGCATCCATGATCCTGGTCAACAACCCGGCGAGCTGGTCGTTCGTCTTTCCACCATTGCGGCATGCCGAGTGGCACGGCTGGACGCCGACGGACCTTGTCTTTCCGTTTTTCCTGTTCATCGTCGGGATCTCGCTCGCGCTCTCGTTTTCGCGCCGGAAGGAGGAAGGGCGCTCCGTCAGCAGCCTTTACGGCAAAGTTATTCAAAGGTCAGCCACGATCTTTGCCATCGGCCTTTTTTTGCATCTCTTCCCGCGCTTTCACTTCTCGACGATGCGGATTCCCGGCGTTCTCCAGCGGATCGCAGTCTGTTTTCTGTTCGGGGCTCTGATCTATCTGAACACAAAGGTTAAAAGCCGGATCGCCCTATCCGTGAGCTTCCTTGTCGGCTTCTGGGCCTTGATGACCTTCGTGCCCGTTCCGGGATACGGACCGGGTGTTCTAGATTATAAAGGCAATCTGTGCGGTTACATCGACACCAAGCTTTTGGCCGGCCATATCTACAAGCCCGAGTTCGATCCGGAAGGGATCCTGAGCACGCTGCCGGCGATCGTCACCGTGCTGCTCGGAACCCTCGCCGGGGACTGGCTGCGCTCCAAGCGGGCGGTCTTCGGCAAGATGTTGGGAATTTTCTTTGCCGGGATCATCTTAACCGCTGCCGGGCTTCTCCTTCACCCCTATTTTCCGATCAACAAGCAGCTTTGGACGAGCACCTTCGTCATCTTCACGGCCGGGGCCGCCCTGATCGTTTTCGGCGTCTGTTACATTCTTATCGAGAGCCTCTCCGTCAAAAAATGGGCTTATCCCTTTCTCGTCCTCGGCACAAACGCCATCGCCGTCTTCGCCGGCTCGACGCTGATGGTCAAGATCTTGCTCCTGATCAAGATCCCGGATGCCGGCAAGACGGTCAGCCCGATCACGTACCTCTACAAGCATGTCCTTTCGCCGGCGGCCGGACCATACCTCGGATCCTTGATCTATCCGTTGTTATTGATCGCTTTGTGGGTCCTGATCATCCTCCCGCTCTACAAGCGCAAGATTTTCATCAAGATTTGAGTTTAATCCTCAAAGCCTGTATCATAGAAAGCTCTTTATTGAATTTCCCTCGTCCTCAATGGGAGAGGGTGGGGGAGAGGATGGATGAACAAATATCCTCCCTCCTCTCAGCCCCCTCTCGCAACGGGAGGGGCAAAGAACAAAGTAACTCAAACATTGAGTTGTGCGATTTCGTAGATAATGGAGATTCCATGGACGCCATTCGTGTCGAAAATTTGACCAAACAGTTCGAAGACGTGACGGCCGTGGACCATCTGAGCTTCGAGGTTCTTCAAGGCGAGCTGTTCGGGCTTCTCGGCCCCAACGGCGCCGGAAAGACGACGACGATCAACATGCTCTCGACGCTCCTCAAGCCAACGTCGGGGCGCGCTGAAGTCGCCGGGTACGATGTGGCCAAGAGCCGCGACAACGTCCGCAAAAGCATCGGCGTGGTCTTCCAGGAACAGGCCCTGGACGGCAAGCTGACCGGTCGCGAAAACCTCGAGTTCCACGCCATGATGTATGGCCTAAAAAAAGACGAACGGAGGCGGCGGATCGAGGCCGTCCTCAACCTTGTCGATCTGACCGATAAGGCTTCGGTCCTGGTCGAGAAATATTCGGGCGGCATGAAGCGCCGCCTCGAGATCGCCCGCGGGCTGATCCAGCACCCGAAAGTCCTTTTTCTCGACGAGCCGACGCTCGGCCTGGACACCCAGACGCGCCGGCACATCTGGGATTATGTTAAAAAGTTGAACAAAGAAAATAGGGTCACGATCATCCTGACGACGCATTACATGGAAGAGGCCGATTATCTCTGCGACCGGATCGCCATCATGGATCATGGCAAGTTCGTGGCCCTCGATACGCCCCACAGACTCAAGGATGTCCTCGGCGGCGACGTTGTCTGCCTCGAGGTCGAGGGGGACCCGGAGCCCTTGATGGCCGAGATCAAAGCGCTGGATTGGATCAAAAAATTCAGCCGGCACGAAGATGTTCTGAACCTGACGATGGAAAAAGGGGAGCGGAGGATCCCCGAGCTCATCACGATGGCCCAGAAGCACGGCCTCATGGTCAGTTGCGTGCACCTGCGAAAACCGAGCCTGGAGGACGTCTTCCTCCATTTCACGGGCCGGATGATCCGGGAGCAAGAAGCGAACCCGAACGAGCGGAACCGGATGATGATGATGGGGCACGGGAGGAGATGACCATGATCAGCTGGACGGCGGTGTATGTGTTGTGGCTGCGGGAAATGAAACGGTACGTCCGGGCCAAGTCCCGGATCATCGGGTCCTTGATCCAGCCGTTGTTTTTCCTCGCCTTTCTCGGCCTGGGGTTCAACCGGATGGCCGTGCCGGGAATGCAAAGCGGGGTGAATTATATCAAGTTCCTCGTTCCCGGCATCATCGGCATGACCCTCCTTTTTTCCTCCTCGATGCAGGGCCTTTCGGTCCTCTGGGACCGGGAGTTCGGCTTTCTCAAGGAGATTATGGTCGCACCGGTCGGACGGGTTTCGATCGTCCTCGGCCGCATCGCCGGCGGGACGACGACGACCATGATCCAGGGGCTGCTCGTCCTGGTCATCTCGATGATCGTGGGCTTCCGGGTCAGAAGTGTGCCCTATTTCCTGCTGGCGCTGGTTTTTATGGTCCTCATCGCTTTCACGTTCATCGGGTTAGGGCTGATCTTCGCCTCGAAGATGAAGGACATGCAGGGGTTCGGCCTGATCGTCAATTTCATCATTTTCCCCCTATTCTTCCTTTCAGGTGCTCTGTACCCGTTGAATAATCTGCCCGTCTTCGTCCGCGTCCTGTCCTATATCGATCCCCTGACCTACGGGATCGACGGGCTGCGGGGGTCTATGATCAATGTGGCCTCTCATCCGATCTTATTGAATCTCGCCCTCATGGCCGCGTTTTCGTTGGTCATGCTCTTCCTGGGCGCCTATTTTTTCGAAAAAAGCGAGAGCGTATAGTACAGGGTAAGCAATTCTTTTTCCGATGTCAGGCCAGTTTCGAGTAGGGGTCCTGTCGCGGCTCTTCCCCGGCCGTGCTCGCGGCCAGGCTGTTGCGCGCGGGCGGGGAGCCCCTTCGCTGCGCCACCCCCGCTTGACTTTCCGGCACCCCGGAAAAAGAATTGCTTACTAGTCCAGGTTTTTATTTTTTAGCCTGGGTACAACGATGGTCTTTCGATCATTGAAAGGCTATCTCTTAACAGGAGGGAAAATGGTATTCAGTCGCAAGAATTCGAATGTGAAGAAAAATAAGGGCATACTTTACCTTTCTATTCTTCTTCTGGCGCTTTTTGGAATCATCGCCTGTGCTTCAAGAAAATCGGAGACGTTGGAGAAGACATCCATAGAATCTGCTCCAGCAAGGGTCAGGCTCGGCGTCGAGGTGTTCTTTGAAAAGCATATCGACCTCGTGAAAGGGAAGAAGGTCGGCCTGGTCACGAATCCTTCGGGAGTCAACGGCCGGCTGGCAAGCACGGTCGATCTTTTCAAGGGGAATCCCGACATCCAGCTCGTCGCGCTCTACGGCCCGGAGCACGGCGTGCGGGGAAATGCCCAGGCCGGCGAATATGTCCCGTTTTACCTGGATGAGAAGTTCAAAATTCCCGTCTTCAGCCTCTATGGACCATCTATGAAGCCCGCGCCGGGCATGCTCAAAAACATCGACGAGTATATGCGCTCGTTTGACACGACGCATGCCGATAAAAAGTTAGAAGCCTCCATGACGAAGGATGTCGGCGTTCTCATCTATGACATCCAGGACGTGGGACCGCGCGTTTATACATTTGAGTCGACCATGGCCTACGCCATGCAGGCCGCGGCCGAGGCGGGGATCGATTACATCGTGCTCGACCGGCCCAATCCCATCAACGGCGAGATCATGGAAGGCCCGATCCTGGAATACCCGGAATTCAGCTCGTTTGTCGGCATTTACCCCGTTCCGTTGCGCTTCGGCCTGACGATCGGGGAGTTGGCCAAACTCTATAACGACAAGTTCTTAGAGAAAAAGGCGAAATTGACCGTCATTCCCATGGAAGGCTGGAGACGCAACATGTGGTTTGACGAAACAGGCTTGTCCTGGGTCAGTCCCTCGCCGAACATGCCGACTCTCGATACGGCCGCCGTCTATCCGGGCCAGGTCTTTTTCGAGGGGACGAACGTCTCCGAGGGACGGGGAACGACTCGACCCTTCGAATTATTCGGGGCTTCCTGGATTGACGCCTTCGAGCTGACGATGAAGCTCAACGCCCTCGGCCTCGCCGGGGTCACCTTCCGGGAGCAGTGGTTCACCCCGACGTTTTCGAAGTTCAAGGACGAATTGTGCGGAGGATGCCAGATCCATGTCACGGACAGGGAGGTCTTCCGGCCGCTTCAAACAGCGCTCCATATCATCAAGGCCATCCGCGACATGTACC
>JALHTW010000033.1 GCA_022866045.1 Candidatus Aminicenantota bacterium | reverse complement strand
CTTCATCTTCATCATCTCTTTGTATTCGCTGTCATACTTTTTCGCCTTGACCTCTTTGATTCGTTTTTCCAGATGCTCGCTTTTCTTAATGAGATATTTTCCGTAGAGCCTTCGGCCCAGGATCCCGACGTTGTAATGGACGATCTCCGCCGGGCAGCGGATGGCGCACAGGCCGCAGCTCAAGCAGTCGAAGGATAGATCCATGACTTTTTCGATATCGCCCCGCTTGGCGGCTTGGATGTAATCCATGACCTCAAGGTCCTGGGGGCAGGCCTTGGTGCAGGTGTTGCAGGCCACGCAGCGGAAGATTTCGGGGTAGAGCTTCTGGAACGTCTGGACATTGGCCTTAAGCTCGTCCAGATCATAGACCGGCCTCTGGGCGGGAATAGCCGGAAGCTGGGACAGCCACATGCCGTCCTGGACGAGGGTCATGCAGGCCATGCCGGTGTAGATCTTGAAATCTCCCGGCATGCGGTAAACCGTGGCACAGGCCCCGCAGAATCCCTCGCGGCAGCCCGCGCCCCGCTTGATCTGGTAGCCGGCGTATTCGATGGCGCCCATGATCGTGGCGTCGGCCGGCACCCGGTGGGCCTTGCCCATGATATAGACGGTGACCATCGCTTTGGCCGGTTCTTGTTTCTCGGTTCTTATTTTTGCGGTTTTCTCAGGCTTCTTTTTGGTCTCTTTCTTCTTTGCCATGATCTTGACTCTCCTTCCTTGGAATGCGGGGCTTTCCTTAATATTCTTGGGGCAATTTTTTTAGCTCGGCCCAGGAATAGACCGGTCCGTCCTTGCAGACATAATGTCGGCCGATGTTGCAGCGTCCGCATTTTCCGATGCCGCATTTCATCTTGTTTTCCACCGTCGTATAGATCTGCTCATCCTCAAACTTAAGGTCTTTGAGGGCTTTGATGACGGTCTTGATCATAATCGGAGGACCGCAGGTGATGGCGATGGCGTTGTGGGGCGATAATTTCTTATCCAGCACATTCTGGGCTACAAACCCGACGAACTCGCTCCATCCGGGCTCGGGCACATCGATGGACAGATGGACGGGCATCCTTTTCTTAAGCTCCTCGAGCTCTTCTTTGAAGACGATGTCTTTGGACGTCCGGGACCCGTAGATCAGGGTCAAATCTCCGTAGTCTTTTTTATTCCCAAGAGTCATGTGAACGAGCCCCCACATAGGAGCGAGGCCGATTCCGCCGCCGGCGAAGATGATGTTCTTGCCTTTCCATTCATCCAGGGGAAAGCTGTTGCCGTAGGGACCCCGGATTCCGAGGACACCACCGACTTCCATGTCATGAAGGGCGGAAGTCACCCGTCCCATTTTCAGGACGCTGAACTGGAGATAGTCCTTGACCAGGGGAGAGGACGAAATGGAAATCATCACCTCGCCTCTGCCGAAGACGGAGAGCATGGCGCACTGGCCGCAGCGATACAAAAATCCATCGCCGTCGAGAAAATTCGTCCGGAACGTTTTAATCGGCCGGACGCCGCTCACTTCTTCCTTGATCTCGACGATCCTGGCCAGTTTTGGAAGATAGACATTATGACCCATAGTCTCTTACCTTTTCGACGACTTTAATGATATCGATCCCCACGGGACATAAGGAAATGCACCTCCCGCAGCCCGTGCATTGGTAGTTTTGCCAGATCTCGACAAAATACTGGAACTTATGGTTGATTCTCTGACGGAGACGCGACGATTTCTCCGGCCGGGGATTGTGCCCTGACGAGTGCATCGTGAAGTCGGGGAACTGGCAGGTGTCCCAGGTGCGGACCCTTTTTCCCTGAAGCGGCGTAGTCGTTTCGACTTCGTCGTTCATGTCGAAGCAGTGGCAGGTGGGACAGAGATAGGTGCAGATGCCGCAGCGGATGCAGCTCATCGATTCCTCGTCCCAGAGGGGAGAATCGAACATCCCTTTGAGTTTGAGAGGGACGTTTTCAATCCGGTTAAGCTTGCGTCGGACCTTTTTTTCGGCCTCGACCTGGATTTTTTCGGCTTTCTTTTTATCCTCGGGCTTCGGGTCCTTAAAAAGCTTTTGCCCCTCATGAATGAGTTTCTCGCCTTTTTTCGTCAGAGCTTCGGCATAAAAGGTCTCCCCCAGGTCCGTGAGGAGGATGTCCAAACCCTCCTTCGAGTGGGGGGAACCGTTCACGGAAGTGCAGAAGCAATTCGGAGACGGAGGGTTGACGCAGGCCAGGCCGACGAGGGTCGTGGCGTTTCGCCGTTTCCAGTAGTAGGGATCTTCGAATTCGCCGCTGAAGACTTTATCCGTAAGGGTCACCGCTTTCCCCTCGCACGGCCGGACGCCGAAGACGACGACGGGATTGTCTTCCGGCAGGAGCTCGGTGAGCTTGGTGCCGTTGTCATCCGTTTCGCGGAATTCAAAGAAATATTCCCGCTGCGGAAAAACAATTTTTTTGGCGGGGACGGCGGTCATCACATCAGCTAACTGGACGTTATCCGGGCCGCTGACAGGTTCATAGTTCCATACATCATCCTGTTTCCGGGGAGCGTAAACCCGATAAGCTTTGAGTTTCTTCAGCCACTCTGGGAAGTCTTTTTTTGCCAGTATCTTGTCCATCGTCTCACCTGATAAAATCTTCGGGATCTCCATCCCTGAAACATGATATGAGAGCCGGCTGGTCCGCGTCGAAACCGACATCGTAGCCGAAAAGCTCCTTGGCCTCCTTTTCCATTTTCTTGTTCAGCATCCGGAGCGGGATGTTCACCGGGCAGGCCCGTTCGCATTCGCCGCAGTCGATGCAGCGGCCGGCGAGATGGATGGCCCGGACGAGGTGATAGAAGATGTTCTCCGAGTCAACGGGGGATTTCTCAAGCCATTTGATCCGTTGAGCTTTTTCCTCGGCCGTCGTGTCGGCGGTCACCGCAAAATTGATCGTGTCCACGACGCATTCATCGCAGTAGCACATCGGGCAGGCTGAGCGGCAGGCGTAGCAGCGGATGCATTTTTTCATCTGATCAGTCCAGAACTTCCATTTGTCTTCCTGGGAAAGGGACTCCAGTTTCTCAACGGATTGGAACGGACGGGCCACGGCTCTTTTGGTCTTGTCGCCGAGGAGGTGGTCGGAGACGACGGGGATGTTGGCGATGCATTCCAGGCACCGGTCGGCCATAATCTCGGCGGCGGGGATGTCCATCGTCCCGTCCTCGGTCGTGACGATATAATTCTGCTTCTCGCCGAACTCGACCTTTCGCACGGTCTTGCCCGCCGTTTTTTTGGCCAGCTTGCGCTCATCGATGACACCGGTCGATTCACAGGAAACTCCGATGATATAGACATCCATGCGCTCGATGAATTTTTCCTGGAGCAGGACGATGATCGCCCGGCTGTCGCAGCCTTTGGCCACGATCCCGACGGGCCGCGTGTCCGGCTGTTTCTCCTTGGCTTTCCGACGTTTTTCGTCCACCACGAAGCGGACCAGATTGTGGAAGCAGGTTGGATCCCAGACCAGCTTATCCACCGCCTCGGGCGTTCTCAGAAAAATGGGATTGGCCTTCCATGTCTCGGAGGCCCGCTCATAGCCGATGATATATTTGACCTTCCCTCCTTTGAGAACCCTTCTTGCTTCCGACTTGAGGTCTTCGATGTTCACCATTATGGGTTTCTCCTCAATTTCATCTGAGGACCGAGAGGTTTGAGTTCATTGACGAAATCCTTGATGATCTGCGTGTATTTCTGGCCTTCGGCGG
>JALHTW010000256.1 GCA_022866045.1 Candidatus Aminicenantota bacterium | reverse complement strand
GCCTGGGGGGACGCAGCGGCCGTTTCGGCCAGATATTGGACGACGGATGTGTCTCCTGTTCTTTCGAGCGCCTTCAAAGCGGCGATGTGGACATCCTTCGTTGAGCTCTTGGCGGCCTGGAAAACGGCGGGCAGGACAGACTCCCTGGGGTATTCCGAGAGGACGGCGAGCAGTTGGACCTGGCTCTCTTCCGGGAGTTGGGGCAGCGCCGCGCAGACAGGGCCGATGTCCGACGCCCTGAAGACGCTTTTGATCATGCCGATGGCCGGAGCGTGCATTTCTTGAGCGGCGCCGGCGAGTGTGCCGAGGATCAATGTCCTCGCCCGATCTCCGGACGTGGCAATTTTGCCGCGCATGGCGGCGACGCGGAGGGAGAGCGGCAAGTTTTCGGTCAGCATTTTGTCATAGATCTGGCGGGCGCCCTCCGGGCTTTTTGAGGCGATGAATTCCTCGGCGGACTGGAAAAGGGCGGAGGCCACTGCGGCCTCCAGGTCTTTGGAGACGACGCCGAGCGATTTGGCCAGGGCTTCGGCCGCGTCCAAACCTCCGATCTGTCCTAGGGCGGTCGCAGCGGCGGCGGCGAATTCCGGGTTCGGGCTTTGGAGAAGCGGCTTGAGAGCCGAGACCGCCTGCTTGGATCTTCTCTGGCCGAGCGAGGTGATGATGCCTTTTTTTACGTCACCTTTCGCTTGGGTCAGGGCCCTCAATAAAGCTTCATCCGCTTCGGCGGCCGGGGTCTTTTCGAGTGCGTAACGGGCGATATCCGTCGTTTCTTTATCGACTAACAATTTTTCGAGGACGGGCACGGATTCTTTGCTGCCGATCACCCGCAGCTCGCGGCAGACCGCTGTCTTAGCCATGATTGTGGCGTTGGTCCCGAGGAAGGCGAGGAGCTTTCCCTCACAGGCCAGTCTGGCCTCGGGCACGTCTTTGGCGGCTTGGACATAATCCCGGAGCTTCCAGAACGCTTCCGAATTCAGGCCGCCGTCGTACGTTGCCAGTTGCTTAAGGATGTCATCAAGATTAAGTGGGATTGTCTCTTTCGGATTTTGCCTGCCGCTTTGGAACGCCGACAAATATGGAGAGATCAAACCCAAAGCCAGGACTGCGATCGCGATATGTAATATTCTTTGGTTCCGCATTTTCGCACCTCTACGCCGGAAGCTGCCACGGCTTGCGGTAGGCGCGGCTGAGGAGCCTCGTCGCCTCCGGATCGCCGATGATGGTTTCGGCTGCCGGGTCCCATTTGATCTTCCGCCCCGTTTCGTAGGCTATGACGCCGAGGTGCCCGACGCTCGCCGAACGGTGGCCCACTTCGCAGGGGGTGATGGTCAGGGCGCGGCTTTTGACACAGTCAAGGAAGTTCTGATAATGGTCTCGGCTCTTGGTAAGGCGAATCTCGTTGGGACCGATGATCTCATTGACGAGGTAGGCCGGCTGCGTCTCGAACCCGCCGCGGTCCACCCAGATCCAGCCGCTCTCGCCGATCCATTTCGTGCCGCCCTGGATTTCGTCGTAGCCGCCGGCGAGGACGATCGGCGTCCCATCGATGTATTTGGCCTCGACCCAGTAGCGCAAAGGGCTATTATAGATCCCGCCTGTCGGGAATTCGGCCCGGGCCTGGATCTCGACGGGGCCGGCATAATCGAACCCAAGCCCCCAATGGGCGATGTCGAGATGATGGCCCACCCAGTCCATAAGCTGGCCGCCGCCGAAATCCATGTTCCAGCGCCAGTTCATGTGGACGCGCGCTTTGCAGTAGGGGACATAAGGCGCAGGCCCGACCCAGAAATCGTAGTCCAGATCGGGCGGGGGAGCTTTGATCTCCCATTGGCCGAACGTCCGGGCGAAATCGTAGTGGCCTTGGGGCAGGCCGACTTCGACCCTGAGGATCTTCCCGATCCGGCCGTTGCGGACAAGCTCGCAAGCGCGGTGGAAATTGTCCACAGACCGCTGCCAGCTTCCCGTCTGCCAGACGCGGTCGTAGCGCTTGACCGCGTTGCAGAGAGCGCGGCCCTCGGCCAGGCTGTGGGTGAAGGGCTTTTCGCCGTATATATCGAGGCCGGCGCGGGCGGCCGAGATGGAGAGGATGGCATGCCAGTGGTCGGGCACGGCGATCGAGACGGCGTCGAGGTCGCTGCGGGCATAAAGCTCCCGAAAATCAGAGTAAGTCACACAGCCCTCGTTCCCATAGTGCTGGTTAACGATATCCTGCGCTTCCTTGAGATGCTTCTTGTCGATATCGCAGACAGCCACCCATTTGACTTCGTCCTTCTGGAGGAACGCTTTCATGTTGGGGATGCCCTGCATCCCGAAGCCGATGCCGGCCATGACGATCTTGTTG
>JALHTW010000255.1 GCA_022866045.1 Candidatus Aminicenantota bacterium | reverse complement strand
GGGAACAGTCCACCTACAGCGCGGGCGAGACCAGGAATCCGCAGCGAAACATCCCCTTGGGTCTTTTCATCGGGATCGTTGCCTGCATCGCCATTTACATCCTTGCCCAGCTGGCCTATCTCTATGTCCTCCCGGCCAGCGCCATCGCCAAATCCGACCGGATTGCCGCGGACGCCATGAATCAAGTCGTCGGACCAATCGGAGCGTCCATCATTTCTTTCATCATTCTCTTTTCCATCATGGGCGCCACCAACCAGAATTTCCTGTGCTCACCGAGGGTTTATTATGCCATGGCCACAGACGGGATTTTTTTCAAAGGGCTTGCGGCGGTGCATCCGAAATTCCTGACGCCCCATGTTTCCATCTTTGCCATGGGTGCTTGGAGCATGATCCTCATTCTTTTTATCGGCACGTTCGAGCGGCTTTTCACCTATGTCATCTTCGGACAGTGGATCTTTTTCGGACTGACGGTCGCAGCAGTCATCATTCTTAGGAAGAAAAGACCGGATCTTCCGCGTCCTTACAAAACCTGGGGCTATCCGATCACGCCGATCATCTTCATCCTGGCGGCGCTCTACATTTCGATCAACTCGCTCATCAACCAGTTCTGGAACGCCATGGCCGGTCTGGGCATCATTCTCCTCGGCCTCCCGTTCTATTTTTATTGGAAGAGAAAAAGCGTCAAAACGTTCTGAAATCCCGATCGAAAAGATCGGCCATCGAAGATGAATTAATATTTCCTGCGGCGATGATTCCCTGTGGCTTGCCACGGGGAGCCGCACGAGAGGGATCCAAGGGGGAGTCGCCCCCAAAGGCTATCAGAGACGCATTTCAGATTTTTAATTATATGTATTAATCCCCTCAACTCCCCTTGACGAATCAAGGGGAGCCCCGAAAAATGTAGGCGTCTCTGGTTTGGCATGCAGGGCGGCCGTGTCTTCCCGGCGCTCTTTGGAAGGGGTCTTCCCCTCCAAAGTGTAGAACCCCCCATTGCGGGGGGTATGAAGGGAGGTATGGGAGAAAGGGACTAAGGGGCTATGGGTGAATAATGAAGACGGCCGTCTCTGACGACGAGCCGGCCGTTCTTGATGACTTGGGTAATGGGATTGACTCCCAAATGATAGACAAGGAAGAGATAGTTCGGGATGTTGCACAGGATGAGGTCCATTTTTTTCCCGACCTCTAAGCTGCCGACCTCATCGTCCATCCCCAGGGCGTAAGCGCCGTTAGTCGTGGCCGCATTGACGGCTTCCTCGATGCTCATTTTCAACGTGAAAACGCCGAGCTGGAGGACGAACAGCATCGATTCGGTCATCGAGCTTCCCGGGTTGAAATCCGTGGCCAGGGCCACGATCGCGCCCGCCTCGATCAGCCTTCTCGCCGGCGCCTTCTTTTCCTGCATAAGGAAAAATGAAACGCCGGGAAGGAGAGTGGCCGCGGTCGAGCTCTTCGCCAGGGCTTCGATCCCCGCGTCCGTGATAGCGATCAGGTGGTCGGCTGAGGCTGCGCCGGCTTTTGCGGCAAGCTCCGCGCCGCCGAGCGGGGTGAATTCATCGGCATGGATCTTGATTCCAAAGCCGGCTGCTTTTGCCGCCTGGACCAGCCTTTCTGTCTCTTCCACAGAAAACACGCCCTTTTCACAAAATACGTCGAAAAATCGGGCGAGGTCTTGATGACGGACCTCGGGGATGATCTTGTGAATAAGAAGGTCAATATAGTCCTCCTTTTGGGAGCGGTATTCCTCGGGAATCTCGTGAGCCCCCATGAACGTCGGAACGAGGTCCACGGGATGCATCTCATCGGCTTCCCGGATGGCCTCGAGCTGCTTGATCTCGTCCTCAAGGTTGAGGCCGTATCCGCTCTTGGCCTCGGCCGTCGTCGTCCCGTGAAGAAGCATCTGGTCTAACCGCTTAAGGCAGGCGTCCCTCAGGTTCGCCTTCGAGATCTGCCGCGTCGCCCGGACCGTCGTCTTGATGCCCATGCCTTTTTCGGCGAGCTGCTGATACGTCCAGCCTTTGAGCCGCAGGGAAAATTCTTCCTCCCGGCTCCCGGCAAAGGGAAGATGCGTGTGGGAATCCACGAAGCCCGGAAGGCCGACGAGCCCGCCGCCGTCGACCCGGAGGCCGCCGCTTTCGAATTCCACGTCGCGCCGGTAATCCTTCTCCGTCCCGACGAAAACGATCCGGCCTTTGCGGCCGGCAATCCAACCGTTCTCGATCAGACCGACATTCCCGAGGGCTTCCTTTCTTTTCGGGACTCCACCCCGGCATGTCAGGAGCTGACGGCAACCGGCGACGACAAAATCGGCTTTCATCACGAGGGATATTTTCGAAGCTGAGAATGCCTGTTCCGGATGAAGGATGGCGTCTCGTAGTCATCCCATCCTCTTTCGTTTAAAGGCTGGGTCCACGACGGTGCGGGCTCCCGGCGCTCGATGCTCTGGGGCTCGAAGGGAAATGGCGGCGTCTCGGCGTAGTTGGGGACAGGGAAGGGCGGGGGAGTCTTCCGGTGTGCCTGCCGGCCGCGGCCGGCGTCGTCGGAAACGCTGACAGGCCTTTCATAGCCCCGCTCGAATCCGGTGGCGATGACCGTGACCTTGACCATTTCCTTCATGGTCGAATCGATGACCGTGCCGAAAATGATGTTTGCCTCGGGATGGGCCAGCTTGTGGATGAGCTGCGAGGCCTTGGAGACTTCATGAAGCGTGAGGTCCTTGCCGCCGGTGATGTTGATGAGGACGCCCTTGGCGCCCTCGATGGACGTGTCGATGAGCAGCGGGCTGCAGATGGCCTTGTTGGCCGCTTCGGCCGCCCTGTTCTCCCCCCCGGCGATGCCCGTTCCCATGAAGGCGACACCCATGCCTTTCATGATGGACTTGAGGTCGGCGAAATCGAGGTTGATCAAGCCGGGCTTGGTGATCAGGTCGGACACGCTCTGGACTGCCTGGCGGAGGATGTCGTCGGCCATTTTGAACGCGTCCTGGATCGACGTATCCAGGCTGACCGTCTGAAGCAGCCGTTCGTTGGGGATGGCGATGACCGTATCAACGGCCGATTTCAGGTCGTTCAATCCTTCTTCGGCCTGCTTGCCCCGGACTTTCCCTTCGAATTCGAACGGCAGCGAGCAAATGGCGATGGTCAGGACATCGAGCTCGGCGGCCAGGTTGGCGATGATCGGCGTAGCACCAGTGCCTGTCCCGCCGCCCAGGCCCGCCGTCAGAAAGACCATGTCCGAGCCTTCGAGGAGCTGGATCAGTTTCTCCGTGTCCTCCATGGCCGCCTGCTTTCCGATTTCCGGATGGCCGCCGGAGCCCAGCCCTTTGGTGAGCTGGTGGCCGATCTGGATCTTGTTCGGGGCCTTGTTGTTGTTCAGCGCCTGCACGTCGGTGTTGACGGCGATGAAGTCCACGCCCTCGATGCCGGCTTCGATCATCCGGTTGAGCGCGTTGCCGCCGCCCCCGCCGATGCCGACGACGCGGATCTTGGCGCTGAAAGTCTCTTCGACGAGGTGAAATTTCAATTTGCTTCCAGAATCATTTCCCATAGTCCCTCCTATTCTTCCTTGAATAAATCCTTGAACCGGGCAAAAAACCCTTTCTTTCGGTCTTTCGTCGATCCCTTTTCTTTGATCAGGTCGTGGCCGTAAAGCAGAAGCCCAACGGCCGTTGAATAATCGGGCGTGCTGACCCTGTCCACCAGACCGCCGACGCCGGTCGGATCGCCCCGGCGGACGGGCACATCGAAAATCTCCTCGGCGGCCTCCTCGATGCCCTCGAGGAGGGCCGTGCCGCCGCTCAGGACGATCCCCGAGTTCAGGGATTTTTCGAAGCCCATCCGCTTGATGTCGCTGTCCACCAGGCGGAAGATCTCCTCGGCGCGCGGCTCGATAATGTCGGCGAGAAGCTGGCGGGAGAGCACGCGCGGTTTCCTCCCTTTGCCGACCGAGGGGACTTCGATTGTCTCCTGTTCGTCGCTCGCGGGCGAGATCACGCAGCCGAACTTCTTCTTGATTTTTTCCGCGTCGGGAATGGGCGTTCGCAGCCCGACGGCGATGTCGTTGGTGACGTTGTCCCCGCCGAGCGGGATGATCGATGTGTACCACAGGCTCCCGCGCTCGAAGATGGCGACTTCGGTCGTGCCGGCGCCGATGTCGATGAGCCCGACGCCCAGCTCTTTTTCATCATGGGTCAGGACGGCGGCGCTGGTCGCGATCTGGTTGAGGACGATCTGCTCGATATTGATGCCGGCCCGCTCGACGCAGGTCCGGAGGTTCTGGACGAGCGTGATGGCGCCCGTGACGATGTGGACGTTGACCTCGAGCTTGATGCCGTTCATGCCCAGCGGGTCCCGAATCCCGTCCTGCTCGTCCACCACGAATTCCTGCGGAATGACGTGGATGATCTCCCGATCGGGCGGGATCGAGACGGCCTTGGACTGCTCGATGACCCGCCGGATGTCGTCGCGCGTGATCTCCCGGTTCTTGCCAGATACGGCGATCACCCCCCGGCTGTTGAAGCTCTTGATGTGCGCGCCGGAGATGCCGATGAAGGCCGAATGGATGGTGACACCGGCCATGAGCTCGGCCTCTTCCTGCGCTTTCTTGATGGCGGCCGAGGTGATGTCAAGGTTGACCACGACGCCCTTCCGGAGCCCTTTCGAGTCGGCCGTGCCGATCCCGATGACCTCCACCTTACGTTCTTCGGTGATCTCGCCGATAACGGCCGTCACTTTTTTCGTGCCTATGTCAATGCCGACGACGTATCCGTTTTTTGACATTAGCGTCTCTCCTTATCCTGGCCGGACGCGTTTCGAGCGTCCGCCTCGGTCTTGGGGCTTTTGAAGTAGATCCGGCCCGGGATGCGGATGTTCGCATATTCCAGCGGGCCGAACTCATTCTCTAAACGGTCTTTTTCCGTGCGGTAAAAGACGATCTTTTGAGCGAACAGGTCGTCGCCGAGCAGGAGCCGCGTCGGGCTCGACCGGAATTTCAAGACGACGTTTCGCGATTCGGTGAGGTCGAGCATCTCCACGTCGGCCCGGTCCTCGGCGGATAGACTATTGAGGCATTCCCAAGCCAGATGGATCTTGTCTTGATAATCTTCGATGAAATTGTCCTCATCAAAGAACATGGGAAGATGGGCGTAGGATTCCCGGGAGGTCTTTTCGAGCTCCACGCCTTCCTCATCGATGAGGATCAAAGCGTCCTTTTGAAGAAGCGCGGCCGGCTTTCGGGACGTGATCTCGATCTTCACGGATGAGGGGAAGACCTTCCGAACGCGCGCTTCCTTGACCCAGGGATTGGATTCGATCCGGGCCTTGATCTGGGCAATGTCCAGGAGGAGGATGTTGCCCCAGCGAATGTCCCGGGCCAGGCGGGCGGTCTCGGTCTTGACGGACTCGTTGAGGCAGGCGAGCTGGACATCCCTGACTTCCAAGTTCTTCCAGGAAATGAGGAAGAGATAGATCTCGTAAACAGCGAAGAATCCGAGGGCCGTAAGCCCGAAGGCCAGTCCCATCTGCTTGATCCTGGGCCGCGTCTTCCGCCTGGCTTTCTTCGTCCGGACCTTTCCTTCCCCTCTCTGGAATTGGAGAGAGTGGCTGGGGGCGAACTCGGACCGGCTCATCCCTTTGTCTCCAATTTTTTGAATAATTCCGGGATGACCTTGTAGATGTTGCCCGCTCCCAGAAACATGACGATATCACCGGCTCGGCAGATTTTTTTGAGAAGGATGGGGATTTTTTTCATATCCGGCTCGAAAAAGACGTTCTTGTGGCCGAACTTCTTGACGTTCTCGTAGAGGACCTTACCCGAGACGTTGGGGATGGGCTCTTCGCCGGCCGGATAGATCTCCGTGATGACCAGGACGTCGGCCTGGTTGAAGGACGTGGCGAAATCGTTCATCAGATAGGCCAGGCGCGTGTAGCGGTGCGGCTGGAGCACGGCCACGACCCGGCGCTGCCAGCCTCGCTTTGCCGCGTCGAGCGTGGCCTTGATCTCCGTAGGGTGGTGGGCGTAGTCCTCGATGATCATCATGTCCCGGATCTCTTTTTTGAGCTCGAAGCGGCGGCCCGTTCCGGCATAGCTTTTGAGCGCCTCGAAGATGAGCGACGGCGCGATGTCCAGGTCCAGGCCGACGGCCGTCGAGGCCATGGCGTTGAGGATGCTGTGCTTTCCGGGGACGTTCAGTTTCAGCCGGCCGAGCTCGCGGCCCTTATAATGGAGTATAGAAACGCTCGAGAACTTATCGAACTGCATGCCCCGGGCGAAAATGTCGGACTGGGCTGAGAATCCGTAGGTGATGAGGCGCCGTTCGAGCTGGGGGATGATGCTCTGCAGGTTGGAATCGTCGAGGCAGAGGATGATCGGGCAGTAAAAAGGGACTTTGTTGGCGAAATGAACGAAGGTCTTTTTGATCTCATCGACGTTGTGATACTGGTCGAGATGCTCTTCGTCGATATTGGTCAGGACGGCGATGAAGGGCGAGAGATACAGGAAGGACCGGTCGCTCTCGTCGGCCTCGGCGACGAAGAAATCGCCTCCGCCGAGCTTCGCGTTGGCCCCGATCGTGTTCAGGCGGCCGCCGACGACGATCGTCGGGTCGAGGCCGGCCCGGTCCAAGATGGTGGCGATCATGGAGGTCGTGGTCGTCTTGCCGTGCGAACCGGCCACGGCGATGCCGTATTTCATGCGCATGAGCTCGGCCAGCATTTCGGCACGCGGAATGACCGGGATCTTCCGCTGCCGGGCTTCCCGGACCTCGATATTGTCCTCTTTGATGGCCGAGGAGATGACGACGACGTCGGCCCCCTTGATGTTCTGGGCCTTGTGGCCGATGGAGATACCGGCTTTGAGCTTGACCAGCCGTCGGGTGGCGTCGTTGGCCAGGATGTCCGATCACGTGACCTTGTAGCCGAGGTTGAGGAGGACTTCCGCGATGCCGTTCATGCCGGTGCCGCCGATGCCGATCATGTGGATGTGTTTCAACTTCCGGTATGTCTTCTTGACCATGCCTTTCTCCTAGCGGTCAGCGTCCATCAGCTCGAAGCACAGCCCGGCGATCGCTTCGGCCGCCGCTTCTTTTTTCAACAATGCCAGGTTTTTCTCCATGACCGAGATCCGGTCTTTATGCTCAAGGAAATAGAATATCTTTTCGGCCAGCCGCTCGGGCCTCCATTCGCTCTCCAGAATGACATCCGCGCCCCCGATCGTTTCGAGGGCCGTGGCGTTACGGGCCTGGTGATTGTCGGCCGCTTTGGCGAAGGGGATGAGGATCGAGGCCTTCCGGGACGCAATGAGCTCGGCGCAGGTCGTTGCTCCGGCCCGGCAGATGATGAGGTCGGACCGGCGGAAATAGTCCGGCATGTCGAAAAAGTAGGGGGCCGCGACGGCCGTTTCGAATCCGTTTTCCGCGTAGCTTCTCTTCATCCATTCAAAATCGCTCTCGCCGGTCTGATGAAAGATCGTCAGAAGGTCCTTTGTCTTTTGGAGGAGGGGGAGCGTTGCCGCGATCGCCTTGTTAAGGAAGTGTGAGCCCTGGCTTCCCCCGAAGATGAGGAGCGTCAGCCTGCCGTCCCGCTCTTTGGGCGGGAGCGAATAGAACTCCTCGCGGACCGGGTTGCCGAGATAAATGCCCTTGCCTTTAAAGTAAGGCAGCGAGGACTCGAAAGCGGCCACGGCCTTTTTAACCCGGCGGACGAGAAGCCGGTTGGTTAAACCGGGCCGGACGTTTTGCTCGAGGATCACCGTCGGGATCTTCAGCCACGAGGCCAACAGGACGATCGGGCCGGAGCTGTAGCCGCCAACGCCTACGACCAAGTCGGGCTTGAGGCGCAGCAGAAGGGCAAGGGATCTGCCGAAGGCGCCCGGGAGAAGGGTGAGCGCTTTCAGGCTCCGCCAGCCCATTCCTTTCAGCCCCTCGATGGGCATGGAAACGAACCGGACCTTGTGATGGGCCATGATCGTCCGTTCAGCGCTCCGTCCGCTGCCGACGTACGTCAGTTGAAGGCCGGGGTCCTTCTCGCAGAGCTTCTGGCCCAAGACGAGGGCCGGGTAGAGGTGGCCGCCCGTGCCGCCGCCGCTGACGATCACGCGTCTTTTCCTCATCCGAAGCTCCGGTTGATTTCTTTTCGTTGGGATATATGGAGAAGAATCCCGATGGCAAGGAGAGTCGTGATCAGGGACGATCGCCCAAAACTGAGAAGCGGGAGGGGCACGCCTTTGGCCGGCCCGAGCCCGAGAACGACGGTGATGTTGAGGAGGGCCTGGATCGCGATCAGGAGCGTCAAGCCCGCGGCCGCGAGCTGGCTGAAGAGGTTCGGCGCTTTCATCGAGATCACGACGCCTCTCCAGATCAAAATGATGAAAAGAACAAGCGTGGCCAGCGTTCCGATAAGGCCCAGCTCTTCTCCGATGACCGCGAAAATGAAATCCGTATGCGGGCAGGGCAGGAAGAACATCTTCTGGGCGCTTTCCCCGATGCTGACGCCTAAAAGGCCTCCAGCGCCGAGGGCGATCTTGGACTGGGCAACCTGGAAATTGAGCGTCTGGAGATTCTTGTCCGGCGAAAAAAAGGCCAAGATTCTGTCGAGACGGTAGCCCGCCGAAAACACATAATAGGCGAAGAGGGGAAGGGACAAAAGCCCCAGATAGGCGAAATATTTCAGCCGCACGCCGCCGATGAAGAGGAGGATGGCACAGAGGGCGAAGGTCAGGAGCGCCGTCCCGAAATCCGGCTCTTTGAGGATGACCAGGACGAAGAGGAACACCACGCCCGACGGAACGAGGAGGACGGAAAGCTCCTGGATCTTCTCCTTGCGGCGGTCGAGATACCAGGCCAGAAAAAGGACCAGGCTGACCTTGGCCAGCTCCGAGGGCTGGAACCTGAGACCGAAGAGAATGACCCATCGGTTGGTCTTGGCGAACGAGGGCATCATGAAACAGAGGAAGAGAAGGCCGAGGGTCAGAAGAAGAAGGCCGAAGATAAAGACCGGGTGCTGGTAGAAAGGTTTCCTGATCGAGAGGATGATGACGATGACAACGAGACCCGTCGCGGCTCCGATGAGCTGGTGGATCAGGAAGTAGAACGGCTGGTTGTATTTTTCTGCCGCGGCGACGCCCGAAGCGCTGAAGACCATGACCAGGCCCAAGGTGATGAGAATAAGAGTCGAGAAGAAAAGTCTCTTGTCGAAACGGTAAGGCCTGAAGATCTCCATGGCTATTTCTTTTCGTATCTTTTGGCGAGTTTCCGGACTTCCCGCTTGAAGACCCGGCCTCGCTCTTCGAAATTGCGGAACATGTCCCAGCTCGTGCAGGCCGGGGCGAGGAGGACGACGTCCCCTCGCGAGGCGGCCGCGAATGCGCGCGGCACAACCTCGTCGAACGAGGCCGCGTCTTCCAGGGGCACGGCGCCGGCCAGGGCTTTTCTGATCTTTTCCTTGGCCGCGCCGACCAGGACGGCTTTTTTCGCCCTGGCCTTCACAAGCAGGCGCAGCTTTGTGAAATCGGAGCCTTTGTCCTTGCCGCCGAGGATGAGGATGATCGGCTTGTCGAAGCTCTGGATGGCCTTGAGCGTTGCCTCGACGGTCGTGGCCTTCGAGTCGTTGATGAATTCGATGCCGCGCACGGTGAGCACCCGTTCCAGGCGGTGCTCGAGGCCCTGGAAAGTCCGGATGGATTCGCGCATAGGCCCGGGCTCGACTCCGAACAGACGGGCTGTCATGGCCGCGGCCATCACGTTCTCCTGGTTGTGGAGGCCGGGCAGACGGATGTCCGAGACCGGCATGATCCTGTTTTCATCCTTGTCTCGAATGACGATCCAGCCTTTGCGAAGGAAGCATCCCCGGCTCAAAGGCCGTTTGCGGCTGAACCCGAACACTTCCGACTTCGTTTCATCTTTCAACCGCCAGACCGAGGCATCGTCGCGGTTCAGGACGACCTTATCCTGTTCGCCCAGGGCGGTCACGAGCTTCTTCTTAGAGGCAAAATAACTCTCGAAGGTGCCATGCCAGTCCAGATGGTTCTGGGAGATGTTGAGGAAGACCGCGAGGGACACGCGGAAGGCGTCAATATATTCGAGCTGGAAGCTTGAGATCTCGGTGACATAGATGTGATCGTTCCGGCTTTTATCGACGAAGGAAAGGAGCGGCGGGCCGATATTTCCGGCGAGAAAGACCTTGCGGCCGGCGTCTTTGAGAATCTTGTGGATGAGAGTCGCGGTCGTAGATTTGCCGTTGGTTCCGGTGATGCCGATGATCGCGCCTTTCAAAAAACGAAAGGCGATTTCGATCTCGGAAAGGACGGGAACGCCCTTGTCCTGTGCTTCCCGGAATTCCGGGAGGGGCGGAACGCCGGGACTGGGAACGATGAGGTCGGGTTCACGAAAGGAAGAACGCTCGTGGCCGCCGGTTTCGACCTCGGCGCCGCGTTCCGTCCAATATTCGACCTGGCCGCCGAGCTCGGCCGCGGTCTTCTTTTCGGTGATCTTCACCCGGGCGCCATGCCGCAAAAGAAAATCCGCCGTCGCCTCGCCCGTCTTTCCCAGGCCGACGACCAGGACTTTTTTATTTTGAAGGTCCATCATTATCTCAACTTCAGCGTGGCCAGGCTGAACAGAGCGAAGATGATGCCCAGGATCCAGAACCTGATCACGACTTTCTCTTCGGGCCATCCCAGAAGCTCGAAATGGTGATGGAGCGGGGCCATCTTGAAGATCCTCTTGCCTCCGCTCAACTTAAAGTAGCCGACCTGGAGCAAGACTGACAGGGCCTCCAGGATGAAAACCCCGGCCACGGTGAAGAGCAGGAGCTCCTGCTTGATGAGGATGGCGATCGTGGCCAGCGTGGCGCCGAGGGAAAGGGCCCCGACATCGCCCATGAAGACCTGGGCCGGGTGCGAATTGAACCAGAGAAATCCCAGGCAGGCTCCCGTCAGCGCTCCGGCGAAAACCGTAAGCTCCGCGGCTTGCTTGACCGAGGCAATTTTTAAGAAATCTGAAAATCCCGCATGCCCGGCGATATAGGTCAGCGCCGTCAGCGCGGCGGCGCTGATGAGTGTCAATCCGATGGCCAGCCCGTCTAACCCGTCGGCAAGGTTGACCGCATTCGAAGAGCCGACCATGATGAAAATGATCCAAAGCCCATAGAACCAGCCAAGGTAGGGGATAAACTTTTTAAAGAAGGGGAGGTAGAGACGCAGGTCAAATCCAGACTCGGGTCCCTTCGAGAATCCCAGGTAGAGGACGATCAGAGCGAAGACGGCGGCCAGGAAGAATTGATAGACAAGCTTTTTCCGGACGATGAGGCCCAGGGATCTCTTCTTTTTGATCTTCAGGTAATCGTCGAGAAATCCGACCAATCCGAAGAAGAACATCGTGCCCAGGCCGAGCCAGACATAACTATTCTCCAGGTTTCCCCAGAGCAGCGTCGGGACGATCGTCGCGCCGATGATTAAGATGCCGCCCATGGACGGCGTGCCTTTTTTCGAATAATGGGACTGCGGACCTTCAAGGCGGATTTCCTGGCCGATCTCGTACTTCTTCAAAAGTTTGATAAGCATCGGGCCAAAAAGGAGACTCAAGAAGAGGGCCGTAATTCCGGCCAGAGCGGTCCGAACGGTGATCCACCTAAACACGTTGAAGAAGAACCAATATTGCCTCAAAGGTACAAGCAGCCAGTAGAGCACGTCATGTCTCCTTGAGGGTGTCTTTCATTTTCTCGACGATCGTTTCGGTCCGGACCCCGCGGGACCCTTTGACCAGGACAAGGTCGCCTTCCCGGAGAAGGGAGAGGATATGGTCCGCCGCCTCATCGCTTGTCGCGAAGGAAAAGATCCTGTCCGGGCTCATCCCGGCCAAACGGGCGCCCTCGGCCATGGGACGGCCCAGAGGGCCGACCGTGACAAGGATGTCCCAGCCCATTCGTTTCGCCTGTTCTCCCGCTTCTTCGTGGAAGTGGGCCGCGGCATCGCCCAGCTCCAGCATGTCGCCCAGCACGGCGACCTTTCTCCGGGCCGGAAGCGTCGAGAAGCTCCGGAGCGCGGCTTCGAGGGCCCGGGGATTCGAATTGTAGGAATCGTCGATGACGATGATATTTTTTCTAAGACGCAGCAGAATGCCTCTTTGGGCATAGGGTCTGAGGCTTTGGATCGCGCCTTCGATCTTCTCCAGGGGGAGGGAGAAGGAGCGGGCGACGCCCAGCGCCGCCAGCAGGCTGTAGATATAGACTTCCGAAAGGAAGGGGAATCGGATCCGCCGCTTTTCTTTTTCATAGATGAGGTCGAACTTGAAACCGTCATATCCCAGCTTCTGAATGTTTTCGACCCGGATATCGCATCCGCGGGAAAAGCCGAAATAGATTTTCCTGCCTTTCCAATCCTGGGCGATCTTTTCGACGAACGGGTCGTCGCCGTTGAGGACGGCCTGGCCGTTCTCTTTCGTCCCGTCCAGGATTTCTCTTTTCGCCGCGGCGATATTCTCCATCGTTTTGAGAAACTCCAGGTGGACGGGGCTGATGTTGGTGATGACCGCCACGTCCGGGGGGGCGATCTTGGTCAGCGTCCGGATCTCTCCGAGCGCGCTCATGCCCATCTCGAGAACGGCCGCCTCGTGCCGCGGCTCGATCCGGAGCAGGGAGAGGGCCAGGCCGAGGTGGTTGTTGTAGTTTCCCTCGGACTTGAGCACATGGAATTTGCGGGAGAGCAGGGCGGCGGTGAATTCCTTGGTCATTGTTTTACCGACGCTGCCCGTGATGCCGATGACTTTGACGGTCCGCTCGGCCAGGACACTTTTGGCCAGGGTTTGGAGGGCCTTGAGTGTGTCCGGCACTAGGATGAGAGCGAAATCCTTGCCGGCCGAAGGAACGGGCTTTGAGATCACGGCCCCGGCCGCGCCCTTTTCCGCCGCGGCATGGACATACTCGTGACCGTCACGTTGGGCGACGATGGCGAAGAAGAGGCCGCCGGGTTCCATCCGCCGCGAATCGATGTTGAAATCGCGAACCACCAAAGAAGGCGATCCCTGGAGGATCGTTCCTCCGGTTTTATCCGCGATCTGGTCCAGCCGCAGCTCGGCCATGGTCAGTTCGACCCCATTTTTTTGAGGATGTCCCGGATCACCTCGCCGTCGTCGAAGGGAATGACCCGGTCTTTCAGGACCTGATAGGTTTCGTGCCCCTTTCCGGCGACCAGGACATAATCTCCTTTTTTGGCGAAGGCGAGGGCTTTCTCGATCGCCTCGGCGCGGTCGAGCACGATGCTGTATTTTTTCGAGCCGGTCTTGAGGACTCCCTTTTCGATCTCTTGGATGATGGCCAGCGGGTCTTCGGAGCGGGGATTGTCCGAGGTCAGAAAGGTCCAGTCGGCGAACAGGCCCGCGACTTCGCCCATGCGCTCCCGTTTGGACCTGTCGCGGTCGCCGCCGGCGCCGAAGACGAGCAGGATGCGGCTGGGTTTGAGTTCCCGGACGCACTCGAGCAGGCTCCGGAGGGCGCTGTCCGTATGAGCGTAATCGACGTAGATCTGAAGGCCGAGGTCGTTCTCGATTTTTTCGAACCGTCCGGGGATCTGTTTGAGCCCGGCGATGCCTTCTTTGATGGCCTGGGACGGCACGTTCAGGGCCAGCGCGACGGCAAAGGCGGCCAGGATGTTGTAGAGATTGTGCTTGCCCGAAAGAGAAGAGTTGATCGCCGTCTGCCCGCCGGGATATTTGACCAGGGCTTCAAGGCCAGCGTCGTTGAGCTTGAACTTTTCGCCCCGGACGATCGCGGCGGGTTCGAGCCCGAAGGTGATCGTGCTCATCGGGAGTTCGGCGATGAGGCGTTTCCCCCAAGGATCGTCCTCGTTAACCACGGCGGTCCTCTTTTTGGAATTGAGAAAGAACAGTTTTTTCTTGGCAGCGAAGTAGTCTTCCATGGTGTGATGATAGTCCAGGTGCTCGCTGCTGAGGTTCGTGAACACGGCCACGTCGAAGCTGATGCCCCAAACGCGCTTCAGGTCCAGCGAATGGGAAGAGACTTCCATGAGGCAGTGCGTTACGCCCTTGTCGAGCATGCTCTTGAGCATCTTCTGAAGGTCGGGAGCCTCGGGGGTGGTCCGCTGGGCTTCGAGCTCGAAGTCCGGCCCGCGATAGCTGATCGTCCCGATGACGCCCGGTTCGAATCCGGCGGATTTGATGATCGATTCGAGAATGAATGTGATCGTTGTTTTCCCTTTGGTCCCGGTGATGCCGACGAGCTTCATTTTCTGCGAGGGATGGTCATAGAAGTTCGCGGAACACAGAGCCAATGTCTCGCGGGCGTCGAAGACCTGAATCCAGTTGGTCTTGAGCTTAGCCGGCTTCGCTTTGTCCGACAGGATTGCCGCGGCCCCGTTCTCGAGAGCTTCCTGGACGAAATCGAACCCGTCCTTTTTTTCGCCTTTCAGCGCGGCGAAAAGGAATCCCGGTTTCACGTCCTTGGAGGAATACACAATCCGCTGGATTTCCGTCGTTTCGTCTCCCTGAGAGACGAGGACCGGAACTCCTTTGAAGAGGTCTTTCAGCGTCATGGCCGGTTTTTCCTCCCCATATTGGCCGCGATGATGGTCCGATTCGAGCCGGTGTCAGGGTAGATGTTCAGATAGCGCAGCACGCGTTTCGCGATCTCCCGGAACACGGGGGCCGCGACCTGCCCGCCGTAATACTCATCCGTTTTCGGCTCGTCCAGGACCACGATCATCGAGAGTTGCGGATTTTCGACAGGGACGAAGCCGACGAACAAAGCAATGTGCTTCGAGGACGAATAGCTTTTCAGCGCGGGGTCGAATTTCTGGGTCGTGCCCGTTTTCCCGGCCACAGTGTAGCCTTTGGCCAGGGCCTCCTGGCCCGTCCCTTCGAGGACAGCCTTTTCCAGGATCGAAACGAGGTTTCGCGCGGTCTCTTCGGATATGATCTGACGGGGCTCTGAAACGCTTCTTTTCTGCGTCATCGGCACGTCTTGAATGTCCTTGACGATCCGCGGCGGAACGAGAATTCCGCGGTTGGCGATGACGTTCATTGCCTGGAGCATCTGGAGGGCCGTCACCGAGATCTCGTAGCCGATGGATACGGAGTCGAGCGATCTCTTCGTCCAGTTTTCGAGGGGCCAGACCTTGCCGGCCGCTTCGGCGGGAAGTTCGATACCGGTCTTGGTCCCGAATTGGAAAGTTTTGATGGTCTGATACAAGGCTTTCGGCCCGACCCGGCGGCCGATCTGGATGACGCCGACGTTTGAGGAATGGCTGATGACATCCGGGAACGTGAGGACGCCGAAATTCTTGTGGTCACGGATCGGCGTCCCGGCGGTCTCGATCGAGCCCTTGCTGCAATCAATGGTCTCGGTCATGGGCACCCAGCGGCTTTCCAGGGCCGCCGAAGCGGTCACGATCTTGAACGTAGAGCCGGGATCGAACAGATGATGAATGGCCCGGTTGGGCTCGGCTTCCTTTGATTCGGGTGGATAAGAGTTCGGATCGAACGTCGGCCAGCTCGCCATGGCCAGGATCTCTCCCGAGGCGGGGTTGGATACGATCACCGTTCCCCAATCGGCGCTGTGTTCCTGGACGGCCCGTTCCAGCTCTTTCTGAGCGATGTATTGAATGGTCGCGTCGATCGTGAGAACGAGGCCGCCGCCTCGCTGCGGCTCTTCGATGGTTTCGAAATGATACTCTCTCCGCCGGGCGTCCAGAAAAACGATTTGTTTGCCTTTTTTCCCGCTGAGGATGGAGTCGAACTTGTGTTCCACGCCACCCTGGCCTTTATTATCGACGCTGACGCTGCCGAGAACATGGGAGGCCAGGGGGCCTTGAGGATATAAGCGCTTGGCCTCTTCCCGGGTGTAAATCCCGTTCAGACCCAGGCCCTTGATTATTTCGGCCGTCTCGAGCTCCAATTTTCTCTTGACCGGAATATGGCTCGATCCATTCTGGAGAGCGATTTTGACCCGCTCGATGTCTTTCGAGCTTAGCTCAAGAACGGGCTGAAGCTTCAGGATCGGCTTCATCCGCAGGTCCAACGGTTCGCCGGCTGCCGGCGTGTAATAAACGGTCAAGGAGGGAACGCTTTGGGCCAAAATGCTTCCCTTCCGGTCATGGATCGCGCCCCGCTGGGGGAAGATATCGATCTTGGCCTGGTTTTGAACGAGAACTTGAGCGCTCATCCGGGCGTGGCTGAAGACCTGAAGCTGGAGGAGGCGGAGAAAGATGCCAAAAGTCCAGAGAACGAGGACCACCGTGAAAATCTTGGTCCGTTTTCGGACCTTTTTATGATACGGGGCAGTGGCGATATTCATGGCATCCGACGGGAATAGGAATCCTCATAGATGATCTGGTCCTCGCGCGGGTCGGCCAGCTTCATCTCTTCCCGGGCCTTTTTTTCGACCCGATCCAAGGACAGGAGCGCGGCCTTTTTCGTCTCCAATTTTTTGATTTCTTTCTGGAGCGCCTGCAACTTGTTTTCGCCCCGCCCGATGTCATAGCCGAGGCGGACGTTTTCCGTGATGTGCCAGAGGTAGAACGTCAGGATCAGGATGATCATAAGGCTGGCCAGGACGCCGAGAGCGAGCTCTTTTCTATTGAGTTTTTTGCGTACCATAGGGTTTCTTTTCCGCGGCCCGCAATTTGGCCGAGCGCGCCCTGGAGGTCCGGGATATCTCGTCCTCTCCCGGCGTGACGGGCTTTTTCGTCAAGATGTCGATGAGTCCCGGGCCGTTTTCCGGATGGGCCAAGCGGGCCAGCGTGTGTTTGACGATGCGATCTTCAAGGGAATGAAAGGAGATCACGGCGATCCGCGTTTTGGGGAGGATGAGCCGGATGGTTCGTTCGAGGAATTCGCTGAGGCCTTCGAGCTCCTGGTTGACCTCGATCCGGAGCGCCTGAAAGACCTTGGAGGCCGGATGGATCTTTCCTTTCTGAGGGATCCAATGGCAGACCTCTTCGACGATCATCCTCAATTGGGTTGTGCTCTCGATCTTCTGGGTTCTCCTTAAGGTGGCGATTCTGCGGGCGAGCTGGTTGGCCTGTTTGAGCTCGCCATAGGTGCGGAAGACCCGGGCCAGCTTGGGCTCGGAATATTTGTCGAGGATCTTCGCGGCCGTCAGCTTGTTCCGGAAGTCCATCCTCATATCCAGGGGACCTTCCAGGGCGTGGCTGAAGCCGCGGTCCTGAGTCTCAAGCTGATACGAGGACATCCCCAAGTCGAGCAGGATCCCGCGGACGGTCGATAGATCAATGTCGAGGTCGGGGAGATACTTGAAATCGGCGTGGAAAAGCTCGACGCGGTCGGCGTAGGGGCGGAGATATTCCCTGGCCTTGAGGAGGGAGTTTTCATCCAGGTCGAAGCCGATGAGCCTGGCTTTGGGATTGCGTTTCAAGATCTCGGAAGCGTGGCCCGCCATGCCGAGGGTGCCGTCGATATAAGTCCCGGCCCTTTGAATGTCAAGATAGGACAGCGTCTCTTCGAGCAGCGCCGGGAGGTGTTCTCTTTCGCTCATTCCGGCTTCCTGTCGGCCATGAGCTTGGTGATATTCTTGAAGTCTTCATGGGTCAGCGGCTTTTTCGACATTTTTTCATTCAGTCGGACGAGGTCCCAGATCTCGAGGTAATTATTGACCCCGATGATCAGGACTTCGGTTTGAAGGCCGGCCTTTTCCCGGAGGAGCAGGTTGATGAGGACGCGGCCTTTGGAATCGATCTCTCCGTGATTTCCCGATAGATTGGCTTTCCGGTTGAATTCCTGGATGTCCGGATCGGGATAAACGGATCCATCGTTGGGCGTCTCCATCATCTTTTCCCAGACAGGAAGGGGAAAAACCTGGATAAAGTCATCTTCAAGGGAGGTGATGAAAAGGCCTATGCCGAACCGTGCTTCGATAGCGGTCCGGAACTTTTCGGGGATCTTGATCCTGCCGCCCTTGTCGAGCCTTGCTCTGTAGCTACCTATTAACAAATTTCCCATTTTGTCCCTTTTTATCCCATTTTGCTTCAAATATAGACAAAAAGATGGGGAAAGTCAAGCATAAATATTTAAAAATATGAAAATATTTTCAGCCCAAGTTATTGATCCAATCTATTGAAAGGACACAAATTATAACGGAAGAATCAGGCCGGGTTCAGGACGAGGCAAAAAATTTCTTGGCGGGAAGCTTTATGGCTCGCAGCTTTCGAGGAGTTTTTTGGCGGTTTCGTAGTCTTTTTCCGGGACGAAAATCCTGATCTCGCCCAGGCCGTCCGCAGAGAACGGGTATAGCGTTTGAAGCATGAGGCCTTTGGAGAAGCAGGGGATGCCTTCGCTTTCGAGAAAATTTTTTATGACCTCGGCTTCGACCGGGCCCCAAACGCGTTTCACTTCTTTAAGATCCAGGTTCTGAGGCGCGTTTTTGTCTTTCGTATCTTGTTCGGTCATGTCGCTTTCCTCCGTCTTTGGTCGGCCTTCTTCGCCGTTCCTCCGGCTGATTTCTTGAACCGGAAGTAATCGTCCAGGATCTTCTGATGGTCGAAAGCCAGGGGGAAGTCGATCTCCTCTCGGCTGAAAATCCCGATATCTTGGGCGTCATCCTTCGCCTTGGGCGTTCCTTCGGCCCTGGCTACAAAGACCGTCGAGATCGTGTGAATCCTGGGATCGCGGTCCGGGTCGGAGTAGGTGTGGAGCTGGTATTCAAGGTCGATCTTGAGCGATGTCTCCTCTTCTCCCTCTCGGATAGCGGCTTTTTCGAGGGATTCGCCATAATCCACGAACCCGCCGGGCAGCGCCCAGCCGTAAGGGGGGTTCTTTCTCTGGATGAGAATGATTCCTTCTTTTCCGTCCTCCGTTTTGATTTCAATGATGATGTCCACCGTCGGGACGGGATTTCGGTACGGCGGAGACGTTTTTTTAGTCACGGCCCAATTTTAGCAGAAAAAAGGGGACGGTTCAAAAAAGGGGATGGTCCTATTTTTTAGCGCGGCCATTTCCGGAACGGGGATATATCGGCAAGAAAAGAGCGTAGAAAAAAGGGGACGGTCCCATTTTTTATGAAATTGAACCGTTATGGTTTCCCTAAGGGGGCTAAAAGGCATACAGATGTCCTCTACAGGGGACAAAGCCTGGAAGCCGCCTTTGGTATGGGGCCTTGGTTATCTTGGCATGGAATTTGCTTTTGGATTATAATGAATACAATGCAAAGGAGCAGAGCAATGAGGCAAAAAAGAATAGCCATCATTCTTCTCTTGGGACTTCTTTCGGTCTGTCCTTTCCTCGTATCCAGCGACAACTATAAAGTGGTCAACGGTCCCCCGGAGTTCTATTATGGGCATGTCAGCCTGGTGGACATCAAAAATGACGGGAAAGACCCCCTGGTTCTCCGCGAGGGAATGGATAAGCCAGAGCTTGCGGTTTTGAACTTACCCCTGGGACCCGGCGACACGATTTGGACATCGGGCGAGCGCCGGTGTGAGATCCAGTTCGACAACGCAACGATCCTCCGCCTCGACACCAATACGGAATTGAAGATCGAGACCATTATGGCCCAGAGCTTGAGCTCTATGAACAAGATCTCAAATCTAGTCCTCCGCAAGGGCCGGATCTATGTCATGTATAAAGAGTACAACTCCAAAGAGATGTTCCAGGTCCTCACGACCAACGCCGCGGTGAAGCTCAAGCATAATACGGTCACGACGATCGGCTTCAAGGAAGACGGCAGCACGGACGTCCAGGTTGAATACGGGAAAGTAACCGTCCTCTTCGGGTCCGATCCCAGTAACCTTCAGGATAAGGCCATCCTTAAGAACGAGCGATTCACCGTTCTTAAGGACAACACGTTCGTTTTCGGTGAATATGCGGCGAACACGGATTTCGAAACCTGGAACAAAGAGATCAACAAGAATTTCCAGGAATTGCATAAAGGGATAAGCGCGCTTCCCAAACCGATCCAGAGGCTTCCCAAGGCCGTTTTCTATTTCGCCCAGACCTTCGGAAATCTTTACGGCGAATGGGTTTATGACGACTTCTACGGCTATGTCTGGAGACCGTACTATAACGACTATTATCCCTGGGGGAGCTGGCAGCCGTATTATTACGGCCAGTGGGCCGATTACGCCGGACAGATGTACTGGGTCCCTGATGAGCCCTGGGGCTGGGTCCCTTATCATTTAGGCGTCTGGCAGTGGGACGCGAAGAAAGGCTGGCTCTGGCTCCCCGGCTCGGCCTTCGCCCCGGCCTGGGTGGACTGGGCTTTCTTCGCCGGATCTTTCTATTCCTGGCGGCCGTGGTCGATGTGGGACTGGATGTGGTATGACAATTTTTACTCCATGTACGGTCTTAACAATGATTATTATTTCTGGCGGTATTTCGGTTATTGGGGTTATCCTTCCGGATATCTCTATAGCGATAGCGGTATCGGTGTCGGTCCCGGCCAGCCTGCCCTCAGAAAAATTTCCAAGGATCAGCTTCAAAAGCCAGGCGTAGCACCTCTCCCCAGGCCCAAAGAAATGAATAAAGCCTACAAAATGCTGCGGGAGGCCCTGAAGAGAGGCGATGAGAACGCCCT
>JALHTW010000254.1 GCA_022866045.1 Candidatus Aminicenantota bacterium | reverse complement strand
GGGCGCAAGCAAACCGGATTGGGAATTGGGACGCGTGGGAGTAGCCCGGTGCGGAGTTGGGTAAGCCTGAACGGGTTAACACGCAGGGGCACCTGGACAGCGGCCCTGGCTCTCGGGGTCGCGCTTATTGCGGCAGCCCCTCCGGGATGTGCGGCGCCACTCGGTGAGCAGACCCAGCCTCAAGCCCAGGTATCGGAGACCTCTCAGCCGCCGGAGACACCGCAGATGACAGCCGCGGCTGCCCCGGTCGCCATCGCCCCTGCCACGATAACATCACTCAAGGACACGCCCTGCGACGGCGGCACAAGCATAGACATCATTTGGGCTGTTTCCCCCACTGAGGTAACGTCTCCGGGCACCGTGATCGAGTATAAGATCATGCGTGCCTCCTCCCCCGCCGGCGATTTCAGCGAGGCCGGATCGGTGCCCGCCGGCACTACGGCCTTCAGCGACGGGGGCGTCGAACCCAACAAGCCCTACTGGTATCGAATAGATGCCCTGAGTGTGTCAGCCATGACCTCCTCGGATGTATCCGGGCCAACCTCGGGCATAATGCAATGGTACAGCGGTAGAACCAACGTGTTGGTCCTCGTGATTTTTTGCTGTGCCGCGGTTCTCATTTACATATCCATAGCCCGCCGCAGGAAAGGCCAGGTGTTCGTGCGGCGAATTCCGGCGCTCGACGCTTTCGACGAGGCAATCGGACGAGCGACCGAGATGGGCAAGTCGATCCTGTACATCCCCGGCGGCCTTGACATCGACGATCCCCAGACCATCGCCAGTATGAACATCCTCTCGAGAGTCGCCGAGAAGGTTGCCACCTACGGCAGTAAAATGACGATCCCGTGTAATAAAGCGATGCAGATGTCTATGGCGAGGGAGACCGTCAAGGAGAGCTATCTCCGGGTCGGCAAACCCGATGACTACAAGGAAGAGAATATCCGCTATCTGACGGACGACCAGTTCGGCTACGTCGCCGGCGTGGACGGCATCATGATGCGGGAGCGGCCCGCGGCCAATTTCTATCTTGGAGCCTTCTATGCGGAGTCTCTGATCCTTGCCGAGACCGGGTTCTCAACCGGCGCCATACAGATAGCGGGTACTGCCATGATCGACCAGCTTCCCTTCTTTGTGGCGGCCTGCGATTACACGCTGATCGGTGAGGAGCTCTATGCGGCTGGCGCGTCGCTTTCACAGGATCCCGTACAGCTCGGTACCATAAAGGGGCAGGATATGGCAAAGGCCCTGTTCCTCGTGATCATCATTGTTGGTGTCGTTTTCAGTCTGCTGGGAAAGCCGGTCTTCTATGACTGGCTTTCAGTCCATTAGCATCGGGGGCGTGAGCAGGACATGAAGAGACAGTTGCCGCTCTTGATCATCCTCGTTATGGGCATCTTTACCATCGTCACCAACTTCATCCCTGCTAAGCCCATTGCCGACGCCAACCAGATGTTTGGCGACATCGTCAAGGTGACGCCGTCGTCCAAAGTGGTCGGCGACATGGCGTTGATGATGGTCAGCCAGGATCTGAGCGTCGCCGACGTCGAAAACCCGGACAAGGATGT
>JALHTW010000253.1 GCA_022866045.1 Candidatus Aminicenantota bacterium | reverse complement strand
GGACGATAAGGCCGGTGCGAGGCCATCGCTTCGACGACATCCGCGACGGCCATGATTTTTGCCTCCAGGATAATCTTCCCATCCGAAAGGCCTTGGGGATATCCCGTACCGTTCAGCCGTTCATGGTGTTGGTGCACGACTTGAGCGACCGGCCAGGGAAACTCGATGGGTTCCAAGATCTCTTTTCCGACCTGGGCATGCGTCTTAATAATATTGAACTCGGCGTCGCTCAACCTTCCCGTTTTGCTCAGAATCTCCGCGGGCACATTTATTTTGCCGATATCGTGAATTATTCCGGCGACGCGGATTCCTTCGATCTGGACCTCCGGCAGGTTCAATTCTCCGGCAATGGCACAGGCGAGATCAGCCACCCGACGCTGATGACCGGCCGTGTAAGGGTCTCGTTTTTCGACGATCGAGGATAGTGTCAAGACGACGTCCTCCAAGACTTTCTTTGTCTGCTGAAGGCTTTTTTGAAGCTGCTCCTCGGCCCGCTTGCGCTCCGTGATGTCTCTGAAAATACCCAATAAATAGCGCTTGCCCGATATTTCCACCGGCGCCGAACTAATATCCGCATAAAAAATACTGCCGTCTTTTCTTTTCACGGGCAAACTCTGCGCAACAGAGATTTCTTTTCTAAACTGCTTTTCAAACTGCTCGAAAACATGGGGAATAGCTTTCTCGGGATGGATATCCGTGACCTCCATATTTTTGATTTCTTCCTGGCTATAGCCTAACATGCGGCAAATCGTTGCGTTACCAGAATGGAATTTCTTGCCTTCCATATCCACGAGGAGCATGCCGTCATTCGCGCTATCAAAAATAGTCCTGAATCTTGTTTCTGAGTCCCTGATCTCCACCTCGGTCCGCCGGTGCTGGATGATGTGCCCCATAAAATCAGCGACGGTATTGATGAGGCTCCTTTCTTCCTTGAGAAAAGGTCCCTCATCTGCCTCGGGCTTTTCCTCTAGATAACAGACCGTCAAGGCTCCGAATTTCATCCTGTTCACTTTTATGTCTGCGGATTGGCTCCATTCCGTCTCCCGGAAATTCGCGGTCTTGAATTCTTTTGAATCCATCGTTATGCGGGCACTGCAGATCTCCGGATACTGCCAAGTGGAGGGCAAGATGCTGACCACTTCCTTCACAAATTTTTCGATCGAGATCCCAGATTCCTCAGCCAGCCGGGAGATATCGGCTATGCATCTAAGCTCCTTGACCCGTTCCTGAAGGGCTTCCTCTGCCCGCTTGCGCTCGGTGATGTCAATGATCACCCCGCGCGCACCCACAAAGCCCCCCTCTTCGATGATGGGATTGGTCAGCGTCCTCACCCATTTGATATCACCATGTTTGCCGATCAAACGATAATCGCTATGCTTTACAATTCCCTCGCTGAGTTCAGAATATCTTCTCATCAGAAGATCCTGATCCTCCTTATGCACAAACTCAAGGAACTTCCTGCCGATGAGTTCATCGGGTTCATACCCTAATATATTCTTGACGACCGGACTGATGTAGGTGAGCACGCCACTGCTGTTGATTGCATAGATGACATCGCTGATGGATTCCACCAGATTGCGGTATTTTTTTTCGCTCTCCCGCAGCGTCTCCTCCGCCTGTTTGTGTTCAGTGAAATCCTCCACGACTCCCTCATAGTGCGTTATGCGCCCCTCGTTATCCCTAATGGCCAGGGCACTCTCACGGACCCAGATAATCGTGCCGTCGAACCGCCGCCATTGCGTTTCAGCACCGCGCACGACCCCTTCGCGTTCCATCAAAGTCTGCCACCGCTTGCGCTCCTTTTCGTCCCCATATCCATCAGCAACATGGATAGTCAGCATGGCCTCCCGGCTCGGGTAGCCCATCAGACGGACGAGGGCCGGGTTGACATCTAGGACCTGTCCCTCCGATGTAGTTCGGTAGAGCCCCACGGGCACGCGTTCGAACAAGCTCCTGTAGCGCTCTTCGCTTTCCTTCAGGTCTTTTCTCGCTTTTTCTTTCTCCCCCGCCACTCGTATCTTCTCGAAAGCGGCTTTGATCGACGGGACAATACGGATAATATGGTCCTTGATGATATAGTCCGCTGCGCCGGCTTTCATGCATTCGACGGCCGTCTCTTCGTTCATCGAGCCGGTGACAAGGATAAAGGGAGTCGTCGGAGCGAGTTCTTGAGTCAGGCGAAGAGCGGTCATGCCGTCGAAATGGGGAAGGGAATAGTCGGATAGAATAAGATCCGGCTTAAATTCCCGCAACATTTTCAGGAAGTCTTCCTTCATCTCGACGCGCTCAGAAATGAATTCCATCCCCCTTTTGTGCAGTTGAAATTCCAGAAGCTCCGCATCTGAAGGAACATCTTCGACAATCAGGATGCGAAGTTTCTTTTTTTCCATTTTATTTTTATCCTTAGATTCACAATTTCCTCGGCGGGAGTTCGTTCAGGATCAGCCAGTACAGCCCGAGTTGTCGGGCGGCTTCCGTGAATTGGGCAAAGTCGACAGGTTTACGAACATAGCTGTTCGCGCCAAACTTGTAGCCGTCGATGAGGTCTTGCTCTTCCTTGGATGAGGTCAGGATGACCACGGGAAGAAATTTTGTCCGCTCGTCGGCTCGTATCCGGCGTAAGACTTCCAGGCCGCCGATTTTGGGCAGTTTCAGGTCCAAGAGAATGACGGCGGGCATGTTGCCCAGGTCTCTGCCAGCATAAGCCCCCTCCGCAAAAAGGTAGTCCAGAGCTTCGGCTCCATTCTGGATCACGACCAAATCATTCTTTATGTTGTATTTCTTGAAGGCGAGAAGCGTCAACTCGACATCGTCAGGATTATCTTCCACGAGAAGAATATATTTCTGTTCCATGGTGTTCCTCCTGCCGCGATTATGCCCGACTAAATCGTAAAATAAAACGTCGCGCCCTCATTCGGCTTCCCTTTCGCCCACACCCGTCCGCCATGGCGGTGGACAATCCGCCGCACCGAGGCCAGACCGATCCCCGTGCCCGGAAACTCGGCCAAAGAATGCAGTCGCTGGAATGGTTTAAACAGGTTGTCGGCATAGGTCATATCGAACCCGGCCCCGTTGTCCTGTATGAAAAACACAGGCTTGTCATCATGATAAGTCATTCCGAACTCTATTCTCGCTTGCGGCTTTTTGCTCGTAAACTTCCAGGCATTACTGAGGAGATTCTCCAGAAGAGTCCGCATCAAGTTGGGATCCCCGGAGGCGGCCAGTCCAGGCGCAGGGACGAATTCCACCTGCCGCTCAGGCTGGGTCTTCTGAAGCTCCTGCATGATGGAGCGGGCAAGGGCCGTGAGATCGATCTTCGATTTCTTTAATTCTACGCGGGCCACATGGGACAGAAGCAATAAATCATCGATGAGCTCTGCCATTCGCTCTGAGGCCTCGCTTAAGCGTTCGAGGTAATGCTGGCCCTGCTCATCCAAGCGGTCTTTATAATTTTCCAATAGCGCCTGGCTGAAGCCGTTGATGCTGCGCAGGGGCGCTCGGAGGTCATGCGAGACGGAATGGCTGAAAGCCTCCAGCTCTTCGTTCAGAGTTTCAAGCTGTGCCGTGCGTTCCTTCACCCGTCGCTCGAGTTCTTCATTGAGCCTGAGTATTTCTCCTTCTGCTCGCTTGCGTTCGGTGATATCCGTGATGAAGCCCAAAATCCCCGGTTTGCCCTCCCAGATGATGGGCGCCCCATTGGCTTCGACCCATCCGATACTACCCTGCTTGTTGACATACCGGAAGTATAGGACCTCATCAATGAGTTCTTCTGCTTTCTTACTGAAATATGCTTCCGTCGCCGGCCGGTCCGACTCAAAGACGAGTTCGATAAACGGCCTGGACAGCAACTCTCCGATCGAATAGCCCCAAACGTGAGCCGCTTTAGCATTGGCAAATTTGATGAGGCCGCCTTGAATTACGAGAATGGCCTCATTGGCATTCTCCACGAGAAGGCGATATTTCTCTTCTGATGCCAGAAGGGCGGCAGTTCTCTCCCTGATTCTTTCTTCCAGATCCTCATTCAGCTTCCTCACCTCTTCCTCCGCCCTCGCCAGCTGCTTGTTCTTCTGGACAGCCGTCTCATAGGTGGAAAGCAAGAGATTGAAGATTTGGAGGCGGTTGGAATTGATGGTGTATTTATGTTTCCCGAATCTGATTGCGAGCTTCAGTTGCGCTCCATCCACTTCCTCTATGCTCATGCTCGAGGCAAGATGCTGAATGCGCGCAATCAGGGATTTTTCATCGCAAGGTTTGGTGATGAAGTTGTCGGCTCCGCATTCCAAGGCCTTTATGACGTCCTCAGGATCGGACAAGGTCGTTAAAAGCACAACGGGGATATCTTTGAATTTCGCGTTTGCCTTGACGTGCCGACAGAATTCATAGCCATCCATCTCCGGCATAAGGATATCGCTGATGATAATCAACGGCCTGTCCTTCTGCATCAGAGAGAGAGCTTCTTTCCCATCGTGGGCAATTTGAACGACGTAGTTATATTTTTCTAATATAAACTTAAGCTGCTCTGCTTGAGTCGGACTGTCCTCTACAATGAGTATCTCGGAATTCGCGTTTCGGATGTTTTTATGAGTTTTCACGTTGCATCCCTCCTTTTATAATTGCGCCGACCAGACGAATCAATGTTGCGGCAATTTGAGGGGGCGACAAAACATACGTCGCAGCGCCAAGGCCTATGGCTTCACCGGGCATGCCGTGGACGATAGAGCTTTCTTTGTCCTGGGCTAGGGTGATAGCCCCCTTGTCTTTCATCAACTTCAATTCTTTGGCACCGTCTCGGCCCATGCCGGTGAGCAAAATGCCGACGGCATTCTTGCCGAAGGCTCGCGCCACGGAGCGAAAAAGATACGAAACCGAAGGACGTAGACCGTCTTCCGGCTCTTCCTTGCTGAGCTTGACCCGGCCTCCTTCCTTTATTCCCATATGGAAGCCGTCCGGCGCCAGATAGACGTGTCCGGGCAGGAGATATTCGCCGTCAATGGCCACATGGACTGGCAGAGAGGACGTCCCGGCGAGCCATTCGGCAAAGCCGAGCACAAACCCGGCCGCCATGTGCTGAACGATCAGCACGGGAACGGGAAACTTTTTTGGCAGCGCGGATAAAATCGTCTGGAGGACGATCGGCCCGCCCGTTGAGCTGCCGATGGCCACCACCTTGACTTCTGCCGGGCCCACTTTGATTTCTTCCGCCGGCTTTAGGGGAACCTTTTCCTTTCTGAGCCGGGGATAGCGCCTGACGACCTTGATCTCGGCCATCAATTTGATGGTTTGGACCAGGTCTTTGACGACCGTCTCGTATTCAGGGTCGCCGATGCCCCTCGGCATGGGGACGACAACAAGCGCTCCCGCTTCCATGGCGCGGAAGGCTGTGGCGACTTCTCTTGCAGTCGAGCTGCCGCTGACGATGACGATGGGCGTCGGCGCCACCTGCATAATGTGGAGGGTTGCTTCAAAGCCGTCCTTTTTGGGCATATGGATATCCATCGTGACAACATCGGGCTTCAGCCGCAGGACCGCCTCAACTGCCTCCTCCCCATCTCTGGCCGTGCCGACAATTTTTAAGTCTGGATCAGAACTGAGGATATGAACCAAGAACTCGCGGGCGACCGGAGAATCATCGACAACAAGAACTTTGATCATTTATGTCTCACTTATTCCTAAATTAATCTTTGTATAACCTCCAGCAAATTGCTCTGGTCAAAACTGCTCTTGACGATGTAGGCATTGGCGCCGACCTCAATGCCGCGCTCCCGGTGTTCACGAGACTCGAGCGCCGTGACCAAAACGACGGGCAGTTCCGCGAGTTTCTTGTCTTCGCGAATCCGGGCGGTGAGGTCGAAACCGTTCATCCTCGGCATGTCCACGTCTGATACGACAATGTCAAATGCCTCGGTCTTCAAGGCCGTAAGGGCATCGATACCGTCAACGGCGGTTTTGATTTTGTATCCTGCCGCTTCCAGAATATTTTTCAGTAAAGTCCGGGCCGTGATCGAGTCCTCGACCACCAGGATGGACTTCTGTATCACGTCGCCTTTTTTCGCTACGGCGGAGACTGCAGGGGCAGAGCCGGCTTTCACCGCTGCCTTCATCAGGTCACCGACGTTAAGAACCGGCACCACGTTGCCCCCGGCCAAAATAGAGGCGCCGATGATATTTCTCACCCGGGAAAGCTGCCGGCCAAGGTTTTTCACCAACACTTCCTGTTCATCGATGACCTCATCTACAAGGAACGCAAGCCGCTTATCAGCAGAACCAAAAACCATGGCCGGCCGGATATCTGAGCCATCTGCCGCCGCGTCCTCCCGGGGAAGTCCCAAAACCTCTGTAAGCCTGACGAGCGACAGGACTTCCCCGTCCAGCGAGATCGTCTCTCGATTTTCCACAGTTTTTATATCTTCTCTTTTCACACGGACGACCCTCTCGACGCTGGTCGTGGGCAGGACAAACAGGCGTTCAGCGGCGCGAATGACGATCCCTCGAAATGTCGCCAGCGCGAGAGGCAGACTTATCCGGAACGTGGTTCCAACATCATGGTCCGTTTCCACCGACACCGTGCCGCCGAGTCTCAGCACTTTCTCCTGCACGATAGCCAGGCCGAGGCCTCTGCCGGAGATATCGGTAATGATGGGGCTGGTGGATACTCCTGACTGAAAGATGAGCGACAGCGCCTTTTGGTGATCGAGCTTATCCGCGTCTTCTTGAGAAATAAGTCCACGCCTCAGCGCGACGTTCCGGACCTTGGCCGTATCGATTCCGGCTCCATCATCGGAGATGATGATATCAACGCGGCCGCTTTTCATCTGCGAAGTGGCAAACGTGATTGTCCCGCGAGAGGATTTTCCTTTGTGCGTTCGTTCCTCCGGCTTTTCTATGCCGTGGTCGATACAATTTCTGACCAAATGGATGAAGGGATCCTTCAT
The DNA here is from genome assembly GCA_022866045.1 of Candidatus Aminicenantota bacterium. Classification (GTDB taxonomy): domain Bacteria; phylum Acidobacteriota; class Aminicenantia; order Aminicenantales; family UBA4085; genus JALHTW01. Next base: position 9,278 of record JALHTW010000253.1, on the reverse strand, counting down.
CTCCTCCAGAATGTGCCTGTCGATTTCAATCTCCTGTCCCCGCATCACAAACTCGGCATCCTTGCCCTGATCCCGGCACAGTTCGCGCACAAATCTGGGAAAGTTTTCCAGTATCGACGACAGCGGGAGCATCGATCCCCGCCTCATATCCTGCAGGAGATTGTCCACGGCTCCGCCCAGGGCATGGCGATCCCGCTCGGCCTTCTCTGCCAGCGCCGCGAGCCCATTTTTCAGCGACACGATATGGCTTTGATTCCAATTCACAAATTCCAGCAGGCGGGCTAGAGAAGAATTTATTTTGTCCTGTGGAGTCGTGTTCTTTTCTTCCAGCGACAGGCGCAACATCCTTATGTGCGGGGAGAGCTTGTTGGACTCTGTTTCCCATTCCGTCAAGCCGGCATCAAGCTCCTGGAGTTCAGCCACGAGCCGACCTGCCGCCTGTTTGGCTGAAAGAAGTTCCTCTGTTTGCAGCAGCAGGGATTCCAGTCTCGAGGCGGATATTCTCACTGTCTCAGCTAGGGAAAGCTTCGGGTGTGTGAGCGGCGTTTCAGGCCCACCTTTATCCGGCCCGGGCCGCCGAAGGGGAATTGGCGCGCCGGCCAAGAGAGCCTCGAGGATTTTAATCGTCGCCGCGGCTTCCGATTTCTCATTGACAGTGCGTTCTCTCTCAATTGAGAGCAGGAGTCCATCGAGGCTGTCAACTGTCTGATGAAGCACATCAAGAAGACCTTTGGATGCCGACAGTTTGTGGTTTTTAAGTGCAGAAAAGACGCTTTCGAGCGATTGGCACATCGACTCGATTTCGGCGATGTTCACCGATCGAGCCGCACCCTTCAGGCTGTGAGCTTCGCGGAACATGGTTTCGATTATCTGCGCCTGTCTGTCGGCGCCGGACGCTTTCTCCAACTCGATAAGGCCGGAAGACAGCGCGTTGATATGTTCTTGGGCTTCGATTTTGAATATGCCCAGAAGCTTTTTTATAAAGCCATTATCCTTTTTGGCCATGTTTGCCGCTTAATAAATCTTAATTATTTTTCTTTCCCTCGATCATTGTTTTAAATTTTTGGGCTAGCTCATTAAGATTCAGTGCCGCCAGTTCCGTCTGCTTGATACCGGCCAGGTTTTGAGTCGCGGCCTGGTTGATGCTTTCCATCGCCTGGGCGACCTGGTCCATCCCCACCATCTGCTGCTTGCCGGAGACTGAGATCTGGGTGGCAGCCTGGGCTGCTTCGATAATGCTATCCGTCAACGCTCCTATAGCCTCGCGGGCCGATGCCGACTGCTTTATGCCGGCCTCAACGGCCTTACTGCCCTGCTCCGTAGCCATGACCGCGTTGCCGGTGCCCCGCTGGATGTCGGTTAAAATTGTCCGCACACTTACCGTAGCCTTCTTCGATTGCTCCGCCAGCGTCTTGATCTCCTGGGCCACGACGGTGAATCCCTTCCCCTGCTCTCCGGCCTTGGCCGCTTCGATGGCCGCATTGACCGCCAGGAGATTGGACTGGTCGGCAACATCGTTTACGGTCGCTATGATCTCTCCAATCGCCTGGCCTTGCTCGCTGAGCCTGACAATGTTTTCGGCAATGGATTCCATCCGTTCCCGAATAGCATTGGTCCCGGCGACCAAATCCTCTACGGCTTTCTTGCCGTGCTGGGCCACTTGTGTTGTTTTCTGGGCGTTTTCAGATACATATTTCGCTTTCTCGCCGGAGACCTGAACTGTCTGTCTGACCTCCTCGATAGTCGTGGTCGTCTCGCCGACTGCCGTTGCCGTTTCTGCGGCCGAAGAGGCAAGCTGGGCGGAGGAGGCCATGATCTCGGCTAATGACGAAGTCAGTTGAGCGATGGCGTCGCGGAGCTGACGGGAGATTTGTCGGGTCAGCCAGAAGGCAATTCCAAGGCCACAAACGATGGCAAGGATTGAAACTACCACCATCACACCGGAAAGACGACTCGCCGTTGCTTTGATGTTGGTATATCCTTCGTCCGCTTTTTTTAGTTCCCGATCCCTGAAGCGATTGACTTCGCTTATCATATTTTCTGATTTTGGGCGGATATTCTTTCTGTTCAGTTCTGCTGCCTCGGGATATTTCCCCTGTTGTATTAGAGCAATTACTGTATTCTGCTCCTGTTTGTACTTCAACTGTAGCTCCGCAAGGTCATCGACCATACGGCGCCCTTCCTCAGTAATGACGAGATTTCGCATCTTCTCGATGGCGGCATCAAACTGGTTGTAGTCTTCCTGTAATTTGTCCAGATAGTATTTTTTCTCATCGGGAAAGAGCAAAAAGCCGCGGAGGTGAGCGGTCTGGTCTCTCACCTCAAATCTGAGTTCGTTGGCCCCATCGACCAGCCTCTCTTCTACAGTCGTAAATCTGTTGTACACGCTTTGCGTGGTCCTGATTCCATAAAAGCCGACGGCGACCGCAATGGCCATAATTACCAGCACGGCTGCATATCCCCAGATAATTCTTTTACTGATAGTCATGTCCTGTCCTCCTTTAGCTAAGTTTGAAGATATAGCTTCAAGCCCAATTTTATCTTCACTATGTCTCTACCTCTTCATGTATGACGAGCTTCCTGTCCCCCAGGAGTTTTTCGGCATCCAAAATCACCGTTCTGTCTCTTGTAATTCCCTTTAGATATTCTTGCCGGATTCCGACAAGCGTGGGAAGCGAAGGCTGAATGTCTTCAAGCGGGATAGAGCGCACTCCCTGAACGGCATCGGCCAGCAGGCCGAGCTTGATTTCCCCGGCTTCGACAACGAGGATCCTGTCGCGATCGCCAAGCCCCGTTTCCGTGAGGTTAAAAAATTTCTTTATATCGAAGACCGAAAGAATCTGACCCCGGACATTGGTTATGCCGAGGACAAAGCCCGGCGTGCAGGGCACGGGAGTCAATTCTTTCATCAGGTAGACTTCCCGGACAAATGATGATTCTATTCCGTATCTCTCGTTGGCCAGGACAAACTCAACAACTTCCAGATAGTCTTCAGGCCTTTCCTCTGTCTCAGTCTCTCTGGCCAACGCCTTCGCTCTTGCTTTAAGTATTCTCCTCTTTTCTTCGAGTAATCGCGTGAGCGTATCCTCGGGAGTTGTCCGAACGTTTTCGCCCTGTTGGCCAGCATCGCCGACATTATTAACGATAATCTGTGTCTTGCCCGAGGGAACTTTGGTTCGTCTCATGCCGATTTCTCCATATGAGTTGTCGCACGGATGATTTCCATCAGTCGGCCGGCGGTCATCCCTTCCGCTTCCGGCAAAATATCCTCCGGTTTATATGCGCCCAGGAGCGATAGCGCGTTTTCAAAATGTTTCCGTGATTCTCGAAACTTCCTCCGTTGAAGGCTCAGATTTCCCAGAGCAAAATGAGCCGGGACAAAACCCTGGTCTATATAGAGCGCCCGCCTCAGCGACAAGGACGCTTCTTCAAATTGTTTTTGTTCTTGAAGAACGGTTGCTAGGAGATAGTGGTAGGCGGGATTCAGCTTATCCACGCTTATGGCTTTCCGGCAGCAATCAAGCGCTTCGGTGAGTTCGCCCCGGTTGGCATAAATTCGAGCCAGGAGAGCCATCGCTTCTGAGTCGGCTCTATTGTTTGATATGAGCTCTATGACTCTTTCTTTTGCCTCCGAGTATCGGCCCTGTTCATAAAGGGCCAGCGCCTGTTCCTGGGTGGCCGAGTCCGGTTTCGGAGGCTCAGGTTCTTCGGTTTTCCGCGCCGGTGTTATCCCCGATTCAAGCGGCAAACAGAACTCCGGCTTTATTTCAGATGTCGCAGCGATTGATTGAAGCGGCATGTTCATCGCCTCAGGAATTGTCCAGGGCGGAGCATTCGCCCGTATCGAAACTCCCGAAGTTGAGCTTTTGCGACTGTCTTTTCTTAAGAAAAAAACTCCGGGATAATTGGCCGGCGTGAACTGCGGAAAGAGGACGGGGGATGCTTCGCTCGGGCTCACGCTCAACCACCCTCCGTCCGTCAGGCAATCGTAAAAGCCCTGAATGACCTTGGTCGCCTGTTCCGGGGCGAAATACATCAACACGTTGCGGCAGAAAATCACGTCCATGGCATTGGTCTTGTTGAGGAGAGAAGGATAGGAGTCCTCAGCAAGGTTGTGATGAAAAAACATCACCATTTTCTTGATGTCCGGCGCAATTTCGAAGCGATCCTCTTTTGTTTTTTTGAAATATTTCTCTCTCACCCATTGTGGGCAGCCGCGAAATGACCATTGGCCATAGATACCGAGCGACGCCTTATGGAGAAAACGGGTATTGATATCTGTCCCCAGGATCGTGACATTCCAGTCGGCGGGATCGGGAAGGAGTTTACTCAGGATGATGGCTATGGAATAGGCCTCTTCCCCGGTGGCACAGCCTGCGCTCCAGATTCTCAGGCGCTGCTCGCCTCCGCGGCGAGAAGCAATCAGTTCCGGAAGGACATGTTCTTCAAGAACTCTGAAGCTCTTCTCATCGCGAAAGAAATAAGTTTCTCCGACCGTAATGTGGCTTGCCAGAATCTCCATTTGCTCTCTGGTCAGCGAAGAGGAAAGGAGCCAATCGAGGCATGCTCGGGCATCGTCAAAACCGAACTCTCTGGCGGCAGCGCTTATCCCCCGCTGGAGGTCATTCCATCGTTCTCTGGGGAAACGCAAGCCCGTCCGGACGGCCACCAGATCGCTGAGCTGTGACAACGGGATTTCTAAAACCATTCTGATCACTTCTGACCTTTCCGTGTTTTCAGGGCTAAATCCAACGTATTCTCTTCTTCCAGGGACAAGAAGGTCGCGAGGTCGTGAATGAGAATCAATCCGTCCTCAAGCTTCATGACACCTTCAACATAATCTGTGCCGGGAAGGATTTCTTTTGCGGGAATCAATTTCTGTTCAGGGCTTTCAATGACACCGGTAACCTCGTCCACAACGAGGGCGACGGTCCGGTTGGGAGTATGAGCAATGATCAAATGATCGCTCAGGTCTATTTCTCGTTCCGGAAGGCGGAAGCGGCGGCGGATATCGGCAACGGGAATAATCTGCCCCTGCACATTGATAACACCGAGAACAATTTCCGGTGCTTTGGGCAACGGTGTCACTTCAGCCACGCGAACAATTCTTTCCACCGCCGAGAGATGCAAGGCATAACGCTGCTCATCCAAGGCAAAGACAACGAGTTGATTCGACATATTCATATCATGCTCGTTCATTTAAATCTCAAACGTCGAAGAAAAAATATTTAAATAAGCTTTTCATTTATTCTTTAATGCCGCCCGAATGGCTGGCATCAAGTCCAGGATTGAATTTGATTTCACGATATACCCGAAGGCGCCGTTATCTTTAGCCGATACCTGGTATTTCGGATTATCAAAAATCGTCATGATGATGATTTGCAGATCGGGCATTTTCTGTTTGAGCAAACGGGAGACCGTAAAACAGTTCATTCCCGGCATACGAATATCCAGAAGGACCAGATCCGGGTTGATCTTTTTGACTTTCTCTAAAGCTTGTTTTCCATCGGCTGCCTCCCCGACTATCTTTAGACCCGGTTGATCAGATAGGAATTCCCTGAGGAACCGCCGAAATTCCGGGTCATCATCGACAATAAATACCTTTTTTATCTTCATTTCCAGAACTTCTGGGGGGAATTCAACCCTTTGGTAATAATATAAGGGGCAGGGGTTATTTTGGGAATAGCAAAAAACCATGATTTTAATCAATAAAAATCATGATTTTCTTTGAATATAAAAGCTCCGATTTCTTTTTTTATATACATAGACACCCACTCTATATAAAGACACCCAAAAACCTCCATATTTATCACTTTTATCGCAACCTTTGATGTGAGCTCCGATCTCTTCAGGATTGTATTGAAGTGAAATCGGTTATTTCTGAATTAAGGTAACTCCCCGCGCCGTTGGCGTAGGCGTTGATTTCGAGTCTAGTCTTTGTCTTTTCCATCACGTTTACCCATGATTGTGTAGATGTCTCTGATTTCTTTAGCTATATCCTCTTGTTCGTTTTCTCCTTGAACGTCATCCCTCGCTCCGGCCCCGGCCTCTTCTCGCTCTTCCTTCTCCTTCCTCATCTTTCGATTGAGCAGCGTCGGAATCATCGCCAGCAGGACATCAGAATTGAATGGTTTTTGGACATAACTGACGGCCCCGCTTTCCATCCCTGCCTTGATATCTTGGGCCAGGTTGCGGGCCGTCAACATGACGATTGGGATGTCCCTGGTATTCTCGTCAGCCTTGAGCATAGAGGCGACCGTATAGCCATCAATCTTAGGAAGCATGATATCCAGAATGATCAAGTCGGGTTTTTCTTGGTTCGTCTTCTCGATGGCTTCCTGGCCGTCTTTGGCGGTGATAACCTCATACTGGCTGGCTTCTAACCGGGCTTTCAACAACCTGACGATGCTGGGTTCGTCATCGACAACCAATATTTTTTTTGCCATGCAGCGCCTCCTTTTTAAAGGCCTTTCTCGCCAAAGGCCTTCCTGATCTTGCCCAGGAGATCATTGGCATCAAACGGCTTCCCAATAAAATCCGTGGCTCCTTTTTCTAGTGCTTCTTCTTTTATTTTTTCGCTAGGATAAGCCGTGATAAGGATGATGGGAGTTATTATTGTATCCATTCTCTGTCTCAATGTGGCCAGCACGGACAAGCCGCTTCCCCCCGACATTCGGTTATCCAAAAGAATAAGATCGGGTTTCTCCTTGTGGGCCTTGGATACCCCCTGGACGGCATCATTGGCCACCACGACCTCGTATTGATTTGCCCTTAAGCGAGCGGCGATCAACATCACGATCTCCTGATCGTCATCGACGATCAATATCTTTTTTGCCATAGGGATCTCCATTCTTCAGATGTTCATGCGTCCTCTTGAATTTCGTTCCATTTTTTCACATGCCGACGGCCGCGAGGAGTCCCTCTTTCGTGTCCGCATCTTCCGGAAAGCCGGCGACGCGGGAAATGATTTCCATGTCTTTATCGAAGATTCCCTCGGATTTGGCCTTGTCGATGGAGATGCGGTTTCTCTCTATGACCGCGAGCGCGTCGGTTTTCAGGGTTTGGGGAAGCATGACAATGACCTCCCTGACACCCTTGAAAACCTTATCTTCCCGACGGCGCAGGTTCGTTTTGAGGATCTGTTTCAGACAGTCGAGGTAAGAGTCCGTTTTTTCCGCGCCCAGTTTTTGCTGGAGATGGCCATAGTTCTTGATCTCAAAGGCGATGATGGAGAAAGGCACGCCTTTTACGAACGCTTCTTTCAAGCCTACGCCCATGTGTTCCCTGATCATGTCCTGGGCCGTGAGTTTGGGTAAAGCAAAGCCGAATTTGCTTCCTTTCCCGGGCTTGCTATCGACCCAGATCTTCCCTTTATGCAATTCAACGAGCTGCTTGGAGATGGCCAGCCCAAGACCCGTGCCTTTTTCTCCCGGTCCCTCGACTCTTCCGAACTGTTCAAATTTTCCAAAGACTTTTGGAATATCTTCCTCGGCAATGCCTCTTCCGGTATCCGAGACCGCGCATTCCACAACGCTATTATTTTCCCCCAGCCAAATCTCAATGTGCCCTTCGTTTGTGAATTTAATCGCATTGCTGAGGAGATTGACCAGAACTTGCGTGATTTTGTCTTTATCAATATAGATCTCTATTTTTTCCCGAGGAAACGTCTTTTTAAAGTCCAGGCCTTTGTCGCGGGCGATTGCCTCAAAGCTCGAGCTGACTTCCCTAAATAAGCCGACGATGTCGATAAGTTCTCTCTTTAACTGAATTCGATCCGCCTCGATTTTCGAGATATCCAGCAGATTGTCCACAATGCGGCTGAGGCGGCCGATGTTCTTGATAGACATCGACAACATTTCCCTTTGAGGAGGCGTCGTTTCCCCGTGCAGGCCGTCCAGGACCTGCGAGACGCATTCCTGTATGATCGTCATCGGCGTGCGCAGCTCATGGGAGACCGTGGATATGAATTCGCTCTTGATTTCGTCGATGCGCTTCTGCTCGGCAAGCTCCAGGGTGACCTGCTTGGCCTTTTTAAGATCGGTGACATCGCGAACCAAAACGAGTGTGGCGGGATTCCGGTCCCATTCGATATCGACCATGCCCAGTTCGGCATAGCGGATTCCCGTGACGCGATTCAGGATTTCTATCTCCGTGGACTGGCTATAACCTAGCGGATAACCAAAAACGGATCCCCTCAGACCGCCGGGTTCCGAGCCAAATAGTTTCTCCGTAATCGGATTCGTGAAAAGCACGACACCGTTTTTGTCCACGACGAGAAAGTTGTCCTCGTTTTTCTCAATGGCCTTGCGCAGGCTGATCTCATTTTCGGAGAACTTTTCCAGACGCCTTGTCTCGGAATAATCCATGAACATCTCGATGACTGCCGTAATTTCATTGCGGACATTTTTAATAGGCGATGACGTAATCTTGAAACTGCGTATCTCGTCGGCGTTCGAAGGAAAATCGACTATGGCCTCATGAGTTTGACCATCGATTAATGTTTCACGGGTCGGGCAATATTCGCAGACGTCCGCGGCGGGCGACGGCTTGAAATCCCGGTGGCAGACAATCGTCTCGGTCGCCTTGATGTTCGGAAACCATTCGTACATCTGCTTGTTCACAGCCAGAACTTCCATCTTCGGGCTGAGAAGAGAGATGCCGATGGTAACGTTCTCCACGAGAGTCCGATATATCGCTATGGTCCTGGCTTTTTTGGTATCTTCGGTCGTTATGGAAAAGACATTCTTCATCTCGAGAAGACCTCCTCTTTAGGGGGGATTTCCTCCCCGGCTTTATTCATCCCCCGGGGCTGGTCGATTCGGCCGGTGCGAAGACAAGGCTTTTGCCATTTCGGCCACCGGATGATCATCGACAATAAATACCTTTTTTATCTTCATTTCCAGAACTTCTGGGGGGAATTCAGCCCTTTGGTAATAATATGAGGGGTAGGAGTAATTTTGGGAATAGCTAAAAACCATGATTTTAATCAAAGAAAATCATGATTTCCTTTCCATATATTGGAAAATTTAGTCCGGGCCCGTGATTCCCTTGCGATAGGCGTATCTGATTAAGTCGGCGGTTTTGCGAAGCCCCAACTTTTCCTTAAGATGGGCTTTATGCGTTTCTACGGTGTTTGGGCTTATGAAAAGAAGGCTGGATATTTCCTTGCTGGACTTGCATTCGGCTATCAATTGGAGAACCTCTCGTTCCCTCTGGGTGAGCTTATCCAAGACGCTCGAGTCCCTGATCACGCTCTTATTTGATTGGATGTAAGTTTC
>JALHTW010000252.1 GCA_022866045.1 Candidatus Aminicenantota bacterium | reverse complement strand
CCTCAGGATTAAGAAAAAGCCTGGGGACGCCCGCCCACATCTTCTACAAGTACGAAGGCGTGGGACCCATGGGCAGCCATAAAAGTAATACGGCTTTAATGCAGGCCTATCTTGCCTCCCGGGAAGGCGTCGAAACCTTGATCACGGAAACGGGCGCCGGCCAATGGGGCTCTGCGCTCGCCCACGCCGGAGCTCTTTTCGGTGTGAAGGTGAAGGTCTTTATGGTCAGGATTAGCTACCGGCAGAAGCCGGGACGGAGGATCCTCATGGAGATGTTCGGGGCAACCGTCGCCGAAAGCCCGAGCCCTCAAACGCAGTCCGGCTCGCGCTTTTTCGCCAAAGATCCCAACCATCCCGGAAGCCTGGGCATCGCCATTTCCGAAGCCTTGGAGCTGGCCGTCCAGGGCCCCAAGTCCAAATATTCCCTCGGTTCGGTCCTCGACGCCGTCTTGATGCATCAGACTGTTATCGGCCAGGAAGCTGACAAACAGATGGCTGCCCAGGGCGTTACGCCCGACGTCATCATCGGCTGCGTCGGCGGCGGATCGAACTTCAGCGGTATCGCTTTTCCGTTCGTCCGAAAAAACCTCAAAGAAGGAAAATCCATCCGCTTCATCGCCGTCGAGCCTGAAGCCTGCCCGTCGCTCACTCAGGGCGAATTGAGATACGACCATGGCGACACGGCGGGACTGACGCCGCTTCTATATATGTACACCCTGGGCAAGGATTTCGTTCCGGCGCCCATTCACGCCGGCGGGCTCCGCTACCACGGCATGGCCCCTCTCGTCAGCCACCTCGCCAAGCTTGGGATCGTCGAGCCGCGGGCCTATTCGCAAGACAGAATCTTTGAAGCGGGCCTATTGTTCTTCAAGACCGAAGGGATCCTTCCAGCGCCTGAGTCGTCCCATGCCGTCGCGGCCGTGATCGACGAAGCCCTCTCGGCGAAAAAAGAGGGAAAGGACAAGGTCATTTTATTCAACCTGTCCGGCCATGGTCTTCTCGATCTCAATGCCTACGCCCAGGACGGGAAGAACGAAAAGCAAGGATAGTCTCGAAGGGTAAGCCATTCTTTTCCCTGTGTCAGGGTAAGCATTTCCGTTCGTGTGATTCCGGTCGGCGCTGGAAGCCGCCCTTAGCCCCGGACCCCAGGGAACCAGTCCCGTCGGTTCCCCCCGTCGGAGAAGCCGACGGGCCCCCCCCCTCCGCTACGGGAGCTTCAGGGCGGCCTCCAGTGCCGAGTGAATATCATATATTTGGAAATGCTTCCGGTGTCAGGCCAGTTTCGGGTAGGGTTCTTTCGCGGCTCTTCCCCGGCGCGGGCGGGGATCCCCTTCGCTGCGCCACCCCCGCTCGACTTTCCGGTGCCCCGGAAAAAGAATTGCTTACTCTCGAAGGTTTTTCATTGACAGATCTTTTTCGTCCGGTGTAATATTTTCCCGGGCTATAAAGCGGAGGAGCAAAAAACCCCGTACTGACTTCCAAAGGATATCTCCATGACAAACGGAACGAAAAAAGAGGGAAAGTTCGTGACGCCTGAAGAACTGGCCAAGAAGGCCGTGAGCCTGCTCAAGAGCAAGGCCGATCCTGAAAAGGCTGTTCAGGCTCAGAGATATTTCAAGGAACAGGTCTCTTCTTACGGGCTGGCCTCCCAAGAGGTTCGAGATATCGCCGCGGAGCTATACCTGACGGTCCGCAAGGAGTGGACCATCCGGCAGGCGATCGAGTTCTGCGAGATCCTCCTGCCCCATAAATATTTGGAAGCCAAGGGCTTGGCGACCATGATCTTTCTCAAATACCGGAAGGAGTTTGATCGGTCGATCTTTCTCCTGATCAAAAAATGGCTGGCCCGGGACTACTGCGATAATTGGGCCTCAGTCGACGTCCTCTGTCCCGACAGCCTGGGCGCGATGCTGGAAAAATATCCCGATCTCGTTCAGAAGATCAAGGGCTGGACAGCCCATCCGAACCGCTGGGTCAAACGGGCGTCTGCGGTTTCCTTCATCAAGCTCGCCCGGTGCGGGAAATGCCTGGATGCCGTTTATCAGATCTCCAAGCGGCTTTTTCCCGTCGAGGACGATCTGATCGAAAAGGCCAACGGCTGGCTTCTCCGGGAAGCTGGAAAGGTGGACATGCCCCGCTTGGAGCGATTTCTCCGGCGCCACGGTCCGAGAATCCCGCGGACCACGCTCCGCTACGCCATCGAACGGTTCCCGGACGCGAAGCGGATAAAGCTTTTGGCGGCGACGCGATGAAACCGTTCCTCTTTCATCTTCCCACCGAAGTCCTTTTTGGCCGGGGACGGATCAGGGAATTCGGGGCGCGGTTGGATCCCAAGTTCGAACGGATTCTTATCGCCACGGACAAGAACGTTGCTTTAAAAAGCCCTGCTGTGGATGCCGTTCTTTCCGAGCTCCAGCCCCGTCAGGTATGGCTTTTTCAGGACGTCGCTGAAAACCCGACATTCGAAAATATCGAGGAAGGGGCCCGGTTTGCCCGGGACTTGCGTGCCGAGATTATTATCGGCGTCGGCGGAGGCTCGCCCATGGACGCGGCCAAAGGCATCGCCTTGTTGGCCGCCAATGGGAAGGACCTCAGCGTTTATTTGAGCGGCGAAAAGCCGGAAAATCCGCCGCTTCCGGTTGTCTGCGTGCCGACGACATCGGGAACGGGGAGCGAAGTCACGCCCTACGCGGTTTTCACCGATGTTGAAAACCGAAACAAAGTCGGATACGCCAATTCCTCTCTTTTTCCAATCTTGTCCATCGTCGATCCGGAATTGACCTCCACGATGCCCGAACCCGTCATTATCCATACCGGGCTGGATGCGCTGACCCATGCCCTGGAGTCATTCCTCTCGACCCAAGCCTTCTGGATGAATGATATTCTTGCCCTCCACGTCATCGATGTCGTCCTCTGGAACTTGAAACAGGCCGTTCGCAAAGATCCAGAAGCCATGACCAAGCTCTCCTATGCCTCGATGCTGGCCGGAATCAACATCACCCACGGCGGGACGATCCTGCTTCATATCATGGGCTATTGCCTGACCACATTTCACGGCCTTCCCCACGGAAAGGCCAACGCTGCGCTCCTTCCCCATGTCCTTGATTTTATGAGGAAACATTCGACAGTAAAGGAAAAGGTCAGAAAGCTCGACGATCTCGTCGAGCCCTTCGGCGGCGCCCGTCAACTCATCGAGAGTTTCGGCGTCTCGACCCGGCTTTCCTCGTACGGAGTAAGCGAAGAAGAGCTCGGCGAGTTCGTTAAAAGAGTGATCGTGAAAAGCGACATCAAGATCACACCGGCGCCGGTCACCGAGCAAGACATTTTTCAGATTTATCGTTCTGCGCTATAAAAATATTCCAAGAACAAAAAATGTTGAAAAGCGGAGAACTCTTAAGCTCGAAAAGACCCGGGATCCAGGCGAGCCCGAGAGGGATTTTATCCTCGACCTCTATCTTCCTATTGAAGAGAAATGATCCCAATGAATTCAAGGAGGAGAGCACCCATGAAAAAATCGCATAACATCACTTTGTTGGGCGCCGGCCTTATCGGCACATTCTATACGATGACCATCCACGGCCAGAGGAGCCGGGATAAGATTCATACCATCTGCGCTATAACCGAAGATGAGGCTAAGGCCTTCGCCCAAAAATGGGGAATCCCGAAATGGACGAGCGACATGGTCAAGGCGGTCGAAGATCCAGAAAGCGACTTGGTAATCGTCGGGCTGCCCAACAATCTGCATAAAAAGGCCATTTTACTGGCCGCGAAAGCGGGCAAAAACGTCCTGTGCACCAAGCCTTTGGCCCGAACGGCGGCCGAAGCCTTGGAGATATTGGAAGCCGTTGAGAAGGCGGGGGTGTTTGCCGGATATCTGGAAGACCTGGTCTATACGCCCAAAACGCTGAAATCCCTCGCCTCCGTCAAGAATGGGGCGCTGGGCAAGATCCTCTGGGTCCGATCGCGGGAAACCCATCCCGGCCCGCACAGCGCCTGGTTCTGGGACAAGGAGATCGCCGGTGGCGGGGCCATTGTCGACATGGGCTGCCACTGCATCGAGATTATCCGGAATTTCATCGGCAAGGACGTGAAACCCGTTGAAGTCATCTGCACGGCCGAGACAATGGTCCACCCGATCCAGGCCGAAGACACGGGCATCGGACTGATCCGCTTTGAGAACGGCGCGATCGGACAGTTTGAGGTGAGCTGGACGTTCCGCGGCGGCATGGACCTGCGGGATGAAGTGGCCGGCACAGAGGGCACGATCTGGCTCGATCATTTTCTCCGAACCGGCTTTGAGATGTTCACGGCCGTCGGCCAGGGCGGGTATGTCGCCGAGAAGGCCGAGGGCGATAAAGGCTGGCTGTTCCCGGTGGGAGACGAGGTCCATGAGCTGGGTTACGTCCACATGTTCGCCGACATGTTCGATGCCTTGGATGAAGGACGCAAACCCATGGAAACTTTTCTCGATGGCTATGTCGTCAACGCGATCATCGATGCCTGCTACAGATCCGCCATAACAAAAAAATGGGAGCCGGTAAAGCTCGAACGATGGCCGGAGGCGGTCAAAGCGGGGAAGACCGCGGCCGGACAAAAGATCATCGGGGAGAAGTATGTCTTGATCAAAGAAGAGCGAATGCCGGATGGAAAGACGAAGTTGATCCTCAAGGATAAAAAGACAGGCCAGATTATCCAGAAGGTTAAGACCGGTATATAATATACTTAAGAAAGAGATGCTAAATTTTGGCGGGCGACAAAAAGTGGAGGAACACGTGAAAAAGGGGATTCAACGAAGGGAATTTCTGCAACTGGCGGCTGCCGGAAGCGCTTTATGTCTCAGCGGCCCGGGAATTTTCTCCTTTGGCGCCGGCCCGCGAAGCGAAACCAAGATTATCAGCCCCGGCTGTCGGAAGACAAAAGTCAAAGTGGCCCGGATTTATATGGGAACTTCTCATGGTCTATGGCCTAAACCGAATCTCAATTTTAAAGAGGAAATCCGGTTTTATGAATCCGAGTTTGCCAAGCTAAAAGACGAATTGTCCGATGTCGATTTTGTTGTCGATGAGTTGATCACATCTCCGGAGCAGGTTGTTCCCTTAAAGGACAAATTGAAAAATGTCGACGGGATCCTGGCCATTCATTTTAACATCGGAATCGGATCGATTCTCAACGAGATCCTCAGCCTGAGTCAGCCGACGATGGTTTTCGCCGTTCCCTATTCGGGGCATGAATGGGTCGGGTTTGGCGAATTGCGCAAACAACCCCGGGGAGCCAAAATGGAGTGCATCCTCAGCAGTGATTATCAACAACTGGCGGCGGCCATAAGGCCGTTTCGGGCGATTCACCATTTACGGGAAGCCAAGATCCTTAACCTTACGACCGGCTCATTCGCCCCCTATGCGGCCGACATCAAAAAGAAATTAGGGACAGAGATTGTTCCTATCGAACTTCAACGCGTGGTCGACGCTTATGGCGCCGTTAACGACGGTGATGCAAAAAAAGAAGCGGATTGGTGGATCGGCAACGCCGAGAGAGTCGTGGAACCTTCCAGAGAAAACATATTCAAATCCTGCAAATTGGCCCTGGCCTTCGAAAAGCTGTTAGAAGAAGAAAACGCTACGGTCATGACGGTTGACTGCTACGGGACGATGTGGGACAAGACGATCAAGCTGTCCGCATATCCTTGTCTTGGCTTTACAAGACTCAATAATATGGGTTTGGGGGGCATTTGTGAATCCGATCTGCCGTCGGCGATGACTCACATTATCTTTCAAGGATTGGCCGGAAAACCGGGTTTTATCAGCGACCCGACCTTGGATGAATCAAAAAACAGCATCATTCTGGCTCACTGTTTGGGAACGACCAGGATGGATGGCCCGGATAAACCGGCCGCTCCGTTCAAATTGCGGACGATTATGGAACGCCAGGAAGGAGTCGTCCCCCAGGTTAAAATGCGGATCGGCCAGAAAGTCACCCAGGCGATCCTCATTGGCCCAGATTTGCTCCAGTACTTCACGGGCAAAATTATCGACTCTCCCGTCTCTCTCGAACAAGACAGAGGTTGCCGGACGAAGATTGAAGTTCAAGTGGACGGCGACGCGACAAAATTATGGAAGAATTGGTCCCACGGATTGCACCGCCAGACATGCTATGGCGATATCACGAAAGAGCTTGCCCATTTCTGCCGGTTCAAGGAAATCCAGATGATCAATGAGGCCGCCTGAAAGAACCTTTTGTCTTTCTTTCAGAACCGGTTGAGTTGGGATATAATATTAACCTGAATTATTCATGAATTACGTTATCTCTCCCGGTCGTGAATTTGCCGACAGGCGCCGAATTCGGGGACATGACCCAAATTCTCCGGAATTTGGGATCGTGTCCCCCTTGTTTTGAATTCGGCGCCATCTGTGAATTCTCTTCTCGAGGAAACGACGCAATTTATGAATAATTTAGGTTAATTGATAAAACGCTGATGTTTTCATGACCCTGAGGCCAAAGAGGGGAGGGGAATTCTCGTGAAGCGCTGGAACGGCTGGGGCAGCGATAAAATTGAAGCCTCTTTATCTTCCTCGGCAAAGGCTCATTTAGTTGAGGTCATCGGACCCGCCCAAGCCGGGCCGACAGCAGATTTTAATGACATCGTCCTCCGCTGTCCGGCCAGCCGCTTGCCCGACCATCCGCTGATCAACAAGGATCCCGGCTTGAGGCTGGGCTATGCGCGCGGGCAGTCTCTCCCGGATTGGATCGCTTTGAGATATGGCACGGTTGGGCTTTTCCCGGATGGCGTTGCAAAGCCGGCTGATGAGGAACAGGTCGAGGAGCTTATTTCATTTGCTCAGAAAAATCATATCTGTCTCATTCCCTATGGCGGAGGCACGAGCGTTGTAGGACACATCAATCCAGCCAAGGACGGCCAGCCGGTTCTGACAGCCAGCCTTGAACGACTCAGAAAAATGATCCAGTTCGACGAAGGCAACTGGCTGGCAGTCTTCGGTGCCGGGGTTTCCGGGCCTCATTTGG